>NC_019729.1:572500-872783 GCF_000317475.1 Oscillatoria nigro-viridis PCC 7112
CAACTAGCTTATGAATGCCTCGGCCAGGCAAAAGATGCCACCTTTGAGCTGGCAGATGCAGCGATGACGACCCGCCACGTCTCATGTTTAGGAGATTTTGCCCTCAGTCCTTTATTTCGACGTGAATGGTCAAGCGTCTACGAAGCCCTGCAAGATTGCAGCCCAGACCGAGAAAAGTTGATGCAACTGTACATCCAACAGATGTCACAAGTAGAACGTCCAGTATTGGCGATCGATCATACAGCGTGGTTAAGACCCCATGCACGTACCCTCAAAGAACGCACCTATGAACATCAACCCACGGCCTTACCTCACGGCATACCTGTCGGCATCGGTCAAGGATATAGTACGATTGCCTGGATACCTGAAAGTAGTGGCAGTTGGGCGCTGCCCTTGAGACACGAACGTATTACGAGTTGGGACAACCCAATCGATAAAGGCGCTCAACAATTGGCGCAACTGTGCCAATATCTTCAGAATAGACCGATTGTTTTATTTGACAGTGAGTATGGGTGTGCGCCTCTAGTTAAAGCAACCGCAGCCATCGCCGCCGATCAAGTGATGCGTATTCGTTCTAATCGTTGTTTGTGGTCAGCACCTCTATCTTATAGTGGTAAAGGAAGACCAAGAATTCATGGGAACCAGTTTAAACTTAACGACCCTCAAAGCTGGTGGGAACCAGAACAAACTCTGGAATGTGTTGAGCCAAAACTCGGAAAAATTCGGTTAAGAAAATGGGATGACTTGCACTTTCGAGGCAGTCCCAAACATCCAATGACTCTAATTTTAGTCGAACGTTTAGAAACTGTAACGGGTCGATTAAATAGTCAACCTTTATGGTTAGTGTGGGTTGGTATCCAAATGCCATCTCTGGCTGAAATTTGGCAACTATATCTGCGTCGTTTTACCATCGAGCATTGGTATCGGTTAGTTAAACAAACCTTACATTGGACTGTGCCGAAGTTGAGTACCCCAGAACAGTGCGAACGATGGAGTGATTTGATGCCTTTACTAACCTGGCAATTATGGTTAGCTAAAGATGTCGTCAGAGAAATTCGTTTGCCCACAGCAATTGGCTCTGCCGGAATTGACCCCTGGAAGGGTTGCACAATCAATGCTTCCACTTTTAATTAAGATTGGGACTCCCACTGTTGCTCCCAAACGTCGAGGAAACTCGGATGGATGGCAAACGGGAAAACCTCGCACCCGAAGATGCCGATATCCTGTGGTCAAAAAGGGTAAAGGTCGGTTCCAAAAATCCACAAAATTCGTAAGTTAACCTTGAGAACCTCTCGCTAATTAACCATTTTTTCCACTCAGCTCATGCTGAGTCAATTTGTGCTTAGTCTAAACTCCAAAAATTAATTGTTGCCCTAATTGTGGTTCGGAAGAAGTTAGTCGAAACGGTCAAAGTCGGCATCATAAACAAAATTATAAATGCCGAGAATGTGGTCGTCAATTTGTTTTAAATCCGGGATGGAAACCTATTACAAAAGAACAAAAGGAATTAATGTCACGGATGCTACTTGAACGTATTTCTCAGGCGGGAATTGCTCGGGTACTACAAGTGTCAGAAGATACAGTGCAGCGATACGTTAATAGCCAAGCGGCTGCTGTTAAGAAGCAAGTTGAGGTGACTCCCAAGGAAAAAAAGCGCTTGAGTGTTCAGATGGATGAGTTATGGTCATTCGTTGATAGTAAAGGAAATCAGCAGTGGGTCTGGCTGGCATTGGATGCCCAGACTAGGGAAATTGTTGGTGTACATATTGGAGATCGTAGCGCAGTATCGGGTCAAGCTTTATGGGATTCAATGCCACCAGTGTACCGTCAATGTGCAGTAATTTATACCGACCATTGGAGTGCTTATGATTCTGTATTGCCAAGCATTCGTCATCGGAGTGTAGACTCTCGATAGTGGTTTTACTAGCTATATCGAGCGCTTCAACTGTACTATTCGACAATGAGTGTCTCGATTGGTAAGAAAGAGCTTAGCCTTCTCTAAAAAATTAGAAAATCATATTGCTGCCATTTGGCGCTTTGTGCATCATTACAATGCTAATTTACAACTCTAAACGCCTACTTTCTTTGAATTCAGTTTAATTCTCTTGATCCTTTCCTTCAGGGCACTACCTGCTTGGGATTGATTAAATCAAGAGCCGTAGCAATCAAAATATCAATCATTTTAGTAGTAGTAGGAGAGAATTGACGTAAAAATGCTTTCAGTTGAGACCACCATAACTCGATGGGATTAAAATCAGGAGAGTAAGGAGATAAATCAGGGTAAACGCATCTAAATTAATTTGACAAACACCTAAATTTGTGCATTGCTAAATAACTAAAAAAAGCTTCTAAAAATCATTAATTTTAACCACATTTAAGCAGATTAAATCAGAACCTTAAGATTTTCTAAACTTCTTAAAGGCGGATAATTTTCCTTCTTAGATAGGTTTGAGATTTCGACCATTAACTGGCAGAGTTTAAAATTTTAACTAAATAATTATTGTCCATTGCCGCTCGATACCGTTTCATTTTTAGACTTTGTTTGGAAGTTTTTTCTTGTTTTAGTAAATTTATAGCCAAGCGACGTAGAAGTGCAAAATTTTCGGGAGAGTTCTGTTTCCGAATCCGGCTTTTATCTTCATAAAATGTAACATCAAGCGTCCAATGTAAGCTATTTTCAATGCCCCAATGACTGCGAATCGCCCCAGCAATTGTCTCAGCATTACTGCTTAAACTACTCAAATAAAAACGAGCTTCAGTGGTGGTGTTATTCCACAATCGTCGTTCACTAACTATCATGACAACTGTTTTTAATCCAGTCCATAATGCTTGATTATGCACTTGTGGTAACTCGGATACATCCACAGTCCAGACTTGGATTTTTTCCACTCGATGATGTCCGGCTTCTACTTGCTCATGCCGGACTGTAGTCTCTGCCTAAATAATCTGCTTTTTTAGCTACTTCAAACCACTCTTTTACGGCGGTATACAGGAGTTTTTGATTCCCTTTTAAAGCTAAAATATAATCTCCTTTTTTCTTGATAATCAGAGATGTTATGTTTTTTTGACATCCCATAGCGTCTATGGTTATTACACTTCCGGCGATTTCTAACATTTCTATCAATGCCGGAATCGCTGTTAGCTCGTTAGATTTTTTATCGACTTTTTTTTGTCCGAAAACCAATTGATGAGATGAAGACCAGGCACTAACTATATGTAGCGCTTTTTGCTGGTCATTTCGGTCATAAGATTGTTTCATTGTTTTGCCATCAATGGCAATTACGTTTAGTTCTAATTCCCCGACTATGGCATTTACCCAACTCAAAAAACATTCTTGAAACTGCTGCGGTTCAATTCTGGCAAATACCCGACTAAATGTGTCATGAGATGGTATACCATTCGGTAATTCTAGAAAGCTTTTCAACCATTCATATTTGGCATTACCATAGTCTTCTATTGCCACCCATCCGTCGGCACCGCTGAGGACAGCTAGAATCGCAATCGCTATAATATCTTTGAGTAAGTGTTCTTTACTTCTTTCTATTCTTGGGTCTTTCAAATTGGCAAAATGCTCTAAAAAACTGGTATTTAAAATATTCATTGACGGCAATGAATCTGTTTCTTTTTGTTGGGAAGTTACAGCTTTACTAAAACCTCTTGCCATTGATAGCACGAATAAACTACGTAATTGCTCAACCCCCTTGACAAGAGAACGAGATAGACATTAGATAGAGGAATGAAAAAACTCCCTGACCTAAAACAACTATCAGACGAGGCAAAAGACGCCTTGATAGTAGAGCTATGGCAGGAAATTCAAAAACTGCGTGCAGCATTATCCACTGACGCATCAAAAACAGACTCATCCCCCACCAAAACCAGCTCGAATTCCAGCACTCCACCATCGAAAGGATTCAAGCCCAACATCAAGTCGAAGCCATCGAAAATAGAATCCGTCAAAAGACAAAAAAGCATTGGCAGAACAGGAGGGGGAAGACATCTACATCCCGAACCCGACCAAATCATTATCGCTCAAATCAAAAGTTGCCCCCAGTGTTCAGAAACAATAACTGCCACAACCCAAAAATTGCAATCCGTCTATGACAAAATTGAACTACCACCAATTCGCCCGATCGTAACGCGCATTGAACGTTATGGCGGTCGCTGCCCCTGTTGTCAAACCGAGTATCTTGCCCCAGTACCTGCTGGAATGGAACCAGGTTCACCATTTGGCCGGGAGATTCAAAGCTCGCGTCACATATCTGCGCTACACTCATGCGATCGGCTACGAACGGCTGTCGGGAATCTTGTCATCCGTTTTTGGACTCAAGATCTCAGAAGGAGCGATCGCCAACCTTTTAAGTACAGTCAAAACCAGTTTAGATGAGCAAGTAAATCAAATACTACAACGTTTGCGACAGGCAAAATTAATTTGCGGGCGATGAAACCAGTGCCAGAGTAAACGGACAAAACCAATGGGAGTGGGTGTTTCAGAACCAAGATATTTGCCTGCATGTCATCCGTCCCAGTCGAGGGGCTGGAGTAATTAGTGAAGTTCTCGGGGAACATCGCCCGCAACTGTGGGTATCAGATCTTTTTAGCGCTCAAAAAAATCACCCAGCAGCACAATGGCAGGTGTGTTTAGCCCATCAACTACGGGATTGCCAATATGCGATTGATGCAGGAGACAAGATTTTTGCCCCAGCGATGAAGAGGTTATTATTAAGGGCCTTTGTCATCCATCGACGACGCGACAGGATGGACGAGACAAAGCTGGAGAGATATCGCAGCAATTTACGAGAAAGATTAACCAGAATTTTGAGTTTAGCCCCATATCAGCCGGATGGTGTCCGGTTACGAAAACGCTATGGCGAGTTGATGGATAATTTGTTTTTATTTCTGGAAGATGTGACAATTCCACCCACAAATAATTCGAGCGAACAAGCGATTCGGATGAGCGTGATATTTCGTCGCGTGACTAATTGCTTTCGTTCGGAATGGGGTAGAGATTTATTTGCAGCGGTTCGTTCAGTTGTCAATACTGGTAAAAGGCAGGGCTTAACTGCTTATCAAGCTATTCAAAAAGCCCTCTCTCTTCATGGCTCCCTTTTTTCCCCTAGTTGAGCAATTACTAAACTACAATAAAATACCTAAAAATTCGTCGGATATAAGTGTAGCATATTTTGGGTTAAAGTTAAGATGCGTTTACCCTGCGAACCGATCGCGGAGGAGGCCCAAAAGCTCGATAGCACATTAGATGACGAACGTCGCCGCTACTACAGCCTTACCCAACTCGGCCGCCGAGTGATTACCCTAGACGCCGAACGCCTAGCCCATTTAGTAGAAATGGCCCAAGAAAAACAGTTGCTCAATCGTTCCACTTTAACCGTTTGAATTAAAAATTAAACGTTGAAAGATTAACAATGAATTGGAGTGGAGGATGGGTGAAATTATCAGAATTGATATTGTCAGCTTCTCTACGTCTCTACACTTTGCTGCTGTTGATTTACCCCGGTTCGTTCCGCAGAGAATACGGGGAATTAATGATTCAGTTGTTTCGCGATCTGATGAGAGATGGAATTCGACAGCGAGGTTGTTTGGGGGTGATAAAAGTTTGGTGGCGAGTCGCGGCCCAATTGCCCGCTACAGCATGGCAGCAGCACTTGCTTGCGTGGGGAAAGAGAAGGAGAAAGGGAAGAAAATAAATGGGAAGTTGCGTTGATTGTCGATCGCTCTTTTAGTCAAAAAGAGCGATCGAACTCAGAATTTTACTTGCACATGATCAAATTTCCAGCCGAGATGAATCCGGCCACAGGGGCTGAAATCTCAACCCAATTGCGATTTTCTCCATTCTTATCTTTCACCAACTGGAAATTCGGTACAAGCGTTACTTGACCGTTAGCCGGTACACCGCCTTTAACAGCAGAAGTCTTTGAAGGCTCGGTGCGGATAGCTAGGCCCCTCGGAGCTACGCGAGGTTCTACTTGCCGGCACAGACTTACCGGGCCCGGTGCCGGTGCTGGTGCCGGTGCTGGTGCTGGTGCCGGTGCCGGTGCCGGTGCTGGTGCCGGTGCCGGTGCTGGTGCTGGTGCCGGTGCCGGTGCCGGTGCGGGTGCGGGTGCGGGTGCCGGTGCTGGTGCAGGTGCTGGTGCCGGTGCGGGTGCGGGTGCTGGTGCGGGTGCTGGTGTCGCAGCAGGTGCCGGACTTGGACTCGGTGCAGGTGCCGGTGCAGGTGCCGGTGCTGGTGTCGCTGCCGGCCTTGGGGAAGGAGTTTGACTAATTGTGGTGCTGGCTGTCGTGCACGAACCTAAATTAGCCTCGTTGTTGGGATATCCGCTAGCCACATACCCTGTGACGGGAGCGGTTATTTGAATCCAGAGGCGACCGTCGGAGGCTTTAACAGAAGTAGCGCCTTGGGACAGCGTTACCTGAGTGTTAAGTCCTACCCCGCCAACTCTAGGGGATTTGGGGTCTGGCTTCTGGCGAACGGTCAAACCTTCTTTGGGAGTGACTTTACGGCAAAGGTTGCCAGCTTGGGCTATTTGAAACGTGGCGCTATCTTCAAAGGAAATATTTTCCGCATCTGGACTGACAGTGGATGTTGATGGGGCGGCAACACCGATGGCATTCGCCTGCCAACTTCCGGTTGCGATCGCGATCGCGCCCAGCAATGCAGCGGGTTTGTTCCAGCAATTCAAGTTTTTCATCCGTTCAAATCCTCACTTAATCACAATCATTATCTTAATTGCAGGTCAATATAGCAAAAAAATCGATTTGTCTTCCACAAAAAAGCCTTATATAACTTTTTTATAGCCGGAAGTCAAGTTTTATTGATATTATTTAATGTTTGGCGAGTTGAGCGAAGAGACATAAAGCTGCTACGCCTATAAATGGCTCATTATGGCAGAGGCGGAGAGGGGGAGAATGCCAGAGTGTCCGAGTCGGGGAATGGCAGAGGGGCAAAGTCAACAGTTAACTGTTTAAATGCGGGACAGTTTACTAGGAATCCAAGTCATGTGTTGTCCGCCAATATCTTGTCAGGTGTTCGTTAAACCATTTAGCTGTCAGTTGTTGCTGTTGAGTAATATTGGGCTACCTTTCAGGTGAATTCTTGGCAGATTCGAGAGCGAGATTGTGCTTGAGATCCTCCCAGATTCTCAGTGACAGGCGATTGGCGCGATCGACCCCATCGTCGTAGTGGGCTGGCACAAGCCGGATACAGTTCTTCGATCGCCCTCACATAACTCCACTGTCGATCGTACCTTACTTAAAATTGTGGCAAACAGCACCAATCGCTAGCATTGACCTGATGGCTAGCGTCAATTTGATAAAATCTTCCAAAACGGAAACTTATCGGCTTGAGACACAGTTGTGTGTTTGTGGCTAAAGCCGCCCCGCCATCAGCGACAGTTGCTGTAGCTGTTTGCAAACGGTTTTGTTCCTGTGGAGACAACCAGCAGAAAACCTCCGAACAAAAGCAGCCCGATCAAATCAGAAACCAAATATTTGCGCCAATTCTGATTTAATTATATTGCTATAGCAAGCGCGCTCGATGTTTGTGAGGTTTTCACTTGCTGAAACTAATGCGGTAGGTTCCTTCGGAATGGATCGTATTCAATGATCGGAAAATTTTTTTTGCACAGGGCGATGGGGATGATCGCACGCAAAAGGAGAGGAAAAGCCCAACTAATCTTTTCCCTTCTTCCTTTTTTCCCAAATAACTAAAGCCTTCTCTATTCGAGAGTTAAAGCTTTCTTCCTTCTGCTATATAATGACCAAAGCGTTAAATATTTTTGCAGTGACAAAAACTACTAACAAAAAAGACGGGAAATCCTCTAAATATCCCTTTGACGGTCTATCTTTAGACGATCGCAATCCTGACTTCATTCAGCTTTTGTTGCCAGTCTGGGAATGGCTGTACCGCTACTATTTTCGCGTACAAAGCGACGGCTGGCACCACGTACCCGCCAGCGGGAAAATGCTCGTTGTCGGTTCTCACAACGGGGGACTCGCCGCTCCCGATATGTTTATGTTCCTATACGAATGGTTCCGCAGGTACGGCACCGAACGCTTGGCCTACGGATTGATGCACCCCACGGTTTGGCAAGTTTCTCCTGATGTTGCTAGCATGGCGGTTCAGTGTGGAGCCCTCAAGGCCCATCCGAAAATGGCGATCGCAGCTTTGCGGAAAAATGCCCCAGTTCTCGTCTATCCGGGCGGCGCCCAAGATGTTTTTCGCCCCCACCACTTGCGCGATCGAATCTACTTTGCGGGACGCAAGGGATTTATCAAATTAGCATTGCGAGAAGAAGCCCCAATTGTACCAATTATCTCACACGGTGCTCACGATACTTTGATAGTTTTGGCAGATTTGTACGAACAAGTTAAGCAATTGCATGAATGGGGGATGCCGTGGTTGTTGGGCATCGATCCGGTGGTTTTTCCGGTGTATTTAGGATTGCCTTGGGGATTGAGTATTGGGCCTTTGCCAAACCTGCCTTTACCCGTGCAAATTCGGACTCGCGTCTGCGAACCGATTGTATTTGAGAGGTACGGTTCGGAGGCGGCGCGCGATCGCGATTATGTTGATGCTTGTTTCGAGCGAGTTACCACCCAAATGCAAGGGGAATTAGATTGTTTGGCTGGCAAGTGACAATTGCACAAGTCTATATTATTCTAGGCGGCAAAAACCGATTTTTTTTACGACAATATAGCGTGAAGCGCGAGGGATACGGGAAAAAACCCGGTTTCTTGAGCCCTGTGGGTAAGTCGTGACTGCAAACATTTTTTGAAATAAATCATTAGATTTATTTCAAAAACCGACTATTGGGGTACTAAATCGGATTTTACCCATATTAATTACGTGAAATACTAGAAAACCGCAGTCGCAAAAGTCACGTTTTTGATCGTCCAGGTTCTAGCGGACATAATATCAGCTTAAATAAATGCAGATGAATAGGATTTCATCTGCGTCGATCTCCTTTCATCGGCGGTGATAAATAGAATTGGCAAAACTCACCTGATTCTGTAAGCTAATCCGCATTTAAATTGCATAGTCAAATAAATTTTTCCTCTTGTGGGGAGTAGGGTTGGGCCCGAAAGCCCGCCCTCAACATACAAATTAAATGCACAACAGCTTATAAACTCTTTATATTAATTATGCCTTCTGCCGAACGGTGACTAATTGCCCGATCGCCTTAACCGCAATACTGGGAGAAAAAAGTACCCCCGGCGACTCAATCATGTGCAGAACTTCCAAAAATGCTTGACAAACTTTAGCATCTGAGACCAGCACTTTTAACACTAGATCCATGTAATCAATTGTCAGCCGCGTAGCAAGGTTTAGTTTTGCACCCGTACTTCCGCGATAGCGGGAATCCTGACTGATGGCAAACGTCCAAGGAACAGTGTGTAATTTTGCTAGTTTTTGTTGAAATTGTCGCGCAAAGCCTGTTAAATCGCCTTCTGGATACCGCTCTCTTTGCTTTTGCAAACATTTATCTAGCATCTGAGCATCTAGTGCAGCAACGGTCATTCCTTGACCATAAACCGGGTTGAAAGCGCAAACTGCATGACCGATAACTGCCAAATTTTCAGGATAGCGGGAGAGGCGATCGTAGTGGCGCAAACGGTTTTCGGTACCTCGATAACTATAAACTGGTGTGATGGCTTCTGCGTCTTTAATCGGATGATAAATTGTCGGGGTTGGCAGAGTGCGGGCAAATTCTAGAAAACCTGCTTCGTCTGTGGGGGGATAATCGCGATCGCCCCCGGCGAGAGTCACCAGCCAGCGATTGCCTTCGATCGGGAAAATTGCACCGCCACGGTTGCGAAATGGCGGTGATGTTGAGACAAATACTGGCGCTGTGTCTGACAATTTACCGCTGCATTTATAGATGCGGCTGGCATAGCCGACAAAAGCATTGATAACGGTTTCTTGCGGAGGTTCATAGCCCAAACTTTTCAACCATTGAGGTGTTTTGGAAACTTTGCCACCAGCATCGACTACCAAATCTGCATTCAAATTCTCTGTATGGATGTTACCAGGGTTGTGGCGATCGCGAAAACACACCGACACGCCAGCAATCTCCGCGCGCGAGGCATTCGCCAGCAACCCCCTTACTGTGCCTCCTTCGAGGAAATGCACGTTCGTATTTTCAGCCAAGCGGCGGCGAATTTGCCAATCAACTAAATCCCGACTGAACATAATTAAATCATTTAGATCCGGGCTAAATTGCGGGGCCCAACCCGCCGGACTAAACCACCCGATCGACCTCGGATCTAAACTAGGAGCACCAGCAGCTATCAGTTCGTTTTCCCAGCCGGGAAAAAACTCTTCTAAGATGATTCTCCCCCGATTTAAAAGGATGTGAAGGTGACAGGATTGAGGAATCCCGGGGCGAGGTGCGGGTTTTTCTGGCAAAAAATCTCGTTCAACAATACTTACTCGATCGAAGTGTTTTGCTAATACTCTAGAGGCCAACAGTCCTGCTAAACTGCCGCCAATAATAATTGCATGACTTTCTCGCTGCACTATCGAATTCCTTGAAAGCTAATTTGCTATGGCATTGGTAGATTAATTGTTCACAATTTGTCTGGGCTTCTGTGCCGACTGCTTCGTAAAACTTACCTAAACTTATCTAAAGCCATCTTTAGATACAATTCATGTTTACTTCCTACGCTGTTGGGTAGACGGCTAATCCCAAGATAAGTAGGCTATCCCCTCAAGCCGAGGGTTCCCAGTTTAAAATGTTCAGACTTGCATTCAAATCACGATCTAAAGATATGCCACAAGCAGGACAGTCAAAAGTCCGAATGCTTAGTGGCATATCTTTTTTAGTGCCACAATTCGAGCAAGTTTTAGTGCTGGGGAACCATTGGTCTACCAAGACTAAATTTGCTCCATACATTTTGCACTTATAATCGAGTAGACGCTTGAACTCGTAAAACCCTAGATCCGATATTGCCCCGGCTAACTTGTGATTCGCCATCATTCCTTGAACATTCAAGTTTTCAATCTTAATTAGCTTAAAAGTTTGAGCTAAATAAGTTGTTAGCTTGTGAAGAAAGTCTAAACGAATATTAGCTATCCGTGTATGGAGCCGACGGATTTTATCGTAGGTTTTACGCTGATTTTGGGAGCCTCTTACCTGTTTTGATGCTTGGCGCTGCAACGTAGCAAGCTTGGTTTTCGCTTGTTTTAACGGCTTCGGCGCATCAAAGACCTGCTGAGTTGACAGCGTGGCAAAAGAATTAATGCCTACATCGATTCCTACAGAGCTTTCAGATTGTTGCACTGGCAAACGTTCGGCATCAACGCAAAAGGAAACAAACCAACGACTTCCTTCTTTTGAAATCGTAAAAGTTTGAGACACATAACCGCATTCTAAGGCTTCGTAGAGTCGAAAAGTTCCCAATGTAGGAATCTTGATAGTGCTGCCAGCATTTAGTAAAACTTTGCCCTTAGACGAATCAACTGTAAAAGATTGACCCCAGCGGCGACTAGCAAATTTTGGATGACCTGCCTTTCCAGAGCGATACCGCCTAAAAGCATCTTTCAAGTCAATAAAAGCATTTTGATAAACGCGACTAGATAATTGATTCATCCAAGCGAATTCAGGCTGTTTCTTGACGTAGTTGGTGAGAACTTTTTTGACTTCGTTAAGTACCTTTGAGTCTGTGAATTGTCCCTCGCCATACATTTGAGTCCGCAAGCTCAACCCCATGTTAAACACTACCCGCCGAAATCCTGCGTGTTTTGCCATCAAGGTCGCTTCCCGGTTATTCAATTTGAGCGCTCGCTTGACGGCAAACACAAAACTTCTCCTCAACGATTAAGTATGGATATTTTTAGCGAACTATTTGGTACTTAAGTCTTGCTCCTCTACGATTATTGTAATCAGACTTACCATTACTACCATCTATAGTCATTTCAAATAAATGTGAGACAAATGCAAGATGATGTAAAATCAAGAAAAATTGTTAACTCGGAGCCGAAAAATGGCATACAGTCTAGATTTAAGAAAAAGAGTAGTGGATTATGTGGAAAATGGAGGGGGTATAACCAAAGCCGCCGCCCTGTTTAAAGTAGGAAGAGCAACAATATACAGATGGCTAGGGAGGGAAGACCTTCGAGCCACTAAGGTAGAACACCGTGAGCGAAAGATAGACTGGGAAATGCTCAGAAAAGATGTAGAAGAAAATCCCGAAGCAAGATTAATAGAAAGAGCAAGGAAATTCGGGGTGAGAGCGAGTGCCATATGCTATGCCTTAAAGAAAATGAAAATTACGAATAAAAAAAAGAATTTCGTTATAGAGAAAGGAATAGAGAAGAAAGAATACAATACTACCAAACACTGAGAACTTTAATTAAAGTTCATGGGAGTAAAAGCCTTGTATTTATTGATGAGTCAGGGTTTGAAGAGTTTCATGCTTGTGTTTATGCGTGGTCAAAAAAAGGGAGAAAAGTATATGGGGAGAGACAAGGAAAACGCGGAAAAAGAGAAAATTTAGTAGCAGGAAGAAGAAAAGGCAACAAGGACTTGATTGCACCTATGGTCTTTACAGGGAGCTTGAATGCAGAAAGTTTTGAAGGGTGGTTAGCTTTATATTTATTGCCATCTTTAACAATACCATCAATATTAATCATGGATAATGCACCGATTCATCGTAAGACAGCAATTAGGCTCCTGGTGGAGGAAGCAGGCCATCAGATACTTTTTTTACCAAAATACTCTCCTGACTTAAATGATATTGAGCATGATTTTAGTGCATTAAAGAGAGCTAAAATGTATGCGTCTCCTGGCACATCTCTTGATGAAGTTATTCGTGCTTATTGTGCAGAAAGAGTGTCTCATACTTATTTGAAATGACTATATCTCGGCTGCGCCCCAGCGCACCTTACTCATAACTCAGAACTAACAATCTAACAACTGCCAATTTACATACCACAAATATCCCTAAAGTGATAGCCGACCTCAGACATATTTCTACACTTCCAACTGTAGGGGGATGCTTTAGCTCGTCAATAAGGCGATGCTTGCCATTGGGGGCATGAGTCTAAAACTATACATGGGTTAACTTGCGCCCATGAGCGCGCACCCACCCCTTAACGAGGAATATAGTATGTATCAAAATTTGCCAATAAATCCACAACTGTATAACATCGGGTTCTGGCTGGCTCAAGTGCCAGTAGAGCAGACTACAACTACAAACACAGCAGAAGACGCAGCACTCCTCTATTCCGGGCCGCAATTTTTCATCGCCTTGATAGCTGGAGTGGTACTCGCCTGCGCTTTCCAACTCTTGCTAACAAATTTATCAGTAGCCGCGGGCCTTTCGTACATGGGACAATCCCGCGACGACCGCGACCACCACTCGGATAGCGGCAGTTCCCCAGTCCGCCACATCGGCCGAAAAGTAGGGACTTGGACGCTGATTACCGTCACCGTCGCCCTATTCTTTGCTTGCTTGCTTGCAGTTAAGCTGAGCTTGATTAGCAGTCCCGGTTTAGGTGCGATCGTCGGTTTAGTGGTGTGGGCAACCTATTTCTCAATGCTGGTTTGGGTGAGTTCCACCACCGTCGGTTCCTTGATCGGTTCCGTCGTCAACACCGCCACATCAGGCTTTCAAGCCATTGTCGGCACCGCAGCCTCGGCCCTGGGCGCCAAAGCAGCCAGCAACCAAGTAGTCGCCACAGCCAAAGCAGCAGCAGCAGCAGTGGGCCACGAACTCGGTAGCGCGATCGACCCCACAAGCTTGCGAGAAAACGTCGAAGACTACATCCAAAGCCTCAAACCGCCAGAATTAGACATCAAAGGGATGCGTAGCGAGTTTGAAAAATTGCTCAACGATCCGCAACTAAAAACCATTGCAGCGGAAAATTTGCCGAATCTCGACCGGCAAACTCTCGTAGATTTAGTAAGTTCGCGATCGGACTTATCAAAACGCGACGTAAACCGGATTGTAGACCAACTTCAAGATGCTTGGAAACAAGTAGGAAAACAAGAGCAGCAATCAGACGGCATCGCCCAATTAGTAGACTATCTCAAATCTGCCAAATCGGGAGATTTGGTCTCAGATAAATTGGCAAGTAGGGTAGAAAAAGCCCTCAGCAATCTGCGCGGTCAAAATTCTGGACAAAGCCCGACCATGATGTCCCAAGCAACGACAATGGCAGTCAATGCTTTAATGGGAATAGTATTGGGTCGCACGGATATTTCTGACTTAGATGTTGAAAAAGTAATCGGTCAGCTCAAAGAAGCTAAAGACAAAGTTGGCCAGCAAGCTGATAAAATTACCGCTCAAGTCAAAGGCGAACCCGTAACTTACAGCCCAATTCGCGCCGACGTAGAAAACTACCTACTCAACACTTATTCGTGGCAGATGAACCCCCAAGCCATCGAGCGCGAATTTCGTGACGTGCTCTACGATCCTACAGCCGATCCGGGAACTGTGCGCCGCGAATTAGAAAAACTAAAACAGTCTAATTTTGCGGAAATCTTGGCCAGCCGAGGCGTTTTTACCCAAGACAAAATTAAAGAAATTTCTCAGGAATTAGAAGCAATTAGACAGCGAGTTTTACAAACCGCGATCTTTGCCGAGGAGCAAGAAAAATCTCGCGATTTGCAGTGGCGGGTGGAAACTTATTTGAAGCTGACGCCGAAAGATGAACTGACAGCAACAGCTATCGGGAGCGATTTCAAAAAAATCTTAGAGGACTCCGACGCTAGTTACGAACAGTTGCGCGATCGCCTGTCTCCTTACACCCGCGACAGTTTCGTGCAAATTCTCCGAGGTCGCGAAAACTTCGGATTTCAGGAAGTAGAACAGATTGTTCAAGAGTTGGAAAGGACGCGAGATGTAGTTTTAGCAGATGCTAAAGGTCTGCAAGAAGCAGCGCAAGTCCGACTAGACAACCAGTGGCAAAGAGTGCAAGAATACTTGAAGTCTACGGGCAAAGAAGAACTCAATCCCGAAGGCATCAAGCGCGATTTGAAAACGCTGCTGGACAACCCGGAAGCGGGAATGTGGGCGCTAAGAGCTAGAGCTTCTAGGTTCGATCGCGAAACTTTGGTAAAATTGCTATCTCAGCGGAAAGACCTCAGCGAAGACCAAGTAAATCAGCTTCTCGACAGCGCCGAAGAAACTTGGCACAGCGCAGTGCACGCGCCGCAAAAGTTGGCCCAAAAAGCTAAGGATCAGTACGACCAAACCACAACCGCCCTTGCAGATTACCTCCGCAATACTGGCAAATCAGAACTCAATCCTGAAGGGATTAAGCGGGATTTGACAAAACTGCTGGAAAATCCTAAAGAAGGAGCTTTAGCGCTGCGCGGCCGCCTGTCTCAAGTCGATCGCGATACTTTGGTAAAACTGCTTTCTCAGAGACAAGATTTGAGCGAGGAACAAGTCAATCAAATTATCGATCAAGTGCAGGAAACTCTCGGCTCGATTGTGAAAGCGCCGCGCCGTTTGGCAAAACGGGTGCAAAGCCAAGTGCAAGATTTTCAGAGTGTTTTAGAAGATTATTTGCGTAATACGGGCAAGGATGAATTAAATCCCGAAGCTATCAAGCGCGACTTGCAACTGCTGCTGCATGACCCGAAAGTCGGCGCTTACAGTTTGGGCGAGCGCTTGTCACACATCGATCGAGCTACAGTTGTTTCTCTGCTGTCTCAGCGGCCGGATATTTCTGAAGCAGAAGCCAATCGCATTGTCGATGGAATTTTGTCGGTGCGCGATGAGTTCGCACTGCAAATTCAGAAAATACAGGAGGGTATTCAGTCGGTAATTGACGGGATTCTCGGAAAAATTCGGGATTACCTCAATTCGCTCGATCGCCCTGAACTAAATTACGAAGGCATTACGCGGG
The DNA here is from genome assembly GCF_000317475.1 of Oscillatoria nigro-viridis PCC 7112. NCBI lineage: Bacteria > Bacillati > Cyanobacteriota > Cyanophyceae > Oscillatoriales > Oscillatoriaceae > Phormidium > Phormidium nigroviride. The sequence goes on from NC_019729.1 coordinate 588,372, forward strand.
ACGTGCGGAAGTTATTTGACGACCCGCAAGCCGGATTTGACGCTTTGCGCGATCGGCTGGGTCAGTTCAACCGCGATACTTTAGTAGCACTAATTAGTTCCCGCGAGGACATTTCCGAAGCAGATGCCAACCGCTTGATCGACCAAATTGAGAGAAGCCGCAACAGCGTCTTGCAAAGAGCAGAACGCTTGCAGCAAGAGGCGCAGCTTCGCCTCGAAAGCATCAAATTACAAGCCGAAAAACAAGCCGAAGAAACTCGGAAAGCGGCAGAAGTTGCCTCTTGGTGGCTGTTTTTCACGGCTCTTTCCTCGGCGGCTGCAGCAGCAGGCGCAGGTGCTTTAGCCGTCATCCGATAAAAAAGACTCAAGTTGCGATCGGATTGCCGATAGTGCCTGATATGAGTTTATACTCATATCAGGCACTAATGTGAGTAAAAGATTCGATCGGGGAGTGGGAACGGGTGTTGTATTTAATTTTTTGTACTGTTTAAGGTTATTGGCAAGCCCGCCCCTGTGGTTTTTTTGAATATGGTAAAAACTGTGAATTTATACATTTTAATTAGCAGTTTTGATTCATTCACCATAGATCGGTGAAAATCTTAATTTTGGGATTTCCTAATTGTCTATTTTATTGGCAGATGTAAACGAAAAGTCTGCCGGTATTAATTACTTCTGATAGAGCAATTTTTTTTTAGTTATGAACGTGGTTCAGGCTTGGAGGCAGGATAGGCTTTTGGCCCTATTCCACCACTCCTGCAAGGATTGCTAGAGAACGACAAAAATCAAAACAGCTATTGAAATGAGATCCTTTTGGCAGGCAAAACTCGACGCGCCAGTCCGCTGTCTCCTCAATATTTTTTAGGTACAATAATAGTTAGGGTTCTCAACCCAGCACGCCTGTTCTACAAACCGCCCGCGGGAGCATCTCATATTTGTAAAAACACTGATTCTGGCTCCTGACTTCTGACTTCTGACTCTTTTCTCCTGGCTTCTGACTCCTGACTCCTAAATCCTATTTCTAGCGGAGGGCTGCTTTCATTGAGATGCTCCCCCGCCCGCCGCCCTGGCTGCATCAGTATCAAACGCGAACTATTTTGAGTTCGATCGGCGGTTTATTTTGAAGATGCCGATCGTCAGGTTATAACTTGTAGTTCATAGGTTGTGCATAATATGGAACTAAAGCTGTGAAAATACTACACTGGCTGTGGGGGGCAACATACCGGATACCTTGGAACTACCAAGGGCTTTGCTTTCGTCAGCCTAGAAAAGTCCAAACACGCAGGTCCTGCGATCGCCCATGCTAAACAATCTACGTCTCAAACCTCTCCTGGCTAGTTGCCTAGTAGCACCGTGAGGAGGGCGACGCCATGCAACTCCGAAAAAAAACACTATTAATCATCGGTGCAGCGCTGATCAGCCTGATTGTGGTTCTCTATGCCACTGCATCAACTATTTTGCTGCATGATTTTCACAACCTGGAGGCACAGTACGTCCGCCAGGATGTCGCACGGGCTTTGGACGCATTAGATGACGACTTGTCGAATTTAGACACCAGCGCCCAAGATTACGCCGAGTGGGACGATACTTACTCTTTCGTCGAAACACGGAACAAAAATTTTGTCAAGTCAAATTTCGTCGATTCGACATTTATTTACTTGAGACTAAACTTATTGGTGCTGCTTGACTCCAACGGTAAGACGATCTTCAGCAAAGGTTTCGACCTTAAATCCCAAACCGAAATCCCGATTCCCGAAAGCTTAAAACAGCACTTGATCGAGGCGCTACTAGACTCACCGACAGTCGATGGCGATCGCCGGGCCGCCAAAACAGGCGTCCTCACCCTGCCAGAAGCCAGGCTGCTGATTGCCTCCAAGCCCATCTTCAACAGCAACGCCCAAGGCCCGTCGCGGGGGACGCTGATCTTGGGACGCTACCTCGACAGCAGCGAAATCGGTTTGCTTTCAGAACTGACTCACCTGTCAGTGGATTTTAGATTGCCGAGTTTGGATTTTAAAGTGGGAGCCGCGAACTACTTCGGGCACAGCGCCAAGGCGATGGCTCGCTCTAGGCAGGAGTTGGAAAATGTCAAACTCAAAATTTCCAACCTCAAATCAGCAGAAATTTTAGTCGAGCCACTCAGCGACACCTTAGTCGCAGGATACGCCCTGATTCGCGACATCCACGGCAACCTAGCGTTGCTGCTGCGAGTAGAGACAGATCGCATCATCTACGGCCAAGGTCAGGCGACCTTGGAGCTGTTTACCTTATCAATACTGGCAGTAGGTTTAATATTTAGCGCCATCGCCCTGCTGTTGCTAGAAAGATTAGTCTTAGCGAGATTGGCTTCCTTGAGCACCAGCGTCAGCAACATCGCAGCCAACGGCGACCCAAGCTTGAGAGTTCATATGGCCGGAGCAGATGAACTCGCAAGCTTGGCCGACGGCATCAACCGAATGCTAGAAGCATTGGGCAATTCTCAAGTCGAACGCAATGAAAGCGAAGACCGCTATCGGTTGATGGCCGAAAACTCAACCGACATGATCACCAGACACGACCCCAAAGGCGTGTTTGTTTACGTCTCGCCCGCGAGCCGGGCTTTGCTGGGATACGAACCTTCGGAACTCATCGGCCGCGTCCCCAAGGATTATTTTCACCCCGACGATTTAGAAACCATTGCCAAAGCTCACTGGAAAGTCCTGGCGCTCCCAGTTACTTACACCGTCAGCTACCGCATCCGCCGCAAAGACGGCAAATACATTTGGTTTGAAACCACCGGCCGCACGATCGGCGATCCCCAAACCGGCGAAGTCCAAGAAATTATCGGCATTTCCCGCGACATCAGCGTGCGGAAACAAACAGAACAAGAACTGCGAGAAAGCGAAGCTGCAATCAAAGCTTTGTACCAAGTGACTTCGGCTCCCCGTACAGACCCGCTCAACCACCTCTCTACATTTGATTTGCGCCTCCAAGAACTGCTGGCAATGGGATGTCGGCATTTAGGGCTGTCGGTGGGAATTTTGTCCTGCATTCAAGGTGACAACTATCAAATAAGGGCTGTGGAGTGTCCCGACGGGTCGATCGTCAAAGACCAAATCTACGATCTGGAAAAAACTTTCTGCGTCGCTACGGCAATGGCAAAAGAACCGATTTACTTTGAGTCGGTGCGATTTTCGGGTTTGTCCTTCAACACGGACGATCGAGCTTTCCCCATCGAAGCTTACATGGGCATTCCCGTCACGGTGGCAGGTGAAGTTTACGGCACTCTGTGCTTCTTTTCTCCGACTCCTGTGACAGAACCGTTCCGAGCTGTAGACAGAGAGTTGATGAAACTGATGGCTCAGTGGGTGGGAAGCGAACTCGAACGCCAGCAAACCGACGTAGATTTGGCAAAAGCTCGCGATCAAGCACTGGCGGCTACTAGAGCCAAAAGCGAGTTTTTAGCCACCATGAGCCACGAAATTCGCACTCCGATGAATGGAGTCATCGGCATGACCGGTTTGCTGCTGGATACCCCCTTAACTCGCGAACAGCGCGATTTTGTAGAAACTATCCGCAGCAGCGGCGATGCCTTGCTGACGCTGATCAACGATATTCTAGATTTCTCGAAAATTGAGTCGGGCAAATTGGACTTGGAGGAACATCCGTTTGACATCCGCACTTGCATTGAGGAATCTCTAGACTTGGTAGCTGCCAAGGCGGCAGAAAAAAAACTGGAAGTGGGTTACTTGATCGATCGTACAGTACCCGCAACGGCGATCGGCGATAGCACCCGCTTGAGGCAAATTTTAATCAACTTGCTCAGTAATGCTGTTAAATTTACCGACGCGGGAGAAGTGGTGGTTTCGGTGACGGCCAAAAAGATTTCAGTGCCGGCGGCCAACTCTAAAGAACCGCCATTAATTGCTGGCGAACCGCTAGCAATTAACCCAGCATACGAAATACAATTTGCGGTCAAAGATACCGGTATAGGCATTCCGAGCGATCGCATGGATCGGCTATTTAAATCTTTCAGCCAGGTTGATTCTTCAACGAGCCGGCAGTACGGCGGTACCGGATTGGGTTTGGCAATTAGCAAGCGTTTGGCCGAAATGATGGGCGGCCGGATGTGGGTGGAAAGTATGGGTAATCTGGCGGGCAAACCTCCCGCAGATTTTAAATCGGCAGTTTTAGATTTGGGATGGGCAGAATCTTGCGAAATTGCCGAAAAAAATGGCTATGCCAAATCTGTACTGAGCAACAAGCCGATCGGCCAAAATACGAAATCCGTTGGCTCTACTTTTTATTTTAGTACGATCGTGTCTGGCTGCAACAGTTCCTTACCAGTTAACTTGAGCAATTCTCAACCTGAATTAGCTGGCAAGAGAGTGTTAATTGTCGATGACAATGCTACCAACCGGAGAATTTTGACTCTCCAAGCTCAGTCTTGGGGAATGGTAGCTAGGGCTTCAGCTTCGGCTCGTTTGGCTTTAGATTGGTTGGCTGCTAAAGAGATGTTTGACTTGGCAGTTTTGGATATGCAAATGCCGGAAATGGACGGGTTGGCTTTAGCGGCGCAAATTCGCCAGTATCCTGATTGCGAAAAGTTGCCGTTAGTGATGCTAACTTCGATCGGCAGGCAAGAAATTAACTCTCCTGCTATGGAGATGGATTTTGCTGCTTTTTTGAATAAACCCATCAAACAATCTCAGCTTTACAATGTTTTAATCAATATTTTTGGAGAACAGACAACTGAATTTAAAGGGCAGCGCACCAGCGGGCCTTTCTTGCAAACCATACCCGTGCTGGCCGAGAACTTACCCCTGCGGATTCTGTTGGCGGACGATCATTTGGTGAATCAGAAGGTGGCTTTGCAAATTTTACAGCGGATGGGGTATCGCGCGGATGTGGCGGGAAACGGTATCGAAGTGCTCGAAGCTTTGCGCCGCCAGCCTTACGATGTGGTGCTGATGGATGTGCAAATGCCGGAAATGGACGGACTCGAAACTACCCGCCGCATCCGCGAGCAATTTTCAGCAGATTTAACTTTAGAAAATCACACGGGAGAATCAGAAGTTTCCGCAACAGATGAGCAATCTCCAAATCGAAAATCGAAAATCGAAAATCGAAAATCGACAGACGAGGAATCTCACAATCGAAAATCAAAAATCGAAAATCGAAAATCGACAGACGAGGAATCTCACAATCGAAAATCGAAAATCGAAAATCGAAAATCGACTGAGGAATCTCACAATCGAAAATCGAAAATCGAAAATCGAAAATCGACGAGGCCTTGGATTGTGGCGATGACGGCAAATGCGATGCAGGGCGATCGCGAAGAGTGTATGGCTGCGGGGATGGACGACTATTTGAGCAAGCCGATCGCAATTGAGCAGTTGGTGCGAGCTTTGATCGCTTGTAAAACTCGATCGAACTCCGCATTCGATCGTCTGCAGCCGATCGTTTGTTTGGATGCCCCGGCGGAACAGATCGAAGAAACGAGTGAATTACAAGTGCGATCGAATGTGGCTGTTGCGGGAAATCCACAACTGACAATTCCCAATTCGCCCGCAGTCGTCGATTGTGCTGCATCAAATCTCGATCGGGCTTTGTCACACAGCCACGATTCCTTGAGTCCCAAGATTATAGAGGGACTGCGAGAAGTGGAAGCTTTGGACGAGGCGATCGAGATTTACCTCGAAACAGCTCCCGAACTGCTGCGAGGCATCTCTATGGCTCTGTGCAACGCCGATCCGCTGGCTTTGCGGCGATCGGCTCACTCTTTAAAGTCGATTAGCGGTACTCTCGGTGCTTTTCGCTTGTTTGAGCTGTGCGAGGAACTCGAAATCATGGGCCGCATGGGAACAAATGCTAACCAGCCTTTACCCGATCCGGCCTGCGCGCTTTTAGAACAGCTTGAGGCGGAATATCAAAGAGTCGAAGCGGCGTTAAAAATAGAAATGCAGTACAGCGAAACAAGGACAGAATAATTAACAGGTGATCGGCCCGGGCACATCTAAATTTTACAGTTAAGTTTGATGAACTTCTTGTGGGGTGTCCCGCCAGCCCAAAAATAGAATCTAGAGGCCCAACAGCTTAACTAACTATTCTTAGTCGGTGGGGGCGGGTTTTTGAGATGGTTTGTTTTAGACAGTGATGGTTGATAAAACCCGCCCCCACGATTACAAGCTGTAGCGATCGGCTAAATCTCTGGCCGCTTGTCGGTGTTTTTCTACCAAACTCGGCGGGGAAAGCACTTGAGCGCTATCCATATATCTGTTCACCCACAGACTAAATTCGTTCAAGGAGCGATCGGGCAAATCGATCTGATAATCCACATAAAGCATTTTGCCAAAACTATCCCTCGGGCCTTCTTTAATCTTTTGTCGCGGATGCCGCCGATCGCCCTCTAATATAAATCCCACTACTTTCTCAAAAAATCGCACTTTCACTTTTTCTAACTTCAGTTGACCCTGCAATTCTGCCTGCTGTTGCTCTGGCTTACCCAAGAACAGTCCCCAGCCGTTTTTTAACAACTTTTGAGCGATTTTCAAACGGTGTTCCTGTACGGCTAAACCGCGCCCTTCTACATCGATAATTTCGCAGCAGTCACTAAAGCGATTCACCCGTTCTACGCTCAAATGCCCGTTGTCGCAAGATTCGCAAATCATGTACCAGGCGATATCGTGATAGATCAGTTGCAGGGGCCAAATTCGCCGGAAACCGACTTTGCCTTTACCGTAATAATCATCTTGACGGTAAAGTTCGATCGCCTGGCCTCGAACAATGGCTGTTTCTACGATATCTAGTTTGTGAAATAGGGTATTGCGATATTCTTGGCGATCGAGCATTTCTACAGGATCGGTGTAAATAATCGCACGATTTAGTTGTTCGCGAACGGGATAGAACAATTGACCTTTGAGCTCGATATCCAATCCGCGCAACAGTTTAGTGAGTTTTTCGCAAATTTTGCGGGCTTGGGGATTTCCCTGATATTTGGCTTGAGATGCTATTGCTTGAAATGCGAATAGTAGTTCTTCGCGATTCATTGCGCCGGTACCGAGATAGTAGCCGAAGCGATACATTCGTTTGTCGAGGATTCCGTAGTGACGCAAAGTTTCTAAGTCTTTGCGAATTGTGGGAGTGGCGGGATAGTTTTCCGGAAATTCGATGTTGAATTCGGCGGCAATTTTCTGTAATTGAGATTGAACTTCTAGCAAGGCATCGTGATATTTAGTGTCGGATGTTTCGGTTTCAGAGTGTCCGATTCCGGGATGGTTTACTAATGTGGCGATGAGGAGCATGATGCGATCGAACGTCAGTTTGTCTGCATAGGGGTGAGGGGTCGGTTTTTTTGCCATGAGGGGTGTATGGGGTAACTTACGGAAAAGTCAAGTAAAAGACAATATTGACATAAAAATATATAAATGTCTGAAAAGCTTTATTTAGCTAGCTGTAGGTTTCGCAATAAGTTTGATAAATATTGTGAATTTGGAGCGCTGAGGCAGGCTCGACTGATATAGTAAGTTGAGTCGGACTTAAGCAGTTGCCTACTTGGGACGCAGCAGCACTCCGGTGGGCATGGCCCGCCTTACAAATTGAATCTATGTCTGAATACACTGCGATTAGTTTTGCGCCAGTTCAAGGTTTTATCGAGAAATCCCGCAAACTCCGAGATTTATTTGGGGCTTCACTGATTCTGTCTTATCTGAGTTACAAGCTAGTACAGCAAGCCGAAAAATCAGGTTTAAATGTCATTTCTCCCGGTTCCCCGAACATCCAGAAAGGAATGCCCAATCGAATCCTTCTGAAAGGGAAAGGGGAATTTTCCAGGAATGACGTGACAAATACCCTTCAGAAGTCATGGCAAGAAATATTAAATGAATGTCGAGTTTGGATAGAACGAGAAGTACCTCCTAAAGAAGAATACTTTTGGCAGCAAGAGTGGATGCGATGGGGTTTGTACACTTGGGAGATATTTTGGGGACACGGAGATTCGATAGAATCTGCGATGAAGAATCTAGAAACTCGCAAATTGCGTCGTGATTGGACGGCAATTAACTGGATTGGCGACAGTTCGAGTTTGACTGGCACGGATGCGATCGCCTGGCCGCGTTTAGGTTTAGAACATCGAGAACCAGGGCGGCAGCTATCCCATACAGAAAAAGCTGAACTTAAGGATTTCTATCAACGTCTTTCCTGTGTCTTAGAAAATCTTCCGCCAGATGGCGAACCCGAAGGAAAATTTCTTGCACCTAATGAAAGATTGAGCATTCCTGAGTTAGTTAAGCGGTTAGTTACTCGCGACGAAGATATTGCCAGAAACATTGGGATATCTCCGCTTGAAGCAGGATTTAGCGACATTATTCGTGAACCAGAACACTGGACTGGTTGGTTTATGGGAGATGGCGATAAAGTTGGCAAAAAACTTCAGGAAATTGCTCAAAAAGAAGGAGATGAAGGTCTAAACAAGTTCAGCGAGGCCATGCGGGCTTGGGGAGAAAATTTTATCAAGAATTTCCCCAAAGACCAAGGGCGGATTGTTTATGCCGGCGGTGACGACTTCCTTGGGGTAATTTACAGCAGCCAACGCGAAAATCCCCCAGAACCTATAGAGGCATTAGAATGGTTAATGGGATTGTCCGATGAATGGAAAAAGCACGGACAGGATATTAACCTAAGTGTTGGTTTTGTTTGGGCTGGTCATAGGGTGCCGCAGCGAGATATTCTTCAACACTGTCGAGAAGCCGAAAAACGGGCGAAAAGTTTGGGGCGCGATCGCGTTACAATTCGAGTAGTTTTTAACAGCGGTCAATACGTGCAGTGGACTTGTCCTTGGGATTATTTGCACATTCTCAAACAATACAAAGACCGGGACGGCAAAAGCTGGTATCAAAAGCCGAACTGGAGTCATGTTTACAAAGATTTAGCTCATCTCAAAAATCGTCATGCTATTAGTTTTAATCCCCAGGAAAACAGCCCCAACGATGAATTAGCTTTAGCTATTTTTCAACTTTACTTTCAAGACGAGAAGAACTTAGAAAAAAACTGGAAGCACATCGTCGGCGATTACCCAAATCCAGAACAATCCAAACAAATTATTTACTGGATTAGTGACCTAATAAATGTGGGATGGCAGCTATGTTCAAATATCTCATCACTATAAGTCCTTTAGGATTTATGTACGGGAGTTCTGGCGGATTTTTATCGCCCGAAAATCTAGTCGGACGTTCTGGGGCAAAATTCCCCCCAGAAGCAGCTACTCTCTCTGGTCTATTTTTCAGCACCAACAAAGTTAAGTCCTATATTTCTCCAAAAGAACTTAGTGATAATTTGTGTGTCGCTGGCCCATTCTGGGCAAAATCAGACGCTCCTGAATACTTTTACGTCCCCATTCCTTGGCACAAAATTATTTCTAAAAAAGGCGTGGATGAATGGAAAATGAAATCGGGGAAATGGCATCGCGAATCAGAAGATTTAGATCCTGAGTATAGTTGGCAAACCGTTAATTCTTGGGTAAATAAGACTGCTGCTATTAAGAAAAATGACGATGTTGCCGATATTCCTTGGAAATACGTCCCTATCTTGCACCCCAAAACAAAAGATGACGAACGCTGTACTTTAGCAGAAGATGGTTTGTTTTTAGAAAATTCCGTGCAGATGGATGATGAATTTTGTCTAGTTTATCTCTCAACTCATCCTTTAGCAGATGGTTGGTATCGCTTTGGTGGCGAAAATCATTTAGTAGAAATCAAGAGTGTTTTACTGGATGAGGACAGTCCAATTGTCAAACTTTTACGCCAACCAATTCAGCGCTCATTTGCTTTGATAACACCGGGAGTTTGGGGCTCTAACAAGTTTTCATACCGCTATCCCAAAAATGAATATTTTTCCCAAAAACGACCGGAGATGCTCACAGATAAACCCATTTCCTATCGCTACCGCGCGAAAGGACAAATGGGACGGGGACGCTATGCAGTTCCTCCCGGAACAGTCTATCTTCTCAGAGAACCTTTAGATAAAACTTGGTGGGAATTTCCCGAAAATTGGTTTCCCAAAGAAGGTTTTAGCCTGAAACAAGTTGGATGCGGTTTGTGTTTGCCCATTGAAATTCAAGGAGTTGAATAATGTACAAAAAAGCTTACGGTATTATTGAAACCCTTGCTCCTGTTCATGTGGGAGCAACGGCTGGTGAAGAAAGCGGCAACTTAAACTTAATTTGCCGCGACCAGTTTACTCAAACTGGCATTATTCCCGGTAGTTCGATTCGGGGAAGATTGCGATCGGAAATCCGCCGTAGTCTGGGAGAAGCTGAAGCTAATAAATGGTACGGTCAGGAAGCCGAATCTGGGAAACCAGACAGTACCACTGAGTCTGTAGTTAAGTTTGAATATGCTTCGCTGCTGTGGTTGCCAGTATTTTGTCCCGGTCAACCAATTGTTTGGGTAACTTGCCCTCGTTTGCTGAAACGCTATCAGCGAATTGCTGGAGATTATGTCAAGCTAAAAGATGGTACATCTCTCAAATCCGCTAAACCTCCAGCTAATTATACAGGTTCTCAAACCTTAAAAGCTCTCGACATAAATGGCAAACCAAAGCTATTTTTTAACTTTGGCTTTTTAACTGTTGAGAAAACTCAGGATTTGTCTGCTTGGTTTCCTTTAGGAGAGGAATTGCCAGCCGTTGTTGTGGCTGACGATGAAATTGCCATGATTCACGATATGGCCTTATATCGTCAGAGTCGAGTTGCCTTAGACAAAGAGGAAAAAAAGGCTAAAAAAGGAGCTTTTTTTAATACAGAAGCTTTGCCAGAAGGCACAATTTTAGTATTTCCGATCGCCCTCAAGGAAAACCAAGAGACATGGCAACCTTTTGGCGCGTCTACTGGCACAGATATTTATCTCGGCGGTTTAGAATCAATTGGTTTCGGTCACTGCTATCTAACCTTAAAGGAGGTATAATTTATGGCTTGGGAATCTTACAAATTAGACCAAGAGGCTCACGATTTAGTTGTCAAATATCGTGACAAAAAAGACGCTCTCAATCAAGCATACAAAATGCGTGTTGCAGTTGCTTACGGTTTAGAGCGATTTTGGGGAGAACAGTTTCGGTTAGTCAAGGATCGAGATAAGGCTGATTATTGGCGGGATACTTGGAAGGCGCTAGTCAAAATTATGGCAAATGCGGGTGTTAAAATTCCCAATGATAATGTCAGTTCTGACGATACAGCAGCCATTAAAATTATGGCCAATAAATTGTGGGAGTTTCCTGTAGAACAGCGCAAAGTAGCTATAGCTGTGCTGACTCAACTTTGTGACAGTATGGTGTGGTGGACTCAACGTTATAAGCCTACTAAGAATAATGGCAATAATGGAGGTGAAGAAGATGAGTGATAGCGATCGCGTTCCTTTGATGTTTCGCTCTCAATTGGAAGGAAGGGGCAAAATTCAGTACGCCGGCGATGCTGGTCCCGCTTCTGAATGGGTGCAACAGTGGTTAGAATGCTGTCCTCCCGTCCCCGAAAGCGCCGATGAAAGCGTTCCCCTTTACAAACGAGGTCGAACTAAATCACCCGTAAAAATGCCTGAATTCGGGCAAGGAGTAGAAACAAAACAATACACCATTAGCTGGCGTTTAGTTACAAACAGTGGACAAGATGAAGGCGTCATTCGACCCATAATTGGCGCGAAAGGTTTGCCATTTTATCCTGGTTCTAGCATGAAAGGGGCTTTTTGGCGATCGTGTCCTCCTGAAAAACGAGAAGGATACTGCGGGGGAGAGGTTGTAGAGGACGGACAGCGTAGTGCAAAACCAGGAATTTTGCGCTTTCACGGCGGCTTCCCCGCTGATATGTCTTGGGGAGAAAAAGAGCGTTTAGTCGATGTCGTTCACTCTCAGCAAAAGCGCCAAGTGATGGAAAATGCCGTCACCAGCGCTAACGTGCAAATCTCGCTTTATCAGTGTAAACTACAATTTGGAATTTCCAGCAACAAGCAGCTTGGAAAACAAGAATGGGAAGAAATTTGGCAAATTTGGGAAAAAGCTTTAGGGCACGGAATTGGTTCTAGGGTAAGTGCAGGCTACGGCCGCATGGCAGAGGTAGAAAGCGCCGATCGCATCTTACTTTCTGTCAATTTGAGCGGCTGCGGATTAACGTCGCAACTACTGAATAGAACCCCAGAATTTCGACCCAATATGTTTAAAGCTGCCCTGCGGGGTCATACTTTGCGGTTGTTGGCAGGGGTCACAGATGCCAATACAGCACAACTGTTAACCAAAAAACTTTGGGGAGGAATTGTTGAAACACGCGATGATACAGGGGCAATTATCGGGCAGTTGGGGATTAACTTTACTGCTGAGGAACTCGATTTTGGTGAACACAAATATTATCCGACGAGGAATCCGGTAGTCATGCCAACTTACGCTTTACAGGCAGGAATACTGGACATTGTGAATCTAAATAATAGGTATCCGCAGAAGGAATTAAAAAAGTTTGTCACTTATTTAATTAAATTTTCTCTCTTGCTTGGCGGTTTTGGCAAGTCGTGGCGGCGGGTCGATCACAGCCTGTTTTTCCCTGAGTATTTTAAGAGAAATGACAAACCTGCGATCGGCTGCCACTGGAAGTTTAATGAAAGTTCAAAAAATTTGTACGTCACGGCTGCTAATCCTGACCTCAGCAATATTACTAAATTTCTGGCAGAGGGTCAGCAGAGAGCAATAGAATGGTTAACAGTTAATCATTTAGAACCTAGTCATCAGGTTATGGCTTGGCGTGAAGTCTGGCATCCCGAAAAAGTGGAAGTTTGGGGAAGAATCGCTGAGGATCAGCATAGCAGCGAAGCAATTAAATGGTTTCACGGGCCGTACTCAAAAAATCAGTCTATTAAGCAAAGCGATTTGACGGGAAAACTAAATAACATCGGTCGCATTTGGCACCGGATGTATCCCCGCTATCTCACAACTAAAAACGGAGAATTAAGACAAAAAAGGCAAGAGTATGTAGAGCTTTTGACCATTTTTCCAGATAAATCGGACAAAACTCAAGATTTTCTTGAGTTTTTACAGAATCAGAGCGACTTTATCAAACTTTGGCCAACTGAGGAATAATTATGAATATCTGGATTGTGACAACTGGCAGCAGCGATGTCAAGCTCAAAACTGATGACAATTGGGGTAGTTTGTTCAAAAAGGTGAGAAGTCAATTATACGATCGCCGTTTTGTACCTACACGACCGCCGAATACTGATGATGACGAACCTTTCATTGTACCAGCTAGAGCGATGGGGATGGTTTATGGCAGCCAGTTAACAGATGAATATTATGAGGATTTGCACTTTCCGCTTCTTGATGCTTTTTCGGCTAAGCTGTTAGAGAAAGGTAAAACAAATCCTGACCAAATAATCTTGATTATGACCGATCAGAAAGCCGTTTTTGATGAGGAAGATAGGAGAGTAGAGAAAAGTCCTTATTGGCAGGATACTTGCACGCTCAAACCAATATTTGAGCAATATTTTAAGAAAAAATTTCCTAAAATTGAATCAATTGATTACTTAGAATTGAAACCTAAATCCAAAGATGAGGGGTTAGATAGTTGGAATAAAGCACTGTTTCTGGTTCAACAAGCTTTGTCGAGTTTGGATTTAGATAAAAGTGCAAACTTTTATGTCAGTCATCAAGCTGGAACTCCGGCAATTTCTTCGGCAGTTCAATTTGAAACCTTAGCAAAGTTTGGTAAAAAAGTCAAGTTTTTGGTTAGCAACGAGTATGAACCAGATTTAGCCAAAAAGGGTGATTTCATAGAAAGCTCTACTTATTTACAGGGGATGCAAGTTCAAGAAGCAAAAGCGCTATTAAGTCGTTATGACTATTTGGGAGTAGAGCGCATTTTAAAACCTTACTGGAAAGATTCTTCCGATCCGCTATTGCTGGAAATCCGTGATTTATTAGCAATGGCTGTACAGTGGAATTTTGCTAAGTTTGAAGATTTTGGCAAGGCTAGGGGAGATGTTGCAAAGGAGCGTTTGAATCAGTGGTGGTGGACTGGCTATGAGGCTGCTTATTTAGGAGTTATCCGTCTTAGACAGGGTAACACGGTTGAGGCTCTATTTCACAGTTTTCGCGCTGTGGAAGGATCGATCAAAGAATGGGCATTAGACAAGTATAAGCCACAAATTAAATACTCTAATCCCAATCAACCAAGTACAGCATATATCCATGATGTGAATCTGCCTCAAAATTTACGGTCTTGGTTTAATGCCAATAAAAATGAGCAGTACAATAGTGTGGGCTTGTTTGGTAAATCACTATTTACTTTACTTGAAAAATCCGATCAAAATAAATGGAATCAAGATTCTCACATTAAAGTAGTGGCTGCTAATACTATAGATGAAAGAAATTTTATTTTTCATTCTTTGCGTGGCTTGCAGGAAAAAGATGTGTTCAAGGCTTGGAATACTGATAGTCGAGAACAATGGGAAGCTAGGGTTTTAGGCTGTTTGAATTTTGTTTCACCGCAAAGCTTTGTTTCGTTAAAGTCAGCAAGTTTGATGGCGAAAGTGCATGATGAATTGGTAGCTGCGCTCGCCCGTTACGAACTGCAAACATAAAATCGACTATCTATCTCCAACAGATTCACCACTCCGCCAGGTTTTAAACCCCAGGCGGACTAAGGGACTTAACTAAAATTTTTACCTTCAGCGTGCATCGACAACCAAACTGTAGCATCCATATTCAACACAAAATAGCCCAACTATGTACATCACATCCCGCGCACCTACAATCCGGAACATTTCCCTAGCCACCCTCAAGGGCACTATCACTCTCATCTCCCCACTCGCCGAAATGTGCTGAAGTTAGCACTTTTTTATTGAGTTTGGGAGGCTAATCTAGCCCATATCGACGCACCTCCCTTTGTTTGTGTAACCCTTATGGTTTGGTTGAGGTGCGTCGATGCTTTGCAGGGATTGAGTTTGAGGCTTATAGTTCGATGCTTTTTATCGTTTACCTGTGCTATATTTTAGCGGTGCGTCGATTTGACGGCTGAATCCCTCTCTGGGTATGGTCTCTGCGGCGAACTCTCCCCACTCGCTGGGGAAACTAATTGAATGGAAACTACTTGAAAGTATTGTAACCATCACAAATGTTAGTCTCCCCACTCGCTGGGGAAACTAATTGAATGGAAACTCCACTATTTTCGTATTAATTCTAGCAGGATTAACTCCCCACTCGCTGGGGAAACTAATTGAATGGAAACATTAAAACTAGCTAGATGTCAGAGAGCCAGTTTTAGCTCCCCACTCGCTGGGGAAACTAATTGAATGGAAACCTATGACAATTTTTGCTGTTTCTTTTGGGATGATAAGCTCCCCACTCGCTGGGGAAACTAATTGAATGGAAACGCACCTTTGCCAGGTTAGCGGCAACTAACACAGTATCCTCCCCACTCGCTGGGGAAACTAATTGAATGGAAACCGCCATGGGAGGCGAGAAGTTCTTCGAGTTGAGCTAAACTCCCCACTCGCTGGGGAAACTAATTGAATGGAAACCAGACCCCCACTCGTCGTAAAAATGCGATAAGTGCTCCCCACTCGCTGGGGAAACTAATTGAATGGAAACAAATAAAACTCCTCCAAAATCTGGAATTTTATAACCCTCCCCACTCGCTGGGGAAACTAATTGAATGGAAACAATAAAGAAAAAGAAGTGGGAAAACAAAAAATCGAAGCCTCCCCACTCGCTGGGGAAACTAATTGAATGGAAACCAGAAGTATCGGTGTCAATAATATCGAAACATTGACTCCCCACTCGCTGGGGAAACTAATTGAATGGAAACACCCGAGGGGGCACAGGCTGGGGTAAAAGCAATCGTGATCATTCTCCCCACTCGCTGGGGAAACTAATTGAATGGAAACCAAAAAGGTAATGCTCGTATATTTCTACATTGCTACTCCCCACTCGCTGGGGAAACTAATTGAATGGAAACCTTCTAGAGGAGTTTCTCCTGGTTCAATTTTTTCGCTGATTCTCCCCACTCGCTGGGGAAACTAATTGAATGGAAACCGGAAAGTCCGACAATTCCTCGTTGCCGCACGCTTCCCTCCCCACTCGCTGGGGAAACTAATTGAATGGAAACCGATCAGATTTTAGAAAAGATTCTAAAGATTTTTGAGCTCCCCACTCGTTGGGGAAACTAATTGAATGGAAACTCATTCAGTTTCATCTGAGCCTCCTTTGCTTTCCAACTCCCCACTCGTTGGGGAAACTAATTGAATGGAAACTTTATTCGGGATTCGTACATCGGCTCCGAATTTAATTCTTCCAGGGTAGGCTCCCCACTCGTTGGGGAAACTAATTGAATGGAAACAGGAACTGCACGGGCCCTCCACCGGCACCGCACCCAAAACACTCCCCACTCGTTGGGGAAACTAATTGAATGGAAACAGGAGACACTGGAGTTCTGTCATATTTTCACCCCGCTCCCCACTCGTTGGGGAAACTAATTGAATGGAAACGCTAAAACAAAATTAGTGGAAGTCTTCTATTAATGCGACAGTTTAAGGGCAACCATAAATAGCTGTTGACAAAAGACTAGATTTCTAATAGTCTAATTTTGGGGGGATGCCTTTTGGGGGACGCCTCTACCGCATAGAGTGAACGTCCTTAAGGCATCGTCCTATCCCCCAGCCGAAGGGTTACGGCACTGTCTAGCAAGTTAACTTGTCACTTGCTAGAAATACATAGCTAAGACAAAGTGTGTCGAAGTCTTCTATTAATGCGGAATCGAAGGAGGCTTCGACTTCACACGACACCGCAAACAGAAATTCAAAAATCAGAGCCTTCTGTAGTGCCAAAAGCTCTAAATTTTCAACCTCTGGAAAACTCCAAAGACAAACTTTTACAACTCAAATTTCTGCAATTAATCCGAGTGGCGAACAATTAAAAAGCACAAAAAAAGCCCCACAATCGGGGCAAAATATAACTATTCTCAGTCGTTGGGTGGGGGCGGGTTTATTATATTGTTGGTTTCTGACGTAAATGGTTGGTGAAACCCGCCCCTACAGGCTATCGAAACAATGTTATAGTACGATCGACTGTAGATAAGATTTGCCATTACATTCGATCGACAGTGGGCTAGATTCATTAATTTTGACTGAATTATGAGGATATAATTCATCTTTTGCCCACGACAAAGGATTATTAATGATGTATTCCCGAATAGCAACTAATGATTCTTCATTGCGGATGATATGTTCGTAATAACCTCGTTGCCAAACTGATACGCCAGTCAAATATCGCATTTGGTTAATTCGCCCCGCTGAAGATGTTTTCATACCCCGCACAATTTCCGATAAAGGATGGATTTTTGATTTTCTCAGCGCCAATTTATCCGATTCTGTATAATTTATTTCTGGGCTGTCTTTCAAAACAATAATCCCGTGGACGTGATTTGGCATCACAATAAAATTATCTAATGCCACATTTTGATAACGTTTGGGAAGAATGCTCCAATTGAATAAAACTGTTTTACCATAGGGACTCAATTGCATTGTATTATCAATGACTTCGCCGAATAAACATTCACGCTGCCAACTGCAAATAGTGAGAAAATACGCACCGGGAGTCCTATAATCATATCCAGGCAGGCGAATTGAGTGGCGGTGGTGTTTGTTGCGATCGTATTTCATAATCTTTTTCCCAAAAACACAGGCGGTAGGGGCGGGTTTTACGAATAATATTTAATACCAGCAGACAATCTAGATAAACCCGCCCCCACCCAACCAATAACGTAGATTAACCTGATGTGCGATCGAATGCAAAGAATATTGATTCGGATTTGTCGTTGGGCAGGGCGGGTTTATTTATTTTCTCAATTAGTGGCAAAAATGGTTGGCGAACCCGCCCCTACAATAATTGCGGGCTATCGAGATTTTTGTCGGGCAGGGCGGGTTTATTTATTTTCTTAATTAGTGGCACAGATGGTTGGTGAAACCCGCCCCTACAATCATTTTTCAGGTGCAATTTCTCGATCTACTTGTTCAAAATTCACTTTATTATATATATCTGCCACAGCAATTTCAAAGGATACTGAAGCAAGCGCGATCGTCTCATCCGATTCATTGTACTCAGCAAACGACCATCGCTTATCATCCGTCTTAGAAAAATGTTCGATATATCTCCGATTTTGGTCGATCAATAAGTATTCTTCAAGAGTGGGAATCGTGCGGTATGCCTCAAACTTTTTGCTGCGATCGTATCCTTTAGTTGAAGCTGACAAAACCTCAATAATTACTCTGGAATTGGTAATCGTATCGGTGCGGTTATTATAATACTCCGGCTTCCCACATACTACCATCACATCGGGATAAGTATAGATGCGCTTCTTGGGTATCCACAAGCGGACATCGCTCATGAAAACTCGATAGTCTAGTTTTTTGAACGCAAAATTTAGTTCTGTACTGAAGTTGAGCGCTATTTGATTGTGATTTGTAGAGCCACCGGCCATAGGAAATATTTCACCATCAATGTATTCGCTTTTGTAGTCAGCAGCTTCTTCTAGTGCTAGATATTCCTCGATCGAGTAGTATCGTTGTTCAGTAAGTTGCATAGTTCTATTAGAGAGCATTTAACTGAGGCTTTTGTTTAGTGTAACATTTTTGGGTAAGCTTTTTAAGGTTGAGTTTGTGTAGGGGGGTTTTTGAGATTGTTGGTTTATCGTATGAATTGTTGGTAAACTCGTCCGCACCCAGCCGATCGCCTAGATTTATCTGATATGCGATTGCATCCCAAAAATGTAGATTCGGATTTGCCGCCCAAGTGGGGGCGGGTTTTCGAGATTTTTGGTCTGAAGCGATTATGGTTGGTGAACCCGCCCCTACGGTAATTTGGGCAAACACGCTTACTTTTTAGTTACCAAAACCCAATCGTCCGCTGTTTTGACAACCTCAGCATTCTGCAAACCTAAATGTTTTAAAACAGGTTTTTCTAACAGAAAATAAGGTTGAGGAAGAGTTTGCCATTTCTGTTTGAGCGTCGGCGCGTCGGCGACAATAACTTGGCGTTCACTGTAAAAATTCAGCGATGGACGGCCCAAGCGGTGAGAAGTAAACACCTGTTGACCGGCCGGAGTTCCTGTGCGGACAATTTCGGCGATCGGCTTAACCGGATAATCCTCTGCTAGTTCCCAAACCCAGTTATCTGAAGCCACCAATACCAACAGCGTCAGGTAAGTTCCCCAAATTAAAACTAATATAAACTGCCGATCTTTGCGGTGCAGCAACACGGCCGCCATTGTCATTGTCAAACCTACAAACATCAGCATTAACTGCAAATCTCGATCGGGAGGCACAAAATATTTCCCAATTTGCACTAAGCCACTGAAGTAAATGCAGCCGACAACACCAACTACACCCAGCACTGCCAAAATCGCGGGATGAGGCAACAAAGAAATAGCATCAAAACGTTCTTCTGCTTCCTCTTTAATGGGCTCTGGCGGCAGCCACAGTTGCTCCCAAACTTCAGCGAGATAACTGCCAACGGCAAGAGCAAAAGCTGGATAAATTGGCAACACATACCAGGGCAATTTAGTAGTCATCACAGAAATAGCCAGCAGATATACTCCAGTCCAAACCAATACTAATTTTGGCCCGGGAAAACTGCGATTTTCCCAACTCAGACGCAGCCCTTGCAGCCAAAATAACTGCCACGGCCAAGCTAATTTTAAAATTTCTAAAAGATAATACCAAGGCGGGCCTCGGTGACTGCTTACAGGTTCCGAAATGCGCCGGAAAGATTCGTTAACTAAATTAGCGTGGATGAAATATTGGCCGTAGTGCAGCCATTGGGCAAAATACCAAGCAGCTACTGGCAATGTTCCGATCGCCAATCCGCCCCACAGATACCCAGAAGTGAGGAGTCGCGGGGTATCCCAAACCAAAAAAATACAGCCGATAGCACCCAGCAGCAGCCCCAACATGACGCCCTTAGTCAGGCAAATGAGTCCGAACCCAATCCCCGCGCCCAAAGCGTAGCGCAAATCCCGGCGCGATCGTAGCAAACACCACATCGCCACCAGCAAAAAACACAAAACCGCCCCATCCAACATTGCCAAACGTCCGTGCCGCACCACCGGTAACAGCGTCAGATAAACGAGGGCAGAAAAAATGGCGATCGAACGCCGAGGAAACAACTCCCTGCCAATGGCGTAAAGCAAGGGCACTGAAGTGGCTGTCAGCATCGCCGGTACCAACCTCGCCGTCAATTCGCTGACACCGCCTGCTGCAAAACACAGCCCGATCAGCCAGTGTACCAGCGGCGGTTTGTTGAAATAAGGCATTGAGTCGATCGTCGGATACAGCCAATTTAAGTTGCCGCGCCAAATTTCCCGACTTACCTGCGCTGCAATGCCTTCATCCCAATCCCGCAAAGCCGCGCCGCCCAGATTCAGCCCGAAAATCAGCACTGCCGCCAACAGAAAAGCCAGCATCCACACTTTGTCTGTCAAGCTGTCATTCCAGCGATTTTTCGGTTGGCGGCCAAGGAATGGAAAGATTTCTGACATAAGTTAAGAGAGTTTTGAGCGTCCCAAACTGAAGGTAAACTTAGACAGCAGTTATTTGCGACTAGGAAAATACCATGAACTTGCCTGTAATTATAGATATTATCATTGGCTTAGTATTTATCTACCTGACTTTAAGCTTGCTAGCTTCGGAAATTCAGGAACTGATTGCTACTGTTTTGCAGTGGCGGGCGGAACATTTAAAGAAGTCGATCGAAGTGCTGATTTCTGGCGGCAGCGAAGGCGCAAAAGATCCCCTGCAATTTAAGCGAGTCGGACAGTTGGCTCATTCGATTTACGCCAATCCGATGATCGAGGATTTGAATCAGGGAGCGAAAGGGCTTTTGTCAGAGGGATTCCGCTATGTTACGCACCGCCTGGGGGATTTGTACCACGGAGTTACGGGTACTAAAAATGTTTTCGGCAATAAATCCAGCGGGCCTTCTTATATTCCAGCCGAGTGTTTTTCGGCTAGCCTTTTGGAGACTTTAAAGGTTTCTAGTTTGCTCAGCTCTATCTCTAAAACCCGATTGGAAAGATTTCAAGATTTACAATTAGCACAAATTCAACAGATTGGACAAAATCTGAGTTTGCCGGATGCTACTAAACCGATTATCGAGCAAGAATTTAGGTGGCTGACTGCGGAGTTCAATCGAGTTGTTGAAGATTATCAAAACAATTTAGCAAGTTTGAACAACAGCTTAGATAGAATGTCGGAAAAACTAGGATTTTATATTAAGGATTCTCAGGTTTATCTACCAGAAACCGAGCTAGGAGGGAGAGAATTTCAGAGGCAGATGGCAATTGTGAAGGCTCGTTTTGACAGCAAGATTGAGCGGGCGGCGCTGCTGGGGCAACTGCAACCGAGTTTCAGCAATCTGTTAAATAGTGTTAAAAAAAGTCAAGATCCGGTAGCAGAAATTATGGATATCAAAGAGGAGAGTGCGATTTATCAACAAATTCAAGAAACCTTGGACAGTATGCCAGAATCTTTGAAACGCAGCCTTTATATTTTAGCGCAGCGCGCTGAAAAAGGCGGCGGAGATACTCAAGAGCAGTTGCAGCGGTTTCAGAAAGAAATTGAAATTTGGTTTGACCAATCGATGGAGCGTGCTTCTGGTGTTTACAAGCGGAATGCCAGAGGGGTAGCGATTTTGCTCGGAACTGCGATCGCTGTCGCTGCTAATGCTGATACCATTAATATTATTAATCGGTTGTCGAAGGATTCGATGTTGCGATCGACTGTTAATTTGTATGCTGAGCAGTTGGTGGCAAACAATGCTAAGACTAAATCAAATAATTTAACCAGTCTGACAAAAGTTCAACAGGATGTCGATCGAGCTTTGGATCGGGTAGCCCTGCCTTTTGGATGGAGCGAACAGAACAGCTTAGAACGAGATAAGCAGGGGAATTTATTGTGGCCGGCTTTGATTTCCAAATTGTTTGGTTGGATATTGAGCGGGCTAGCTATTTCTATGGGGGCTGGTTTTTGGTTTGAGGCGCTCAACAAGATTATTAATATTCGCAATGCAGGGAAAAAACCGCCATCTTCCACAGAATCTTGAGCGGTGCAGTTGCGAGGCCCATCTACTAACTGTCATACCCTTTTAGATTTTAGATTTTAGATGGGGGAATGGCTCAAGACTATCGAGGTTTGAAGCACGGGCTGACAGTTGGATTCTTTTTTGAAAGTGGTATCACGGATAGGATATCGGATCGATGGGTAATTGCGCGTTTGCCGGAAGTCAGGGAAAACACGCAGAATATAAATTCCGTGCGATCGCGGATGGCAGTGCAGCAGAAATAGGGGAAACTAATAGATAGGTTAAATAAGAATGGGCGAAATAAACAAGGTCGCTGGCAGTTTCAGAAGCTCTGACTCCAAGGCTGTATCTACCGCTAAACACACTTTTGGAGGACGGAATATGTTGACTTCTTTAAGGGAAACGACTCGCGCCTGGGAATACGCAAATCCCCAATCCAAAAGCTTTGTAGTCCAGGACTCCAGTATTAATGAAGGTGGATATTTTGTTTCCAGAATTTTGGCTGGGGCATCTGACTGCATTGAGAAAATTACTTCGGCACTTCAAAAATATGCCTCTATCCTTGGAGAGATTGACAAAGTTCGCACAACTTCTGACAACCGCTCAAACCAACTGCAATTAGGCTTTGTTATCCTCAGTTCAGATTACCTAGAACCATACAAAAGTCAATTGCCAAAATCGCACAGTTGCCTGAGTAAAAACAGGGGACTTGGTTCCTGTTATGCCGATCGAGATAGCGATCCACTCAGCAACGGCGGTGGGCGCGATCGACTGTTTGCTAATTAAGGAGAGTAAGGAACCCCACGCTTAAAAGCGGAGGCTTTTGGGAAGTCCGGCTCGTTCCGAGCGGTGCAAGAAGAAAGCCCGAACCTTACCAGAGACAGGATTAGACCTACGTTTTTTGAGTCATGATACCGGAGAATGCGACGCTAGTTTTCCGCTCTATCGCTAAAAGTTAAACAGGCTCGGGCGGGGTTAAACCAGTGCTTTTGGCATAACAAGCTCATGAAACATTCTCGAAGCGAACTTTACCCAGCAATGGAGGACTTTGTGTCTAATTTCGTTTTTCTACTTGATATCCACAAACGACCGCTCAATCCAATTCGTCCAGGATTGGCTCGCAAATTGCTAACCACTGGCAAAGCTGCTGTTTTTAAAAGGTATCCATTCACACTCATTGCGCGACGTAGTTAAGCTACGTGTTCTGAGTGGAGAGCCTTCTCTCCCAACGGATTTCGTCCCGTTGTCCCCACGTAAAAGGGTCACGATACCCCGGTCACGTTAGTAGTAAATAATGAACCTAATGGAATGCAGACCACGAAAGTAGCCTAATCTAACAGCCTAAGTTGGAAAGGAGCAAGGGGAAGCACGAAAGGGTTAATCACCAGTAACCATCGTTTGCACACTTCGTGATGAATAAAGAGTGAAATAAGGCTGAAACACTCTCACCAAAAGGTAAGTGGGTAGAACTAGAGTTGATGATTCTCTAGTTCGACGAAATATAATCCCGCCGGAGTAGAGATGGAACCCGACCCGTGACGAATCTCAAACACATAGAACTGCGGAAAGCCCTATAGGTTCTCAGTACAGGTCGAAGTCTGAGTAAGCCAACCGTAAGGAAAGCAGAATACTTAGAGGGTAAAGGATGCCAGAAAAAGCGAATGCTGTGGGTAATGCCACAGATAGGAGTTCAAGATTTGCTCCAACTGAAAGGAAGCCAAATTCTGGCAGGTGTTTAACGATAAACCAACGTAAGGAAATCAAACTTCTGTGAAAGATAGATTCGGTAACGAAATCGGAACAGACGCATTACCTGAGAAATGGGCAGACCTTAATTGGAAAGCTGCTACAAAGGTGGTGAGAAATCTCAGACAGAGAATTTATCGTGCGACTCAGAGGAATGAGTGGAATAAGGTCAGGAGCCTTACTTCACTCATGTTAAAAAGTAAGTCCAACCTGCTACTTGCAGTTAGACGGGTCACTCAAACTAACCAAGGGAAGAAAACAGCAGGCGTGGATAACCAACTTGCTCTCAACCCTCAGATGAGAATCCAACTAATACACGAAATCCTGAAGCTGAACCCTTGGAAAGCAAAACCTGCTAAAAGGATATACATTCCAAAAGCAAATGGTAAAAAGCGTCCTTTGGGGATACCAACTCTCAAAGATAGAGTGATGCAAGCAGTGGTCAAAAACGCACTGGAGCCGAGTTGGGAAGCTAGATTTGAAGCCAACAGCTATGGCTTTCGACCAGGGCGAAGCTGTCACGATGCGATAGAACAAGTTCATACCCGATTACGAAAAGGAGGCGATGAATGGGTTCTAGACGCAGATATTAAAGGAGCATTTGACCACATCAGCCACGAATACATACTCAATGCTCTCGGAGAAATTCCTAGCAAAGAGCTAATTAAACAGTGGCTAAAAGCAGGTTACGTGGAGGCTAACAAGTTTAACCCAACAGAAACAGGCACTCCCCAAGGCGGCATCATTAGCCCACTTCTGGCTAACATCGCCCTAGACGGACTGGAAGGAGAAGTATTATCCAACCACCAGAAAGTCAAACAGAGCAAGAGTGGGGAATACAAAGGCAAAACCTACTACACAAACAGGTATTATCCTAGATTTGGGTACATCAGATATGCCGATGATTTCCTTGTCACAGCCGAAACAAAGGAAGACTTGGAAGCCGTTCTGCCTGAAATCAAGGAATGGCTGAAAAAGCGAGGACTAGAACTGAACGAAGAAAAAACCAACATCGTCAATAAGCGAAATGGGTTCAACTTCCTCGGTTTTACAATCCGAAGCTACTCAGATGGAACCACGCTCTGCAAACCTCAAAAGGATAAGATGATTGCCAAACTCAGAGAAATTAGAGGATGGCTCAAAAGACACAAAACGGTAAAACCGGAAGAAGTCATCAAACATCTAAACCCTATACTAAGAGGATGGGCGAACTATTACAGGCACTGCTCCAGCAAGGAAATCTTCGCTACATTCAACCATAGAATTGTACAAATGCTATGGCAATGGTGTAAAAGACGACACCACCAGAAACATCTCAAAAGGGTCAAGAACAAATACTTTACCGTACTGGGAAATGACCACTGGACATTCTTTGCCGACACTAAGGATAGAACAGGAAAAAGAAAGAGACTTTATCTCAAAGATGTAAGTGACATCCCAATCCTGAGACATACAAAGGTTGAAGGCGCAGCTAGTCCAGATGACTCAACCAAAGTAGATTACTGGAAGAAACGCCAATCAAAACTGGGTAGTAGCGTATGGGCTAAAGGCTCGAAGCTCTACAAAGTGGCTCAATTCCAGCACTGGAGATGCACTGAATGCGGAGACTACCTGCTAAACGGAGAACAAATCCACACTCACCACATAACTGAAGTGACAAAGGGAGGCACAGATGAAATCGACAATCTTATACACCTTCACCAAATTTGTCACAGGAAAGTTCATGGTACTAAATAACCTCGGAGTCCAAGAATGCCAGAGCCGGATGATGCGAAAGTGTCACGTCCGGTTCGTTGGGGAGAGGGATACGGCGACGTATGCCCTCTTACCCGACCTCAAAGTAGAGGTAACAGCACCCCAAAAACCAATCACTCTTAAATTAGACCCTGGCTCCACAACCACGGGAATCGCATTAGTGCAAGGAGAGGAGGTAATCTTTGGTGCACAACTAGCTCACCGAGGTCAATCAATTAAAGCCAGTTTGGAGTCTCGCCGTTCACTGCGTAGAGGCAGGAGAAATCGTCATACTCGTTATCGAAAAGCAAGATTTCTAAATAGAACTCGCTCTCAAGGATGGCTGGCTCCAAGCCTACAACATCGTGTTGAAACAATCCTGACATGGGTAACTAGATTGATGAAAGTCGCCCCCATTAGTTCTATTGCTCAAGAACTTGTGCGATTCGACTTACAACAACTAGAAAATCCAGAGATTAGTGGACTGGAGTATCAGCAAGGCGTTTTATGTGGTTACGAAGTCCGCGAATATTTGCTGAATAAATGGGAGAGAAAGTGCGCGTATTGTGGAGTTACGGATACGCCGCTACAAGTCGAACACATTCATCCCAAAGCCAAAGGCGGATCTAATCGTATTTCTAATCTTTGCCTTGCCTGTGAAAAATGCAATGTCAAGAAAGGAACTCAAGACATTGAGCAATTCCTCTCTAAGAAGCCAGATGTCTTGAAAAAGATTCTATCTCAAGCAAAACGTCCTTTAAAAGACGCAGCAGTAGTTAATTCAACTCGCTGGGCGTTATTTAACCGACTCGGTATGACTGGCTTACCAGTTTCTACTGGCAGTGGTGGCTTGACAAAATTCAATCGCACTCGTTTGCAGCTACCTAAATCCCACTGGTTAGATGCTGCTTGCGTAGGCAGAGTTGAAGAATTAAAGGTGCTGACTTCTCAACCGCTCCTAATAAAAGCAGCAGGACACGGTACTCGACAAATGTGTGGCACGGATCGGTTTGGCTTCCCAATTCGACATAGATCAAAAAAGCAGATCCATTTGGGTTTTCAAACTGGCGATATCGTTGGCGCGACAGTCACCGCAGGCAAGAAAGTCGGTTCTTATGTAGGACGAATCCTTTGCCGTGCATCCGGTTCGTTCGACATCGCCACAATGAAGGGAAGAGTAGCAGGAATTAGTCATAAATATTGCAAACCTATTCACAAAAAAGATGGCTATTCCTATGGATTTTAATTCAAGGCGACTGAAGTCGCAGCCGCTTTCCTCCCCATGTCGGTAGCCCGGGGCTTCTCGCTCGTTTTCTGGTGATTTAATGGAGGATATGGAACGTACCGAGGGCGACTGGGCCCGAATGCAGTTTTAATTAGGGAGGCAGGCGCGATCGCAATCAACGATTTGAGCTGACTCAATCTGCAATCATATCAATTCGCGCTGAATCATTTGAATCACGTTTGTAGTGAGGTGGACAGTCCTCAAAGTGTCCGTACCAGCCCATAAGTCAATTGATTCCTAACGAGGGGTTCCACTTAATATTAGACCGTTTTGACTGTTAGTAAATGCGACAAAACCTCCTGGCAATCAGTATTTGGGTGTATCGCAAACCTAGCAGCTTCAAAGCATATATAATTCTTCAAAATCTACATAATTCAGTTTGACCTTGGATGAAATACACCTAGGTAAACTGTAGTGCCTTGTGCCTATACGTAAAATATCACAATCAAATAAAAACTACTCAATATAATTAAGAGGAGTTATTGTGGGGGAAATTACCTCCACCATTTGCGACTACCTGAAATCAGGCTACTGTTAGCCAAATAATGTCGCAAAAATTTGCTAGTACAACCTAGATTGATTTATTTGAAGAGGCGAGATAAATGTTTGGATATATTCCCAGCGGTAGAGGTCATAATTTCCCTTATGGTAAATAGATAACTGGGAAATGCGGGTCAAAATAAATTCCTAAAAATATTCGTAAAAGTGCACCATATCTCAATTTCGTGTTAAGGTATAATCAAATAATCCTGATGAAATTACTCCGGGGTGTATCTACTAATAATGCCCTAAATGGAGTATCCAATATGAGTTCTACGATCGCTCAATTTAACTCACAATCTTCTTTGGAAAAACGGCCAGTGCGCTCTTTAGTCTTCATTGACGCCGGCGTGAAAGATTACGAGTCAATTACAGCGGGAGTGCTGCCGGGACAGCAGGTAGTAATACTCGATCGCACCAAAAACGGCATCGAACAAATCACCTCGGAGATGGAAAAATACGCCTCTACTAAGGGGGCGATAGACTCGGTTCACATTATTTCTCACGGCAGTTCTGGCAGCCTACAATTAGGCAATACCGCTCTGGGTTCAGATAACATAGAGCAATACAAAAGCCAGTTGGACTCGTGGCAAACTTCACTAGCCCCAGAAGCAGACATCATGCTGTACGGCTGCGATGTAGCAAGCGGTACAGGTGCTAATTTCGTGGATCGATTCAGTCAATTAACCGGGGCTGACGTTGCGGCATCTACCAACACAACCGGCCGTGACGGCGACTGGAATTTAGAATTTGCTAAGGGCCCAATTGAAACTCCCTTAGCCTTGCAGCCAGAGGCTATGGCAAGTTACCAAGGTGATTTAGCTACGATCGCAGTAACCAACAATAGCGATAGCGGGCCGGGTTCATTAAGGGCCGCAATCGCCACCGCTGTTGCCGGCGATACAATTACCTTCGCTCCAGGTTTAGCCAGCCAAACTATTACCCTCACCAGCGGTCAACTCGATATTCCCGTTGGCAAAAATATCACCATTGACGGCGCCGCTGCACCCGGTTTAACCATCAGCGGCAACAACGCATCGCGCGCCTTTTTTGTCAATGCCAACGTTGCGACTGCTACCACTTTTGCTGTCAAAAACCTCATTATTACTAACGGCAAAACTACCGATCGAGGTGGCGCGATCGGCACAACCGACGAAGTAAACCTGACAGTAGACAATGTTCAGTTCAACAACAACGTCGCCGATAAAGGTGGCGGCGCAATTTTCGGTAATTTCAACAATACCCTGACTGTTACCAACAGTAAATTCAACGGCAACGCAGCCACCGCAGCTAACGATGAACGCGGTGCAGGTGCGATCGGCTTTTTGAGTTTCAAAACTATTACAGTCACCAACAGCGAATTCACCAACAACAAAGGAATTAACGGCGGGGCAATTAACAGCCTTCAAGGTAAGCTGACAATTGACAACTCCCGATTCATCGGCAACGACACTACCGCAGCCTCTTACGCCACAGGCCAAGAGAATCCTGGTTTAAGGGGTAACGGTGGCGCTATTTACACAGACAGGGCCAGCAATCCGAGCGAAGCTTCCGGCACAATCAAGATTACCAATAGCGTATTTCAGAACAATAAAGGTCAAGGTGAAGGAGGCGCAGCTTATCTGTTCACCGGCAGCCAAGACAATGTAATTTTGGAAAAAACCACCTTCCAAAATAACGAAGTTATGGCGCTCACAGGCAGCCCCAATGGTGGAAATCCTGGAAATGGTGGTGGGGTAACGATTTTGAGCGACAGCACCAACAAGGGATTGACCATTGCCAACACCACCTTTGCTGGCAACAAAGCCAATAATCAAGGTGGCGGGCTGTGGATGCGAAATGCCCCTACGACGATTACTAACAGTACGTTTTCTGGCAATTCCACGGCGTTTGCTGTTGGTGATTTCAACAAACTCGGCGGTGCAATGACTCTTGGTGCACCCACAACCATTCTCAACACGACGATCGCCGATAATTCTGCAGGCTGGGTTGGTGGAGGTATCTTCGCCGATGCCAATAATGTCACCCTCAAAAACACGATTCTTTCCAACAATACAGCGGCTAACGGAGGAAACCCTTGGGGCATTCAGCAACACGTCACCGCCCAATATAGCGATCTAGGAGGGAATTTTCAGTGGCCGGTGATTAACACCGATACCAAGGTGACGACAAGTGTGACGATCGCAGACCCCTTACTCGGCCCTTTGCAAAACCTCAACGGCGCTTTAGTCAGGCCGCTGCTGATAGGAAGTCCGGCAATTGATAAAGGGATTGCCACCGGCGCACCCGCTACGGATCAGCGCGGCGTGACTCGCCCTCAAGATGGCGACAGCATTCCAGGTGCGATCGTGGACAGCGGCTCTTTTGAATTGGGAGGTAGTGTCGTCCCGGTGCCGACTCCAACTCCCGCACCGACTCCAACTCCCGCGCCGACTCCGACTCCCACACCGACGCCCGCGCCGACTCCAACTCCCGCACCGACTCCAACTCCCACACCGACGCCCGCGCCGACTCCAACTCCCGCGCCGACTCCAACTCCCACACCGACGCCCGCGCCGACTCCAACTCCCGCACCGACTCCAACTCCCACACCGACGCCCGCGCCGACTCCAACTCCCGCACCGACTCCGGCGCCAACTCCCACACCTGCGCCGACTCCAACTGAGACTCCGACACCCACACCCGCACCGACTCCCACACCTGCGCCGACTCCAACTGAGACTCCGACACCCACACCCGCACCGACTCCCACACCTGCGCCGACTCCGGCGCCGACTCCGACGCCCGCGCCGACTCCGACACCCACGCCCGAACCCACTCCAACTCCGACACCCACACCCGCACCGACTCCCACACCTGCGCCGACTCCGGCGCCGACACCAACTCCCGCACCGACTCCCACACCTGCGCCGACTCCGGCGCCGACACCAACTCCCGCGCCGACTCCAACTCCGGCCGTAGATGATTGCCTACTCCATAGCCTCAACGCCCCGCAACTAGATCCTGCCACCATCACCCCCAACCCCGTCCAACAAACTATCAACGGCGGCGAGGATAGCGATTTCATCATGGGCAGTGTCATCAACGAGTCAATTAACGGACTTGCCGGCAACGATACTCTCTACGGCATGGGCGGCAATGACAACATTGACGGCGGCGCAGATAACGACTCACTCTTCGGCAATGAAGGCAGCGATTTCATCTCTGGCGGCGCTGGCAACGATACCATCTACGGCGGCAAAGATAATGACACTCTTGTTGGCGCCGATGGCAGCGATTTTTTAAGGGGAGATTTAGGCAATGATACAGTTGCCGGTGGCGTTGGCAACGACAGCATTTTCGGCGGCAAAGATGACGATATCTTGCTGGGTGAAGATGGCGACGACTACATTTTAGGAAACTTAGGAAATGACACAATTAATGCTGGAAACGGCAACGATATTGCCTTTGGCAATGAAGGTGCAGACCTGATTTTTGGCTTATTGGGAAATGATACCCTGTACGGCGGCAAAGAAAACGACAGTCTCGATGGCGGTGAGGGCAACGACTTGCTGTTGGGCGGCAATGAAAATGATGTGCTTTGCGGCGACATCGGTAACGATACCCTGTACGCTGGCAAAGGTAATGATATTCTCAGCGGTGGCAGCGGTGCCGATTTCCTTTCCGGGGATGTTGGGGACGATACTTTGACTGGTGGTTCGGGAAATGATGTGTTTTTCCTCAATCAAAGTGTGGGTAGCGACATCATTAATGATTTCCATAAGGGAGAGGATTTAATTGGGTTGAATTCTGGTTTGAGTTTTAATCAACTCAGTATTACTTCCAGCAACAATCAGACTTTGATTACTGTGACGGACACCAATCAATTGTTGGCGAAGCTTAACGGTATTACGCCCGGTATTCTCACTGCTAGCGATTTCACTCAGGTAACAATCTAACTGCCTGGGGTAGGGTGCGCCATCAGCAGCCAGCCCGCTTAGAAGTGGTGAAAAAAGCTCTCAAACTCCTGAAATTTGGTGGATGACGTTCGCGCAGCCCGCCGGGGGCTACGCCAACGAAGAGGATCGCTCGATCTGATTCTTTTCAAAAGCGATCGGTAATAAATCTTGTTTATTGCCGATCGCCCACACCTAGAATGAGGCACATCCGTCTCTTGCACTCCTGAGCTGGCTAGCCATACGCAGCGCCCGAATAAATCCAGCTTTCTCAACCACTAAAATTCAGATTTTTGGGAACTTTTAGCGAGGTAGAAAAAAGTTAAATTAATCAAATTATGAAGCAATTTTCCTGGTTTTCTCTAATGTGAATGTATCAGGTACTAGCTAGAGCAATTGTCAGTAATTCGGAGTCCCAGAAAATCTTTTCGGAATTTTCCCTGACCAAGGCTTTAAAATGGTTTGATGCACTACTTATCTCGCTAAGGCTGTGCAGGGCAAATCTACATAGAGAGGTTCCCAGTGCCGGAATATTTACATTACATCCTCTGCTACCGTTAATGGCTAAAAAAAATCGCAATTTTAACACAGCTTAAGGTGATTAGGGAGACAAGTGTCGGATTTCACTTAGGGATAAAATTAAACTTTTTCTCTAAATTTTAATCTCCCGATAGATCGCCGAGGTTTTAATTCTGCCTGCTGCCTTCTGCATCTCTAGCTTTCTGCTTTCAAGGTGAATCTACCAGCAAATAGTAAACATTCTGATGGGTATGCGAAATGAGTTCAACTTTTGCCACCAACATGGATTCACAATCTGTTCTCCGCAAGGCTGGTTCTAAATCTATTGTCTTCATTGATTCCGACTTAGATGACTATCAAACTCTTGCCGGTGGCGTGCTTCCCGGTGCAGAGATCGTCATTTTAGATAAAAATGGCAACGGAGTCGAGCAAATCACTGCGAAACTGCAAACAATTTCTGCTGCGGGGGAAACTGTAGACGAAGTTCACGTTTTTTCTCACGGCAATTCTGGCAGCTTGCAGCTAGGTTCTGCAACCTTGAATTCGGATAATTTACCGCAATATGAAAGCCAGTTGCAACAGTGGCGAAATGCGCTAAGCGACAAAGCAGATATTGTGCTTTACGGTTGCGATGTTGCGGCGGGTTCGGGAAGCGATTTTGTCGATCGCCTGGGCGAGTTAACCGGGGCTGATATTGCGGCATCTAGCGATCGCACTGGCCGCGGTGGTAACTGGAATTTGGAATTTGCCAAGGGTGATATTGAAGCACCGCTAGCCTTGACTCCAGAGGCAATGGCGGATTATCAAGGGACTTTAGCAACTATTACCGTTACTAACAGTAATGATAGCGGGCCGGGTTCATTGAGAGATGCGATCGCCTCCGCAGCAGCCGGCGATACCATTGAATTTGCCTCCACACTTGCCAGCCAAACAATTACTCTCACTTCCGGTCAACTTGTCATCAACAAAAACTTGACAATTGATGCAGTTGGTGCAGCGAATTTAACCATCAGCGGCAACAATGCTTCGCGGGTAATCCGCACAGAAGGTGCAACAAATGTTACTCTAAAAAACCTGATTGTTGCCAACGGCAAAGTTTCTGGAACCGATCCGAATAATGAGGCAACTAGCGCCGGTGGTGGCATTCAAACAGGAGGTAGCAGCACTTTAACTTTAGAAAATTGCCAAGTCAATAATAATGTGGCCGGTTTTGGTGGCGGCATTTACACGGGTTTCCGCAGCACGACGACTGTAATTAACAGCAAGTTTAGCGGCAATGACGGTTCGCTAGCGGATAATACCGAACGCGGTGGCGGCGCGATCGCCACTAAAAGCGGCGGTGTTCTGACTATCAGAGATAGCGACTTTACCAACAACAAAGGCAGCTACGGCGGGGCTGTTAATAACCTGTTGGGCAGCATGACGATCGAAAACTCTAAATTCACAGGCAACCGCACAGAAAAAGGCGTTGGCGGGGCAGTTTACGTCGATGGCGCTAATGCTTCGGGGCCGAATGCAACCCCCGGCCCCGTTGCCGGAACTATTGCTATCCGCAACAGCATTTTTGATGGCAATATCGGAGCCAGAGAAGGAGGAGCGGGATTTTTATTTGGCTATCTTCAAGATAAGATAGTTTTGGAAAATAGCACATTTGTTAACAATAAAGCTGTTAAGGATCTAGCAGGAGTTGGAGGTTCTGGAGGCGCAATTCGTCACGGTAATGTGGATCTTACTGTAACAAACTCCACTTTTGCTAATAACCAAGCTGAAGATAATGGGGGCGGTTTGTGGTCAGGAGGGAATGGAAATATCAGCATTGTCAACAGTACATTTTCCGGCAACAGCGCTGCTAAGCAGGGCGGAGCAATGGTTGTCGCTAACAGAGATTCATTTTCGACTAACATCGTCAATTCGACTTTTGCTAAAAATACCGCTGAATTTTCGGGAGGTATTGCTAATTTTAACGATCCGGTGAAATCGCCAATTACTGTCAAGAATTCGATTTTTGATAGGAATACGGCAAGTAACTCTTTTAAAACTAGGCAGCACACTGGACGGGAACTCATCGATGGGGGAAACAATCTTCAATTTCCCGCTAAACTGACGGTGGGAGATCCTAATGATAGTAATGTTACGGCAAGTATTAAGATCGCAGACCCCTTACTCGGCCCTTTGCAAAATATTAACGGCGCTTTCGTGCTGCCCCTGCTGATAGGAAGTCCGGCAATTGATACGGGTACTGGTGCGGGCGCGCCGGCGACAGATCAGCGCGGTGTGAGTCGCCCTCAAGATGGTGATAATAACGGAAGTGCGATCGTTGATATTGGCGCTTATGAATTTAACCCTACAGTCACGCCGACTCCGACTCCGACTCCGACTCCCACGCCGACTCCGACTCCCACGCCGACTCCGACTCCGACTCCGACTCCCACGCCGACTCCGACTCCAACTCCGACTCCCACGCCGACTCCCACTCCGACTCCGACTCCAACTCCCACTCCCACTCCGACTCCGACTCCCACTCCCACGCCCGCGCCCACGCCCGCGCCCGCGCCCACTCCAACTCCAACACCGATTGCAGATGATTGCTTATTCGATGCAGTCAGCGCCCCGGAATTAAACTCTGCCACCATCACCCCCAACCCCGTCCAACAAACTATCAACGGCGGCGAGGGTACCGATTTCATCATGGGCGGTGTCATCAACGAGTCAATTAACGGACTTGCCGGCAACGATACTCTCTACGGCATGGGCGGCAATGACAACATTGACGGCGGCGCAGATAACGACTCACTCTTCGGCAATGAAGGCAGCGATTTCATCTCTGGCGGCGCTGGCAACGATACCATCTACGCTGGCAAGGATAATGACACTGTGGTTGGTGGTGAGGGCGACGACTTGTTGAGGGGAGATTTAGGCAATGATACAGTTGCCGGCGGTGTTGGCAACGACAGCATTTTCGGCGGCAAAGATGACGATATCTTGCTGGGTGAAGATGGAGACGACTACATTTTAGGCAACTTAGGAAATGACACAATTAATGCTGGAAATGGCAACGATATTGCCTTTGGCAATGAAGGTGCAGACCTGATTTTTGGCTTATTGGGAAATGATACCCTGTACGGCGGCAAAGAAAACGACAGTCTCGATGGCGGTGAGGGCAACGACTTGCTGTTGGGCGGCAATGAAAACGATGTGCTTTGCGGCGACATCGGTAACGATACGCTTTATGGCGGAAAAGGTAATGATATTCTCAGCGGTGGCAGCGGTGCCGATTTCCTTTCCGGGGATGTTGGGGACGATACTTTGACTGGTGGTTCGGGAAATGATGTGTTTTTCCTCAATCAAAGTGTGGGTAGCGACATCATTAATGATTTCCATAAGGGAGAGGATTTAATTGGGTTGAATTCTGGTTTGAGTTTTAATCAACTCAGTATTACTTCCAGCAACAATCAGACTTTGATTACTGTGACGGACACCAATCAATTGTTGGCGAAGCTTAACAATATTACCCCGGGTATTCTCAGCGCTAGCGATTTCATTACTCTGTAGTTATTATACTAAATCCGGTTTGTCTATACCAGCCCCGCCGCCAGCAGCAGGAAACCCTGGCCCGCTGACGATTACCTTCGATCGCCCGGTAGCGGCTGCCGGGACGCAAATAGCGGTAGATGATACTTTTTTATTCACTGCATCGATCTGGGCCTTTGACAGTAATAATAATTTGTTAGGCAGTTTTTCAACCCAAGGAACCTCCTCATTAGCCCTGGATAATTCAGCGCAATTTCTCGGAGTTCGCAGCGATGCTGCTAACATTTCGCGACTCGTCTATAGCAGTTTGGAGGGCGATTCCCTACCCTTCGGGAACCCCTGCGGGGAACGGGATAGCTTCGCTTCACGCGCTTTGGGCATCAATTCTCTCAGTATTGCCGAAGCCGTGCCGGAACCCAGCAGCATTGCTGCCACAATTGTTGCTGGATTGGGGTTGTTGGCAGTCAAAATTAAGAAACGCCTAGCTAAGGGTTTTTTACAGGGCTAGGTGTTGCAAGCGATCGCGTTTTTCCAAAAAGCGCGATCGCCTCCCATGTAGAAATTTATATTTTGCCGATTTAATAGTAAAATTTTGTTCTGACCGAAAATAACCAGGGTACAAGCCCCCGCATAAATCCGTGGGGTCGCTTTCTTCAATCTAAAATCTAAAATATAAAATCTAAAATCGA
The DNA here is from genome assembly GCF_000317475.1 of Oscillatoria nigro-viridis PCC 7112. NCBI lineage: Bacteria > Bacillati > Cyanobacteriota > Cyanophyceae > Oscillatoriales > Oscillatoriaceae > Phormidium > Phormidium nigroviride. The sequence goes on from NC_019729.1 coordinate 624,427, forward strand.
TTGACTGTCACTTTAGTTTTCGCAGCTCGCTCATCTATACAATATCCTCTACTGCCTTTAACACAAAAATAAAATTTATGCAAGTCACTCGATTATGCGACTGGTAACTAACAGCTAGCGAGTGTTATTAGTTAGTGATTACTTAAGAAAAACAATTTAAATCAGGGACTGTCAAAAAATCGCAGAGTGCATTTCTACAGTTGTAGACATCAACAAGAGTGAAATGAGCTAGATACCCCCACCGCAAGGGTATCTGGTTTCGCCATTCTCACTCTGTATGCCAATGGAGATACTTCCCATGAATTCACAGACACCAAAGCGTCAGCGCGCAATTATTTTGACATCTGAAGGTATTGATAAATTCCCAGCAGCAAAAGCTGAGGTCAAAACTTACGATAATTGCTATCACCATTATACTATCGAAGTTTTAGGCGATCGCACTAACAAAGAGTCAGATAATTTCATTAAGGTATTAGTCAAGCAAATCTTGGATCGGGTAGGGGCGATAGTTGTGGAGATTGCAGGGCAGGTGCAATTCATGACTCAACGCGCCGAACAACTGTTGAATCAGTATTTTTTATCCCGCGCCCCACACTCATTGCCAGAACTATTACAACATTGGTTCAAGCAACAGATATCGCGACTCACATTCAACGGCAATATTCCATCTAGCTGTTTACCATTGTACATTCAACAAGCAGGCAGACAGTTGATCGTCCGTCTGATTCCCGATCCCATTGGAGAGCAATATCTCTTGCTGTTGGAGGAAGAAGAACTGCAATCATTCTCTATTTCGACCCTGGAATCGCTAGGACTCACCAAACGCGAGGCAGAGGTTCTTTTCTGGATTACCAAAGATAAAAGCAATGCAGGAATCGCTAAAGTGCTCGGTTGCAGCGAAGGAACAGTCCGAAAACATCTGGAGCATCTTTACGAGAAACTAAGCGTACAAACCCGGACGGCTGCTGTGATGGTTGCTCTGGAAAAGTTGGGGCTGCTGCCCAAGTAATTTGTTGCAATCTCTTCATAATCCTATACGCAGATCGTCGTATTGTTGCCCGAGTTGATGTTGAAGAAAATTACAGCATACACAAAGAAAGCAAACAGCGTCACCGTAGTTGCTGTTTGCCTGAAGAGTCTAATTGACAACAACTCAAACCTAAATGAAGGCGGCAAGATTATGGCAAACCATGAATTGATAGAACTCGACCACGATCCGTTGGAATTCCTAGATGGGGAAGGACTAGCCACCTTGGTTAGTCCAGAAGGTATGACGCAAGTTACGAGAGCAAATGAGCAGATGGCAGCCACTTTAGAGCTTCATGAAGCCCTCTCCGGTTGCTTTAGCATCATTGGACCGATCGCAATTTGTTATTCCAAAGTGAGCGATGGTTTTAAAGTCTGCCTGAAACTGGCAGGACTTGAGGTAGCCTGTGCCAATATAGGTCTCAATAAGTGCCAGACGCTTCAAGGCAATATCCTGTTAGCGAAGGCATCAATTGAAGTGTGTTTGCAAGGTAACTGTCTGACTTATAAAGCACAGGCTTGTTATCGGACGACTCCTTTCACGAATTGGAAGTGTGTTTCTAAGAGCGGCACGATTATCTGTTTGTAACTAGCTGCTTCACCGGAAACCCCACGCCATAAACGCAAGGTTTGGCGCTGGGGTTTCCGGCCGGATTTTGCACGCCACAGTCTTGTGAGAAAAAGCTATGCCAAAAACAGGCAAAATTTGTTGCACTGTCTTCATAATTCTATACGCGGATCGTCGTATTGCTCTCGAAATAAATTTTGATGATTATTAGATCGAACGCTATAGGGAGTCTGTAACCTGTTCCCCAAAAAATTCCACTACGGAGGTAAAAATGGAAACCAATAATGTAGACGCAACGGTCGATTTTGTCGATGTCGGTGTTCAGAAACAGGATGAGGCAGTTCGCGAAGGTCAATCAGATGCTAAACCGGGTATCGAAACTGAAACCTTGCTTCATACGCTACGCGCATCATCAATCTTCTCAGTGGAAAACAAAGAAGTTTTACCTCAAAAAAGCCAAGAAGATGCAACAGTCGATTTTGTTGATGTCGGTGTCCTGAAACAAGATGCGACAGCTCGCGAAGGTCAATCAGATGCTAAACCGGGCATCGAAAATCAAACATTGCTTCACACCCTACGTGCATCATCGATGTTCTCTGTGAAAAACAAAGAAGTTTTACCGGAATTTACCCGTTCTACCAAAGGGACATAGAACCGTATTCATTGACAATTACTCATTGTAAGAGGTGGAATATGCTCACAATTTGCAACAAGTATACACATGGTGTTTGGGTAGCTATTATGTACTATCGTCCCAACTGCCCCGATGGTGGGAATTGGGCAAAAAAAGGTTGGTGGCGGCTCAATCCTGGCGAATGCAAAGTGGTGTATGGGGGGAGTTTGCGTAGTCTGAATCGCTACTACTGCTACTATGCCGAGGCTGATAACGGAGCAAATTGGTCAGGGCCTTACGTGAGGCCTGTCCCTCCACAAGCATTTGACTGGTGTGAGTGGACAAGCAGCAGCCAAGCAACTAATGTCGGCTTCCGGTTGCTTGATATTAACAGTTACGACAATTTCACGCTGAATTTGACAGCATAAATCTGAGTGGCGTTGTCAAGTTAAATTTTTATTCTAAATTTAACTTGACAAATCAATCCCAACAGGAATCGTAACAGTTACGTAAGTAGTTGCAATATCTTCCTCATCCTATACGCGGATCGTCGTATTGTTCTCCCAATAAATTTGGATGATTATTAGATCGAAAGCAGTTATCTAGCTTCAGCAGATAGCTAGAAACTACTTCCCATTAACGTTGTTCAACAACAAGGAAATAAACTATGTCTTCTACAACAGAATTTCCGGCATCGACTTCGATGCTACAGCTTCCAACAACTCAGAAAAACCAAGAGGCTAACCTTGAAGAGGTGCGTCAATTTGGTATGTCTCAAGAAGGAGCTTCGGCCGCAGCATTTTTCGGTAATGGCTACCGTTATCGCCATGACTGGGGAAACCTCAATGGACAGCACATCTTGCCTCTCAATTGGGGCTTGATCGCACCCAACTCTCTCGTCTTCGTTGCTATTGGTGAAGGTGTACCTCCTGCTCCCGCTGCTGGAAAGTTTATCGGTGCTGCTCGATATACAGTCCATAACGTTGCCCCTAGCAACGGTGTTGTAAGTATTTGGGTCAACATCGAGTGGGGAAGCCCGATTCGGCTCTATGTTGACTATTTCGTATTCAACCCTTAGAAGCACGGATTAAATACAAGGCTGTTTCCGGGTGCATCTCACTTTGGCACATACATCAAATTGAAAGTTGACCGTTGAGATAAGCACAGCGAAGAGCAAGCATAGAGGAAACGTTCTCAATATTCCATTGCGCTCCCGATATTTTTACCCTTAATCCAATGCGTTTTATTGTTGATTCCACTGTTCCAGAACCAATCGAACTTATGGATTCTTCTTTGTAGTATTGGTAATTTACTATTCGGCAGCGATGGGTATCTAAATAATTGCAAAACGTTTTAAATGCTTGACCTTTAAAGTCTTTAAATAAATTTATAACTTCATCAACTTTGCCTTGCCATAACATATTTTCGGCTAATTTCAATCGTTTTATTGAACCCCCTACCTTGTAGAGATTTTCTTTCAGATGATACCAATCTAAGATTTCTTGTCTTTGTTCATTGTCTCCAATTTCTTTAAATATGTTCCAAATTCCGGCATGGCCATCTCCGAGGCAATACATAGGATGTAGTAATTTTTGGCTATTAGTCCAATCAATTAAATCTTGATTATTTTGAAAAAACGCTCCCGCATAAATATTATCTAAACACACGGCTTTATAGTCTTTCCAGTAACAGCTCTCGCCCTTGGTTGCGTTGCGTAGTCTGACTTTACCGCCATCCAATGTAATTTCTTTGACTCCTTGTTGAGATGTAGGCAATTCCAATTCTTGTCTTTTGACTAATCTTTGTAATGTACTGTGAGAAATTTTGATCCCAGTAAATTTTTCCAAATCTTTTTCTGCCATTTGATAAGATTCGTTAGCACTGATTAAAAGACAGCAATTTTCCATCAGGGGACTAAATTGACTGTAAGCTTTTAAGCCAAAATATTTTGCCTGATTATCTGTAATGTCGAGCGATCCGATTATTGATTTTATTTTTCGGGGTTTTCCTGTTTGAATTCCTGATACTGCTGAAAAAAAAAGCTACCTATTTCTGGACCAACCTCTGATAACATTTTCTGACGGACTGCTTTTTCTATACTTTCAAAAGTTTTTAACTCAGTTGGCTCTGTATTTCTGTAAAGAATTTTTGCTACCGCTTTTAAGTGGGCTTTTAGTTGTTGTTGGTCTGAGGGTGTCATTTTATTTACCTCATCTTTATTTGACGATTTTACTAGCTTTTTCATTTTAACTCTTTTTTGACACATTCGCAAAAGTGAGATGCACCCCTGTTTCCTCACAAGTCACAGCCTTGGAATTCAATAAATCTATTATCGCACTCAACGCATTATCCAACTCTAAATCAGAGGTATTTATGTCTGAACAACCTAGTTTTCCCCTCCCAGCAACTGCCCAAGCCGATGAAACAACAGGGCGTTACATTATTACTTTCCGCGAAGATGCAGTGACAGAAGGATTAGACCTCCTGAGCGACCAAACTGGTATCAGAGGACTGGCAAATGCTGCCGATTTCCCCGACTCTGCTCTAGACTTGAGCCAAATTGCAGCAGCAGGGGGAGCGGTGTTTCCCACTCTCGGCGTTGCCGTCGTCTCGTTAGACGAAGGGGGTTTCAGCAGCATCATGACCTCAGCGGGAGAGGATTCGGCTATTCTGGCGATCGAACCAGAGCGCACTTTCTACGCCATTGGCGATGGTTTGTCGGCAGACTACCTGCGGGCCTATCGCGATGCGGTGAATAACCTGTACGAGAAAGCCACTACTACAGAAGCAGCAGAAATCAGAGCCCAACAATGTTTTTCTGATGATAGCGAGTCTACTTGGGGTCTGAAGGCAACGAAGGTGATGAACTCTCTGTTGACTGGTAGTGGAATGAAAGTTGCGGTGCTGGATACGGGGATGGATCTCCAACATCCCGACTTCGCGGGTCGATCGATCGTGTCGCAATCTTTCGTGCCTGGGGAGGACGTACAAGATGGGTTCGGTCACGGTACCCACTGCATCGGGACAGCCTGCGGGTTCAAAGATCAGAACGGCCGCAGGTACGGGATCGCTCACAAATCGACCATTTATGTCGGTAAAGTGTTGAGCAATGCCGGTAGTGGCGCTGGTACATGGATTCTGGCTGGGATGGAATGGGCGATCGCCAACGGGTGTCAAGTGATCTCGATGTCATTAGGAAACACCAATCCAAACCCCTCTACTGCTTACGAAACAGTCGGCCGTCGGGCACTGCAAAATGGGTGTCTGATCGTGGCAGCCGCAGGCAACCACGGACCAACCAGAACCGTTGGACAACCAGCCAATAGCCTCTCGATTATGGCTGTTGCAGCCGTCGATAACTGCGTCCAAGTGCCTGACTTCTCGGCTACCTCTGACCTAGTTCGAGGAACTAAAGTCGATATCGCCGCTCCTGGAGTGAAAGTATACTCATCACTGCCTGTGGATAAAGGTCGTTATGATGCCTGGAACGGCACTAGCATGGCTACACCTCACGTAGCTGGCATCGCGGCCCTGTATGCCGAATCGACTGGTAAACGAGGTGCTGAACTTTGGCAATTGCTGACTTCCTATGCTATGGCGCTACCGTTGCCGAATACTCGTGTCGGAAGCGGTTTAGTACAAGCTCCGTAATGCAGAATACCCAAATCCCCGCAGCACTTTAAGCCTGCGGGGATCTAACTGAAGACAATTTACAATAGCGCAATGGATTTACTCCAAAGGATGCTAAATATGTCTGACGAACAAGTACAGCACATCATAGTAACTGTTGACGATCGAAACATATCGGTAATTCCATCGATTGTCGCTGCCTTAGAATCGGCGGGAATGAAAGTGGAGCAGGTGCTGCCTGTGATTGGTATCGTTACTGGAGAAGTTTCTCAGTCGAAGCTAGAAGAACTAAAGAGCGTACCGGGCGTGGCTAGTGTCGAGATCGATCGACAAATGCGGGCAATTTAAACTAATCAATCATTTAGGGGTTAGTAGATCCAGTTTTGCTAACCCCAAATAGCGAATGCCTTCTGGCGTCACGTCAAACCGGCAAGGCAAAACTTCGACACCTTCACTCATAGCCTGTCTGAACAATTCTCCGTAAAGGCGATCGGCACTATCCCCCGGAGCAAAATCAGTACAATCTCCGCGATTGATAAAATACAGCATTACAGCCCTCGAACCCTGTCGCACCACTTCCATCAATTCCCGCAAATGTTTCTGTCCCCTCTCCGTCACTGTATCCGGAAATAGAGCCAACTCCTCTTTTACCCAAGTTGTATTTTTCACTTCCAGAAAAATCGGTTTTTCCTCACCAGTTAGCCAAAAATCCACTCTACTTTTTTGATCGGTGCCGTAAACAACCTCCGGTTGAATTAAACTGTAATTGCCCAACTCGGGAAACAATTTCAATTCCAAAGCTAATTTAACTACTCGATTTGGCAGCCCAGTATTAACTCCCACCCAAGTTGGCACAGTGTCGCAAACTTTAATTAATTCCCAAGTATAAGCTAACTTGCGTTTAGGATTGTCGCTGGGAGATACTAGCACTGGATTGCCCGGAATGTAAACACCAGTCATCGGGCCAGTATTCGGACAGTGCGCCGTGATTATTTCTCCCGAATCTAGTTCAATTTCGGCAAAAAATCGCTTGTAACGTTTGATGAGAATTCCGGGTAAAAGAGGAGGATATTTGTAAATTAAGCCAGTCATTCGATTTTAGATTTTAGATTTTAGATTTTAGATTTGCAATTTTAGATGGGCGGTTTTTGATGATTGGCGATTTTTGATTGGCGATTGGCGATTTTACCTCTAACCGAATACCTGGTTCCGAAGTTTTGAAATAAGTCTGGGAAGTCACACAATCAGTCATCAGTTATCAACTATATGTTATTTCTCGGCTTTTACCAACTCATTTGTTTTATCACTTTTAGATTGTAAATTGTAGGTTTGAGATTTGAGATTAACGCATGATAGCACGAGACGGCGGTTGGTAGTTAGGACGAATAGTCCCGATCTATTATTGAATTTACGCAAGTCAGTAAGATCGATAAAATTGGTATAAGCGCAATTCCCCCTAGAAGTTTTATGATATGATTCTCCCGATTCGCGATTAAAATAAGTGAATCCTTTTAGCATTAGCGTTTGTAACCATTTGTGTCCCAATTACAGAAGCCCTCTCGTTCCCTCGCAGGGATTGCCGGCATTGTGGCAGTCGCCACTCTAATTAGCAAAGTCTTTGGATTGGTGCGCCAAATTGCGATCGCCGCAGCCTTTGGAGTCGGCGTCGCCGTCGATGCCTACAACTACGCCTACGTCATCCCTGGTTTCTTATTTATTTTGCTGGGAGGGATTAACGGGCCATTTCACAGCGCCATAGTCAGTGTTTTAGCCCGCCGGGATAAAAAAGAAGCAGCGCCCTTAGTCGAGACTATCACCACCTTAGTCGGGGGCTTGTTGCTGTTGGTGACGATCGCTTTAATTATTTTTGCCGATCCGCTGATAGATTTGGTGGCACCTGGATTAAATAGAACAGTAGAAGGTTTACAAATTAAAGCAATTGCCGTCCAGCAATTTCGGATTATGGCGCCGATGGCCTTACTTTCAGGCTTAATCGGCATTGGTTTCGGTACTCTCAACGCCGCCGATATGTACTGGTTGCCTTCGATTAGTCCTTTATTTTCCAGCGTTGCACTTGTCGGCGGTTTGGGGATTCTGGCACTGCAACTCGGAGACAAAATTATTCAGCCGGAATACGCATTAATTGGCGGCTTAGTGTTAGCTTGGGGAACTTTAGCGGGTGCAGTTTTGCAGTGGTTGGTGCAACTGGTGGCGCAGTGGCGCGCCGGCTTGGGAACATTGCGCTTGCGGTTTAATTTTAAACGGCCGGGAGTGCAAGAAGTAATTAAGGTGATGGTTCCTGCTACCTTATCATCAGGAATGCTGCAAATTAATGTCTATACTGACCTATTTTTTGCATCCTACATCCCTCAAGCTGCCTCTGCGATGGGTTACAGCGGCTTGTTAGTTATGACGCCTTTAGGCATCATTTCTAATGTAATTTTAGTGCCATTTTTGCCGATATTTTCTCGCCTCACCGAACCAAAAGATTGGCCGGAATTAAAAGATAGAATTCGTCAATCTTTAATTTTGACTGCCCTGACAATGCTGCCGCTGAGCGCTTTAATGGCAACACTTGCCGGGCCGATCGTCCGCGTGGTTTACGAACGCTATGCTTTCGATCGGTCAGCCTCGGAGTTTGTCACGCCGATCTTGATGGCTTACAGTATAGGAATGTTTGTGTATTTGGGTCGCGACGTTGTGGTACGGGTATTTTACGCTTTGGGAGACGGAGAAACTCCTTTTCGCGTCAGTATTATCAATATCTTTTTGAACGGACTGCTGGATTATTTGTTAGTAGGAGCTTTTGGCGCGCCCGGATTAGTTTTGGCGACGGTGGGAGTGAATCTTATTTCGATGGTTATGCTTTTGTACTTATTAGATAAAAAGCTGGGCGGCCTGCCTTGGGGGGAGTGGAGTTTGCCTTTTCTGGGGTTGACTTCTGGCAGTTGTTTAACTGCTTTCGTTACCTTGGCTACTCTGCAAGCCTGTCAAAGAGTTTTGGGTACTGAAGGTTTGGTAATTCAATTAGTGCAGTTGAGTGTGGCAAGTTTTGTAGGGTTAGGAGTTTTTGCCCTGTTTGTCAGTCAGATGAAGTTGCCGGAAGTTGATATGTTTGTCGATCGCATTCGGGGGCGTTTTCGCAAATAAATAAAATTATCGGGGCGGGTTAAGGGCGAACTACCAGGCACAAAACCCACAATCTGCGTACAAAACCCGCCCTTTACTACATCTTCCGCTGAAATTCTTCAAGCACATCCATCAACTGAACTTGACACTGCATCGGAATCAAATCTGCCAGCGGCACTTCCCGCTTGCCGCCGCCCAATTTGACTGGAATTCCTTGCAAAACTTGTCCAACTTTGTCAGCATCTAAATTGCCATCTTCCAGCATTGAATAAAGTTGTTGGGCAACAACGGTATGCAGGTGGGCGTCATTGAGATACAAATGCCACTTGGCAATGTCAATGTAGACATTTTCGCCGATTTCGGCTGCTAAGGATTCGATCGCCTGTGTAGTATTAGCCATATCAAAAAAGCCAAAAGTTATTTGTTATCCATCAAAAGACTTAACAAATCGCCGACAACTGCCTTCAGCCAGAATCTTTGGTGAGGGGCGAATAATCGGCGATCGCAAAATGGTAAATCGCGTGGGCCAAAACTACTAGAGCCCATCCACCCGTTACCGAAATTGCCCAAGGCCAATCAGCCTTTTGCAAATTGTGAACAAACCACAAACCTGAATTGGTAGCAGAAAAAAGACCGACGTGGATAGCAAAATTCATCCTGTCATCTAACCGACGGTACTCTGGATCGTTGCGATCGGGTTTGCGGGGCCAACGAGGAGGCATAGTTTTTCACTTGAAATTAGTAGTTCAGTGCCTATTTTAATCATAAGTGCAGCTTTTTGAATGCTGCATCCCTCTTTCGGCATGAAACTTATGCCTCTACATTTTCATAGTCTCCAGACTTGCCGCCACTTTTACTCACCAGTCGAATCGATTCAATGGCGATCGACTTTTCCAATCCTTTGGCCATATCGTACAAAGTCAGCGCCGCCACCGAAACCGCCGTCAGCGCCTCCATTTCCACCCCTGTTTCCGCCTTAATTTTCACCGTCGCCCGAATTTGATACCCCGGCAACCCAGCATCCGGCATTACCTGCACCTCCACGCTACTCAGCGGCAGAGGGTGACACAGAGGAATCAAATGTGCAGTCTGTTTCGCCGCCATAATTCCAGCCAGCCTTGCAGTACCCAACACATCACCTTTCGGCGCATTCCCCGCTTCAATCGCCGCAAAAGTCTCCGGCAACATCCGCACCCGACCCGCAGCCACAGCTTGCCGCACAGTCGGCACCTTCGCTGAAACGTCCACCATTTGGGCTTCCCCGCTGTTGTCGAGGTGAGTTAGCTGTGCCGCATCGGGCAATTTAGAAAAAGTTTGCGAAAGGTCTTGCATTATTTTGGTAATGGTGTTAATGTTAGATTCTGTGAGAAAAGAACTTAATCAATTTTAGATTAAATCTCAACTCAACAGGGGCTTGTAGCTTAGTTGGATAGAGTGCATGGCTACGAACCATGAGGTCGGGGGTTCGAATCCCTCCAAGCCCACTACTAAAAGTTATGAATTTTGAGTTTTGAGTTTTGAATTAAGAAATTAATTCAACTCAGCATTCAAGGCTCATAACTTTTTTAATTAGTATTTTACAATCAACCTCACTCTTTGTGCAACAGGCCCGAAAGCCTGTTGTTATGCTAACTCATCGATTCAAAGCATAAATATCTTTGCCTCGACCGATCGCAAATTTCATCGAATTAGACAAGCCCTTGCTAGACTGAGTAATAAAAACCAGCAAAGCCATGCCAGCGAGTCCAGCCGCCAAACCAAACATATTTCTGTAGCCAACTTGTTCAGCCACAAAGCCTAAAGTCGGCCCAGCCATCGCAATCCCCAAATCAAATCCGCCAATACAAAGCGAAAACAAGCGGCCCCTTTCATGAGGTTCGCACCTGTCCGACATCAGCGTTACCATCATCGGCATAACCGTACCGCCCGCGCAACCTTCAACCAAAGCTGCTATTAAAAAAGCACTGCTGTTGCTAGCAAAATACAACAATAACATAGATACGGCATAACAGATTAAGCCGCCAGAAATAAACAAGCCGCGACCGTATTTGTCCGAAGCCCGCCCCGTGACCAACCGTATGCCGAAACTGGCGATAGCCGCGGTAGAATAAAATAATCCAGGATTCAAATTAGCCTTAGTTTCTTGGATAAACAAAGGCATAAAAGTGCTCAAAGTTCCAAATACTAAACCAACCACCAATAACACTAAAGCCGGAATCCGCACTCTCGGATTCCAGAGCATTTCCCAGTATTTTTGGCTATTTTTGTCCTCAGATAGGGAGTCCGATTTTGTTAAACCTGCAAAATTAGGTTCCGCAATTTTGCAGGTGAAAAATACAGCCGTTGCAGCGAAAACCGCCGACATCGCAAACAAAGGAGTATAACCAACCCAAGCTTGCACAAATCCGCCAATAGCGGGCCCAACTGCTAGACCAATAGGATTCACCAAGCTCATGTAACCGATTAATTCGCCCCGCTTTCCTGGCGGCGACAAATCTGTTACCAAAGCGCTGTAAGCTGTAGTAAAAGCGGCGATACTAATGCCGTGAAAAACGCGAATAAGTAACAGTAAGGGGATAGATTGAGCTAACAGGTAGCCCAAAGGGGCGATCGCAGCGACTGACGCACCTAGAAGCAAAACTTGTTTTCGACCCCTGCTGTCGGCTATTTTACCTAACTGCGGCCTCGATAGCAAAAGTCCGATCGCAAATGCACCCATCACAAAGCCAATTTGCTGTTTTGTGCCGCCCACAAATTGAACGTACAGGGGCAAAGTTGGCAGCAGCGAAGCCAAACTCGACCAGAATAGCAGGCCTGCGGTGAATAAAATCAGTAAGCTGCGTCTGGGTTGGGGATCGATGTCCCTAAAAATATTCAAGATGCTAATTCCCTTTAAATCTTCCGAGTGCGCTCAAAGTAAGTTCGAGTGTCTCTATCATTGTGTTACAAATTCTTAAGATTTGCACCAAAAAAGTTGATATTCGACTCACTGTCAACCGTCAACCGTCAACTGTCAACTGTCAACTTTTAACCGTCAACCGTCAACTGTCAACTCTCAACTCTCAAAAAAGAGCATTTTTACCAATCAACCTCAGCCCTTTCCTCCACCACCCGTTCATAAACCCACTCGGTTTCCATCGCCAACTTCGGCCAACTAAACCGACGTTCCAAATCCTCATAAGCATTGTCAACCAACCACTGCGCGTAACCCGGATTTTTCAAAACCTCCAAAATTCCCCAAGCCAAAGAATCCCGATTGTTTGCCTCAGTAACAACGCCAGTTTTAGTGTGCAGCACCACCTCTGGAAGTCCGCCCGCATCCGAAACCACCACAGGCACTCTTGCAGCAAAGCTTTCTAACGCTACAATCCCAAAAGGTTCGTAAAGACTGGGGAAAACCGCGCAGTCAGCCACCGTCTGGAATTTGTCGAGATGTTCCTCAAACATGAACCCAGTAAAATAACACTTATTCCAAATTCCTAAATCCCAAGCTAAATGTTTGAGATGGTCTGTATTGCCGCCGCCAACAATTACAATTTTCGCTTCCCCCCCCATTTCCCAAATTACTTTAGGTGCAGCATTGAGAAATACACTAATGCCTTTTTCATAGCTAATTCTTCCTACATAATAGACAATTTTCTCATCATCAGCAGCAAACCTGCGGCGGAAATCCATCGCGTCAAATTCGTGCCACCTGGGCTTTTTATCAGGTCTAATTCCGTTGTAAATTACCTCTATTTTGTTCCAAGGAGTCGATAGTACCCGTTCGGCTTCCCGCCGCATATAATCACTGCAAACAATTACTCGCCAAGCGTTGTAAGCGAGGTCGTTTTCCTTGGCGTGAATGTAGCGCTGCCCTTCATTGTGAATGCCGTTGAAGCGCCCGTATTCGGTGGCGTGGATGGTGGCAATTAGCGGTACTTTAAAGGTATGCTTGAGGGCGATCGCCGCATCTCCCACTAACCAATCGTGAGCGTGGATGATATCAAAAGGGCCTTCCTCAAGCATCAGTTTCCCGCCTTGGTGGCCCATGCTTTGGTTGAGGTTCGCCACCCAGTGAAAAAAGTCCCTGGCATGCCCCACAACCACCCGATGCACACGTATTCCTTCCACCACTTCGTACATCGGCGCGTGGCCGAACTCTACTGTAATTAAGTGAATTTCGTGTCCCAGCTTCACCAATTCTGGATATAGTTCCGATACGTGGCGGGCGATACCGCCTACGATTCTGGGAGGAAACTCCCATGCCAATACCAAAATTTTCATCTTTCTCCCTCCAAATAATTTATATAACTTAATGTTTAGGATTAACAGATTTATTGTAAAATGACAGCCCTCAAATTTGAGTCATCGTAAGTTGATGCCCAATGCCTGACTTTTGGCAGCAACAAAGACAGAAAATCATGACTAAACCAGGTTTTTGCATGAAATTGCTCGATCGCCATTACCTGAAAAAAACAGGTTTCCTCAAGATTTGAGCCAGTGAGGGAAGCAATGGCGATCGTAGCTACCCGCTTACCGTTTCTTCAAAATCGGCTCCAATTCGCGGCGAAAACTGGTCCAAGCAGCAACCGATGCGGAATTAGAAACAGCACCCTGACGCATCAAAATCGCGCCGTCTTCAAAGCCAATAATTCCGTAATCTCCCGATTTGGACATTCGATCGATCGCCGGTACGATTTCCCGCAACTGTCCCCGTTCCGCGCGAAACGCAGCCTGATACTGCTGTAACTGCCAGATATCGGCAATTACATATTGCATTTTCACTGCCTTCCCCGCATCATTGCGGAGTTCAAACATCGGAAACCTGAGAATTTCCCGCCTGCTTGACAAAATCGGCACAATAGTATTCGTCGCTGCCACGCTAGCATCAGCAGGAATTTGAGCCAATAGCGGCCGCACTTGCAAAACGTGCTGCCATTGTCTGACGAGAGGAACCTGCACCCAAGGATCGATCGCATCGGGCAAAATCAAAGAAAAAGTCCGATTGGGGTTAGAAGTGAAGGTAAAAAATAGCGACAAACAGATGCAAAACGCCCAAAATCGGCGAAATTTTGAAGATGAAGGCAGAGGAAATAAAGCAGAAGGAAAACGCAAAAACATTCTTTCCTCTCTCACCATTCTATCTTCTTCCTTTTGACGGTCAGCCCACCACAGAATCGCCCCATAAAAAAGCCCTGGAACCACAGTCATCGCATAGCGAATATTAATCGCCAGCACAGACTCTCCTTTCGCTAAAAATAGCTTCAGCAGCGGAAATCCAGCTATCATCCAAGACGCAGGGGCGAAAGCTGGCACCAAAGCTAATGGCAACCACTGGCCAAGCAGGTATCTAATCTTACCAAAAAACGGCGTAAATAACTGAGCCACCAACCGCCCCGGATTGCTCACCATTCCCCAAATAATTTCTAGAGTAGAAGCTTCATCTCCATCGGCATATTGGCCGAAGCGCTCTATCATAAACCGCTGGGATATATCAGCAGAAAACAAAGGCATAATCAGATTGGTCAGGACGATCGTGTAACCAAAACTGAGTATGCAGACAGCCAAACCAGTCCGAGGGTAGCGCCGGCTCAAAATCAGGTAAACTCCGACGCCAAATAAAACAACTCCCGCATCTTCTCGCACGGCCAAAATTAAAGTTGCCAGAATCCCAAACAAGGGCCAGCAGCGCTTCTCCATAGCCAGCAGCAAGCCAAAGACATACAGCGGGATTTGACAAACATCGTGAAAATTGCCCAAAGTCGGGCCGATGACCGCGTTAGCGCAGTAATAGCTCACAACAATTGTCGCCGACAGCCTCGGTTCCAGATAGTGTCTGGCGAGAGCATAGAGCACTCCTCCAGCCGCCGTAATTAAAGTCACCTGCAACACCGTCAAAGTGACGGGCGAGGGAAACAGCGAGTAAATTGGCAGCCACAGCATTAGCGCCGGGGTGAAATGCTGCCCCAATCGGTAGTAAGATACGGACGGGAGCTGATTTTGGTGAACCACATTAGTGGACAAAGCCGAAGAGAGGGAACTCTCAAACAAGTGACCCCGAGTGCCGTTCCAAAAAAGTTGATTGAAAATTCCTTGGTCGTAAGTAGCGTAAAAGCTGTAGTAGCGGTGCAGGGTCAGCAACAGGCACAGCACAAAAAAGGCGGCCGCCACTTGAACCACCACCCGCAGCGACTCATTTTTCTTCCATCTCAAAAATATCATCTGCCCGCTTGTAATGAAATTATCGGACAATAGCATAAATCTAAAGTAAGTATTAAATTAAAGTAGAAGTGAAATAACTCGGCTCGGCAATGCTCAATTATTTTCACCCGATCGAAAAGCTCAACAGCGTCCATCCCGCACTCGGCACCAGCGCCACTGACTGTTCTCCCGAACAGCCGGCCAATTCCGCACCGCTTTTACAGCTTTTGCTGTTTGTAGACAAGCGTCCCTCTTCCCGGGAACAGACCAGACACATCCGCAAGTCCCTAAAGGATTTGAAGGCAGACTACGACTTTGAGCTTCAAATCATCGACGTAGGAGAACAGCCCGATTTAGCCGAACACTTTAAACTTGTAGCCACTCCCTCGCTGCTCAAAATTCATCCCGAGCCCCGACAAACCCTCGCCGGCAGCAATTTAATCGCCCAACTCGAACACTGGTGGCCCCGGTGGAAGCGTTCTGTAGAAGAATACGCAGCTCAGCAGCAGTCGGCTGCAGCTCTTGCGGAAACCCTGACTGAATCAAAACCCATCTATTCCGTTGCTTGCGCCGCCGAACTCGTGCAGCTTTCTGATGAAGTTTTTCGCCTCAAACAGGAAAAAGAACACCTGCAAGAGCAGTTGCAGTTGAAAGACCGGATTATTGCGATGCTAGCTCACGACTTGCGTAATCCCTTGACGGCCGCATCTTTGGCTTTGGAGACTTTGGAGTCAAGTCAGAAGGTGAAAGAGGGAGAAAAGTCGCGTTTGACAGCGAGTCTGGCGGCTCATTTGATGAAACAAGCCCGCCGCCAAATCCGAATTGTCGATCGTATGATTACAGATATCCTGCAAGCAGCCCGGGGTACAAATGCTCAACTCCACATTGAACCAAAAAGAATCGAACTAGGGGCGATTTGTCAAGATGTCATCTTGCAGTTTCAAGACAAATTTCAGGCGAAAAGTCTGAACTTAGAAACAGACATTCCCGCAGATTTGCCCTTGGTTTATGCCGATCCCGATCGCATCAAACAAGTCATAGTCAACCTGCTTGACAACGCCAGCAAGTACACCCCAGACCGAGGAACAGTTAATCTTTCAATTCTCCACCGCACCGCTTACAAAGTTCAAGTCAGCATTTGCAACAGCGGCCCGGGAATTCCTGAAGAAGATTGCGCGAGCATTTTTGAAGACAGCTTTCGCTTGCAGCGAGATAAATCAACAGACGGTTACGGCATTGGACTGTCTCTGTGCCAAGGCATCATCCGCGCCCACTACGGTCAAATTTGGGTAGACTCTGTACCCGATAGAGGCAGTTGTTTTCACTTTACTCTTCCCGTCCAAAAATAAAAGTTAGCTGTCAGTTGTCAGTTAACCGTTGTCAGTAGCAACCGAATGTGATAATACAGCAAACGCGCCCGACGGTTAGGACGTTCTTAATTCCTAAAACCCTTGCGGAAGATTGCTTCTTGCTTCTGACTTCTGGTATACAGCTCAACTTTTCCGCAGTGCATCAATAATCTGTGCGTTTGCCTTGGGAAAAGTAAATTGGTCAATTTCATCGAGTGTCACCCAGCGAATTTCATCGCATTCGATCGTTTGCGGTTCCCCGCTGACGTGGCGGCAGTGGTGCACGTATAGTCTAACTGTAAATTTAGTGTAGTCGTGGTCAATTGTAATCAAGCGATCGCCAACTTCTACAACAATCCCCAACTCCTCCATAATTTCCCGTTTTATGCAAGCTTCGATCGTTTCCCCAGGCTCTATTTTTCCGCCCGGAAACTCCCAGAAACCCCCGTGCAGTCCATGTTGTCGGCGCTTGTCAATCAAAATTTGTTGGCGATCGTTCCAGATTGCAGCAACGCCGATAACTTTGTGGGCAACAGGAGAAACAGACATATTAATTAGGAATTGGGAATTGGGAATTGGGAATTTAAGAATAATATCAATAATTATTCAATTATTTAATCTAAAACCTAAAATCTAAAATCTAAAATCTAAAATCTAAAATCTAAAATATTAAGCCCCCATCTTGCGAGGGGGGGCTTGACACTTGGCTCACTTAAATGTTAAGAATCTACTAATCGTCCGAGCCATGTCTCTCACTGGCTTGTATGGACTTTTCAAAAGTCATTCGCTGTTCGGCATTTTTCAGGAAATAACCGCTAATCATAGCCGAGGCGAGCAATCTACCCAAATGTTCGCGACTGGTAGTCACTGTCACCCCGAAGTGTTCCGAAGGCAAATTCCCCAAAAGTCCAACAATATTTCGCTCCATTACTTGAAACACTTCGTGAGAAGTCGGCTTAGACAACTGAGAAACTGTGTCGGGAGCCATTGACTGCACGTATTGCCATAATAAGTTGGTATTTTCTCCGTCTTCTTCAAAGAATTCTGGGGATTTATTAGATGAGTTGCTCACGAGTACCTCCGTTTCAGAGACAGCTTGTTATGTTAGACGCGGGCGGTTAAATTAAATAACCCTTATCAGATCGCTGCCGATCTTTATTACTAAGTCATTACTAATGTAGCAGGACAGTCATAGCAACCAAGTGGGCACAACCGAATTAAAAGCGGCGGTTTTTACGATTTTAGATTGGGGATTGCAAGTGGGGGGGACCCGATCGCCAATCCCCAATCTACCTAGCTGGCTAGATAATCGTTGATATCTTGCTTGCGCTTGCGGAGTTTGGTCAAAGCTTCCCGTTCTATTTGCCGCACTCGTTCCCGACTGATGTTGAGACGATCGCCTATTTTGGCCAAAGTTAGGGTTTGCCCGTCTTCTAAACCGAACCGCAAGGCGAGCACTTCTCGCTGTTGCTGAGTCAGTTCCGCCATTAGCTGGTCTAAGTCAGTCCGCAGGGAAGATTGCAGGGCAAAATCTTCCGGGGTAGTACCCGTATCTTCCAACAAATCGCCCAACTCTGTATCTTGATTGTCTCCCACGCGCAAGTCCAGGGAAAGTGGCAGGCGCGCCCGATCGAGATATTCGCGAATCTGTTTGGGAGTCAATTCTAGCTCTGATGCCAATTCAGCAGCCGTGGCCGCGCGACCGAGCTGTTGAGCAAGTTGGCGCTGAGCCTTTTTAATTTTGTTGAGCTTTTCGGTGATGTGGATCGGCAAGCGGATGGTGCGGCCTTTTTCGGCGATCGCCCGGGTAATTGCCTGACGAATCCACCAATAAGCATAAGTAGAAAATCTGTAGCCCTTAGTCGGGTCAAATTTTTCTACTCCCCGCTGCATCCCGATCGTGCCTTCCTGAATTAGATCCAGTAAATCTACGTTGCGCTTGATATATTTTTTGGCAACAGAGACTACCAGGCGGAGATTCGCTTCCACCATTTGGCGTTTTGCCCTTTCCCCCTGCTCGATCGTCCGCTGCAACTGTGCCTCAGACAGCCCAACTGCCTGTGCCCATTCAGCCGCCGTCGGGTCGCGGCCTAACTCTTCGGCTAAAATATTTTTCTCCTGATGCAGTGCGGTTGAGCGCTGTACCTGTTTCCCGTAGAGTATTTCTTGCTCATGGGTCAACAAGGGAACGCGGCCGATTTCCCGCAAGTAAGCGCGAACAGAATCTGTATCTGAGGACTTAAGAGTTTTCATGAGCTTTTCCCGCTGAGGATCTGTGCCTCTAAAGGTTTGCGGTAGTGGCAAACCCCTAGCTTTAGCTGGGAAGGAAAGCGGGCGGGGACTTGCGCTTTCCTTCCATTTAAAGAGGCTTAATTTTATGGTAGCTAGCTACTACTCCCAGTCAGCACCGTCTCAGGTTAGGTTTTGGTTGGGGCGTGCACAATACTACGTTATGTTAAGAATCTTAACATTTGTGAGAGCATTTGGCTACACTTCTTCATATTTATTTCATGCCAGCCTGGACTTTTGCTACGAGAGTAACCGCTTTCCTGGCTTTACAGTTGCATCATGTTAAACAAAATCGGCCAAATCTCAGAGGGGGAGATTGGTAGAGGGGGAGATTGGTAGAGGGGGAGAGGGGGAGATGGGAGCGGATTTGATCCTTTTGGCACAGTGCAAGTAAAAAATACAAAAATACAATTTAAATGCCGAACAGCTTTTCAATACCCTGAATATGAAGTTACAGATATTGATGAACCCGCCCCAACAGATAATGACTAATGACTTCTTTGGCGTTGAGCTTCGTACAAGATGAGGGCTCCGGCGATCGACACATTTAAAGATTCTACGCCGCGACTCAGGGGAATTTGGATTTGTCGATCGGCCAAACTCCTCAATTCTTCCGACAACCCAGAACCTTCGTTCCCCAAAACTATCAGAGTCGGCACTCGCAAATCTACTTCCCAATAACTTAAACTGGCCCCGGCGACGGTTGCTAAAATTTGCATTCCTCGATTTTTATACCCGGAGACTTCGGCGGTTAAATCTGGACTGACTGCCATTGGCAGCTTAAACCAAGCTCCTGCTGAGGCGCGCAGCACTTTGGGATGGTCTAAATCGGCGCACTCAGCGCTCAGCAGCAAACCGTCGGCATTAGCAGCCGCAGCCGTGCGGACGATCGCCCCCAAGTTGCCGGGATCTTGGATTGTTTCTAGGGCTATTCCTAAAGTTGAGAATTTTGCGGGCTCTGTTGCAGTGCGCGGTGCAGTGGCGACAATGCCGTCGGGTTGGACTGTAGTGGCGATCGACTCTAACACTTTTGCACTTACTAATTCTGTGCGATCGGCTAAATTAGCAACTTGCTCCCACAGTTCCCCGTGCTCCTCCAGCCATTCGGGAGTGCAGCAAACCGTTGCTAGCGGGTATTTGGCAGCGCAAGCTTCCTCCAGCAAGTGCGTCCCTTCGAGTAAAAATAATTGTTGTTCCCTGCGTCCCTTCGAGCTGTGCAGCTTGCGGATTTCTTTAACTAGGGGGTTTTGAATACTTGTCAGCATTGTTTAATTCAGCAGAGCGAATGGGGTTATTGCCTGTATCGGGTTAACCCCAAACTTCCTTCTGCCTTTGGAATGCGGAACCCGGGACTTGAACCCGGAAGGCTTGCACCACATGAACCTGAATCATGCGCGTCTACCAATTCCGCCAGTTCCGCATCGGTCACGATTTACTACTGTCGCATACCTCCGCGAATCTGTCAAGTGTTTTGGGGAATTTATTTTTTTGTGGGCTGCGAGTAATATTTTGCACAAATTACTGTTCGGGTTGAGAAATGCTTTAGTTTCGAGGATTTACTGTTAGCCAAACATCGCAAAACGCTGTGTAGTTGAGTAGGGTGCGTCAGATCGCGTCCGGTTATTAATAATCCACAAGCTTCGATCTGACGCACCCTACGAGATTTGCTTAAAAAATGGGAATCTAATCGGCAAAATCGGGGAAAACCTCGCGCACGGCCGGATGCACCAATCGGTGATTCTGCACGTTCAATCCCTTCGCCAAACTCGGATTTATGGCGTTGCTGATTCAGGGTATGAATCAACTTTTCGCTTGATGTTACAAAACTCACCCTACGAGTGCCCATAGCAATTGGGAAATCTGAATTCCTACCTGTATTCAGCAACGCCCTTTTTTCCCCGGAACCAAAACCGCACCGATTAACAAATCAGCATCGGAACTGCTTCAATTTGCAAAGGACTGCTGTAGAGGTATTCTAATCGGGAACCGAACAGAGTTTCTAAATAGGCTAGGCGATCGCCAAAATCAAGCAGAATGCGAGGCCGAAAAGGTTTGGCTGGCTGACAAACGTCGGGAACTCGAACAAGTACAAACTCAAATTGAAACAATCTTAAATCAAAGCGATCGCTAATTCAATGAGTAACGGGTAAACGAAAAAAAACCATAGTACCTTGTGAATACTACGGTTTTTTTGGCGATGACCTACTTATTACTGGTGTTTCTATGCCAAAACTGGCACTGGTTGCGGCCAGCGTTTCATGACTTTACCAATCACCGCCAATTCTTCCATCAACTGGTCAAACTGATCCGGTGTTAAAGATTGCGGCCCGTCAGACAAAGCTTTTTTCGGATTCGGGTGCACTTCAATCATCAGCGAATCTGTACCGGAGGCGATCGAAGCAAACGCCATTGACGGTACAAACTGCGCCCAACCGGTGCCGTGACTCGGGTCAACCATCACCGGTAAGTGAGTCAGAGTCCGCAATACTGGCACCGCCGACAAATCAAGCGTATTGCGCGTATATTGCCTGTCATACCCGCGAATTCCGCGCTCGCACAAAATCACGTTCGGATTGCCAGAAGCCATGATATACTCAGCAGCCATCAACCATTCTTCAATGGTGGCGGAGATGCCGCGCTTCAGCAAAACAGGTTTGTCTTGAGCTCCGACTTTCTTCAACAGTGAGAAATTCTGCATATTTCTCGCCCCGACTTGGATCACGTCGGCTACTTCCACGATCGCACTTAAGTCGGCCGCATCCATAACTTCGGTGATAATTCCCAAACCGCTAGCTTCCCGCGCCGCAGCTAGCAATCCCAAAGCACTCTCGCCGTGGCCTTGGAAAGCGTAGGGGGAAGTTCTCGGTTTGTACGCGCCACCACGGAGAAAATGAGCTCCAGCAGCTTTGACGCGCATTGCCGTTTCGACAATCATTTCTTCGTTTTCGACCGAGCAAGGGCCTGCTACGATCGCGATCGGGTGATGCAAGCCGATCGTCACAGTTCCTAAAGGAGTAGCAACCGCTACTTCGCTGGCTTCTCCTTGGCGGTACTCCAGAGAAGCGCGTTTGTAGGGTTTTTCCACGCGCAGCACTTCTTCAATCCAGGTGCTCATTTCGCGCAGTTGCATCGGTTCGAGTTCAACGGTGTCGCCCACCAAACCCATGACGGTTTTGTAACGCCCGACGATTTTTTCTGGTATCAAACCCCAGCTAGTGCGGAGTTCTTCGTCTAGGCGATCGATCTCGGCTTCTGGAGTGCCGGCTTTCATTACAATAATCATATTTTTTTTGCCTTTTCTGTTGGGCTAGACACGGATTATGACACGGATGAACTGAGAAAAATAGATGTAAGGGCGATCGAATGATATCAGGACACGGCAGTAGCCATTAGTGTCAACTTAAGCTTTTAGTCCGCCAAGTTCTCTCGCTTACCCGCCAAGTCCGCCAGGGGTTAAAACCCCTGTCTCAAAGCTAAAGTCCTCGCTATGAGGACTGAGAAGAAAACTTTTTAAATTCATTAGTCCTATGCAAGAGGACTTTCGCTTTGAGACAGGGAATTCATTCCCTGTCGGACTATCGGACTATCGGTTTAATGTTAAGTTGTCACTAATGACTAATAACTAATGACTAATGATTAACTTTTTGGCTTCGCGGCGCGCCACGCTTCTCGCATCCGTCCAAAATTGGTATTAAATTCTTCCCACCCCAGAGTGCTTCCTGAAACTTCTTCATCCCAGGAAGCCGAGAGGACTCCGTAACTCAATCCCAGAACCCCTAGACCAAAACAGCCCATGCTTACCAGCAATACTGCTGTGTTGGGCAAATCGAACAAGCCTTTGCTGACTATCAAATAGCTGACAAAAAATGTGGAAATTCCCAGGATGGTCGGTATGCCGCAGAATACCGCTATGCGGGATATCATGCGTTGGCTGACTACTTCTGGGATGGATTGCGCCTGTTTTCCGGTTTTGTTAGCTTTCGGCTGCTTGTCGGCAGAATCCGACTCTAAGGCTACGCTTGCTTGGGGTTCTGGGGGCTTTTTAGGCGTTTTTTTACGATTTGTTGCCGGTTCAAAGGGCAAGCGCTTGCGGGGTGGTTCGGAGGACATATTTTATCTCTGACCTGAAATCTCGAACATTTTTCAATAAGTCTTGGTGTTTGTCCAAGATTAAAGAATATTGTCGCAAATTTTGGCTTTGGTGTTTAGCCGCGAATGCCTAGGCGGGCAATCAATGCTTTGTAGCGATCGGCATTTTGCTTTTGGATGTATGCCAGCAGGCGCTTGCGGCGGCTGATCATCATCATCAAACCGCGCCGGGAGGCGAAGTCTTTTTGGTTGATTTTCAGGTGGGCGCTGAGTTTGGTGATGCGATCGGTCAGCATGGCGACTTGGACATCTGCTGAACCTGTATCGGTTTCATGGGTTTGGAAGTCGCCCATGATTTCTTGTTTGCGCTGTTGTGTAAGAGCCATGAATTGATTTTAGTTTTTTTTGTACGATTGTCACAATCTGCAATTGTACCACAGGGAATGGACAAGGGTGCAGCGTGTAGGATGAAATTTTTGCTGCAAGAGTTCGCAGGGCAAGTTTTAATCCCCTTGCGGGGAAAAGTGAATTGCGACGCCCCTGATTACCCGTGACGCTAGGATTCGGATGGCAAGTGTAAATATTGTGTAGTAATAGCGATCGCATTCTCCTGCGGCGCGGGCGATTCCCTACGGGATAGTCTCCCACACGCGGACTGCACGATCGCTAGTCGAGCTTGGGCTTGCAATCGACAAAGGATAGAGCCTCTTCATCCAGATAGCCGGAGATTGCCATTTCAATTATTGCCCAGACGGGATAGTTCATTGTTTTGGCTCGCATGGAGAGTCCGGTACGAATATGTGCGGGTAATCCTTCCAGAAAGATTTGCGCTAATTCAGGGGAGAGATGTCCGGTGATAGCAGGCTGGGTTTGCATAGAAATTAGTCCCTCGCTGGAATTCTCACGTTATAGGGTGGGTTAATAGCTTGGATGATTAGGCTTTCTAACTCTGATGATAGCTGTATCCACTGAATGAAATCTAATTGGTAAAAGGCGATTCGGATGTCTGTGACTTTCAATTCTTCAATAAATGCCCAAAGTAAAGCTTTGTGACCGCTACGAAAGCGATCGCGCAAGGTTCTGGTTTTGCCAATGTAAAGGATTCCAAGGGTGCGATGCTTGACTGCGTAGATCCCAGCGCTCATCGGAAGTTCGCGAAATTCTTTAGAAAGGGCTATGCAATCCTGAAAGGGAATGAATGCAAGGCTATCCACAATGGCTTGAGCTTCTTGCTGGATGGATTCAGGCATAGCAGTGGAAAAATTGGCAGTTTTTCTATCCTACAGGGCGATCGGCCTCCGGCACGCTACGCGAAAGCATTTTCTTTTCATCGTAGGCGAAGTCTTTTGCAGGTTTTAAGTTTCAATCCCCTTGCGGGGAAAAGTGAATTGCGACACATTGGCAACAATTCTGTACCGAGATTACAGCTTGCCAGTTTCAATCCCCTTGCGGGGAAAAGTTAATTGCGACGCCTTTTCAAATTCGTATTCTTTGTAACCTACAAAGTTTTAATCCCCTTGCGGGGAAAAGTGAATTGCGACAATTAACGCAGTACGTGCAGAAAAAGAATCCCAATGGGTTTCAATCCCCTTGCGGGGAAAAGTGAATTGCGACTGCCTTTGAACTAAGCAAAATGTGTAGCATGTCTTTTGTTTCAATCCCCTTGCGGGGAAAAGTGAATTGCGACCATATTTACCAACCAAACGAATACAAGCTCCCTGATTGGGCGTTTCAATCCCCTTGCGGGGAAAAGTGAATTGCGACTAAACTCTATAGCATCATTCCCAATTGATGCTACATCTCGTTTCAATCCCCTTGCGGGGAAAAGTGAATTGCGACACACAAATGCAGAATGACAACGTTCGTTTTGCAAGGAGTTTCAATCCCCTTGCGGGGAAAAGTGAATTGCGACAAAAGATGGATCAAATCTTTGTCGATCATCAATTACCAGGTTTCAATCCCCTTGCGGGGAAAAGTGAATTGCGACTGTTAGCGTCTGCTAAAGACATTAAAGATTTTGTTTTAGTTTCAATCCCCTTGCGGGGAAAAGTGAATTGCGACAGGATTGTTTGGCCAAGTCAAAACAATTCCTTGGAGAAGAAGTTTCAATCCCCTTGCGGGGAAAAGTGAATTGCGACTTCGGATCACTAGTCACAGTACCGGTCTCAGCGTTTTTTGTTTCAATCCCCTTGCGGGGAAAAGTGAATTGCGACTCGATGGAGTTGCTACAGCTATTGTTTTTAAGATAACGTTTCAATCCCCTTGCGGGGAAAAGTGAATTGCGACATCCGGGTCGTTTGATGATAGCTCTACACAACACTCTGGTTTCAATCCCCTTGCGGGGAAAAGTGAATTGCGACTTGAAAAATATCAAAACAGATTGAGCAAAGTTACAACAAACCAAGTTTCAATCCCCTTGCGGGGAAAAGTGAATTGCGACTGGAGGTTTTATCTCTATCCCTTGGGCTATCTTTTTAAGTTTCAATCCCCTTGCGGGGAAAAGTGAATTGCGACATAAATCATTTATTTGGTTTGGTCTTAGTTTCATATTATGTTTCAATCCCCTTGCGGGGAAAAGTGAATTGCGACTCAAGCCTTGAACCTATAAACTTTTTTAATCGGCCAAAGTTTCAATCCCCTTGCGGGGAAAAGTGAATTGCGACTTTATTAAAAAACTGTTCTGGCTACATCTGTATTTTTGTTTCAATCCCCTTGCGGGGAAAAGTGAATTGCGACCCAAAAAAGCTACTGCTGTTTTCCCAAAAACACACGATCCAAAGTTTCAATCCCCTTGCGGGGAAAAGTGAATTGCGACGACGTTTGAAGTGGATTGTATACTAGAAGTAACTCAAAAGTTTCAATCCCCTTGCGGGGAAAAGTGAATTGCGACAATCATTTTTCCAAGGCAAACTTGAAGAGTTTCATGATTTACGTTTCAATCCCCTTGCGGGGAAAAGTGAATTGCGACAATGGTGATGAAACGAGCACTGTCTCCCCTAAAAAAGTTTCAATCCCCTTGCGGGGAAAAGTGAATTGCGACCACCAAGTTTTGAAAACCTTACCCAGTAAAGGGTTCAGAAGGCGTTTGCGACCGCCTCTGATGCTGATCTCACTTAGAGCCGAAAATCAGCTCTCAAAAATCGCTAAAACCCTTACGGGACAAGGGAACGACCGCCTATACGAGATAATCGGTGTTTCAGCCATTTAGCGAGGCGGTCGCATAGCTAAATGATTGAACAGCTAAAACACTACTCTGAGCTATTTAATTTTCTAGGTACTGGTGCTGTTGATTTACGTAGTAATTAACACGACAAGTTTGTATTGGCTTGTCGGGATTTACAACTATAATCTAGCAATAGAGGCATATTAACCTAAATTTCCCTAGCTGTCAAGTGTTAAAAAAAATACTTTAAACAACGATCGAAGTTGGCGCTTGAGTCACCGGCGGGCCAGAACCCCAAGTTTCCACCTGCCCGATCGCCCGCGTTGACAAAACATAAAAACGGATTCCCTACAATTAATATGATTATTTGGGAGTAAGGAAACGACATCGCCATGTCCAGAGTTGCTATCGGCTCAAATAGGCGATCGCCTCACGTATCCAATCATCAGCATTACCTTTGGCGGACAAAGTGCTATCTTGACTGAGGGTTTGCAGCGCTTGCAAGACTTCAGCCGCAGTGTATCCCATCGCCAGCAGGATCATCTCGACTTCTTCTTGAATAGCTGGGGGGACTCCGGCGGCGACTGAAGTTGTCAAACCTGCTTGCTGTCGCCATTCCGAGAGTTTGCTTTTGAGTTCGAGGGCGAGACGTTCTGCGGTTTTTGTACCCACGCCCGGAGTTTTGGCGAGGATGCGGGTGTTACCGCCGACGATCGCCTGGACTAAATCTTGCAATCCTAAAGTATCCAGAAGTGCGATCGCCAGTTGAGCTCCCACACCGCTAACACTCGTCAACTGCCGAAACAAATCGCGTTCTGCCGCGCTACCAAAACCGTACAAGACGATTTGGTCTTCCTTAACTTGCTGGTGGGTAAAAATTTGGGCGACTTCGCCGGATGCTGGCAATTGACCGGTCACGCGGGGCAAAATTTGGATTTCATAGCCAATTTGATTGACTTCCAGAGTCAATATAACGCGGTTGCTGCCTTTGGCGATATCGGCGACTGTGCCTTTGAGATAGCTAATCATAGAGTTTATAATACACCGCTATTCGTTTTCGTCAAACTCGGCGATGATGCTGCGGATTTCGTTGAGGCTGATATCTGTTCGATCTGATTTTGAGTAAATGGTTAACAAAAGTACGCTGACGGGCGATTCGACTTGATAAATCATGCGATATCCTGCACTTTTTCCTTTTTGGATGTTGCTGTTTTTCACCCGGACTTTTAAGATGATATAATCTTCGCCCATTCCGGGAATGCGATCGCCAATAAAATTGCCAGCCTGTAGTTGCTCAATTACTAGCCCAGTATCTAGCCGGATTTGGCGAAATCGTTTGGATAATTCACGCAAATTTCGCTTATACTGAGGCGTTAAATCGATCTGAACGAGCTCGGATTCATTCAACATCGATGCCCTCCCACATTTGAGAAAGAGGTATTCGCTGCCCAGTTTTAGCTTCCTGCAACGCTCTTTTGAGACTGGCTTTTATTTCTGCAACTGGAGTATCGTCGGGGTCGTCTTCACCTTCATCTGTAGGTTCGGGAAGAAGGACGATAATTCGCACGGGGCCCGGAGTGTCTAGTGTTAAAGGTCGATCGAGAATTAATTGACCTTTTTCGTCGATCGTTCCTGTGACTTCAAAGGCTTTCATTTGTTTCTCCTGATTTTTTTTCAATTAATACTATTATATAACCCTGTCCGAGCGATTTTGTTATTCTCAAGCCAAGATAAGCTGCTGTTTAACCAAAGACAAATCCGTCTTACCAAAATTAACAACCAAAGCCACATTGAAATTTTCCAAGGATTTGACAAACCACATAATTTCATTAGAAGCTTTACCTTCATAGTGATTGAACAAAATAGAAAATCGCTTTTCCAACTCTGGTTTGACTTTGCCCGAAAGCAGTACAAGTTTCAGCAGTAAACCCATTGTCCTACTAGCGCCGAGGTTGTACACCAAATCGTAAAAAACGTAGTGGCTGGGATGTTGGGAATTTTCCACTACTAAGAAGTTGAACAACTGGTGGCAAGTCCGAACTAACAATGGATTATTGAATTTTAACGAGTCATTTTCTCGCAATGTATTTTTGATTTGTTTGTACAAACGGTCATTAAATTGACGCCCCCCGTATTCTGGTTCTACCGACGATATTAAATATTCATACAAGTTCACTTTAAATGAGCCGTAAGATGGAGTTTTTCGGGAATCTCTCAGGAAAAATTGAGCCGCTTCTTTGTAGCTGCGATCGCCTGCTACTTTTCCCGCAAATTCCCTGACCGCTAAGTGCAGTTCTGCATCGTTTAAAAGTGTGGGATTAGCTGCTCGCTGCACAATTCCTATTTCTGTATTTCTCGGCTCAACCATATAATTTAAATATTGAGACAAATGTGTTTCAAATTGTCGCTGTCTTTGAAATGCCAGTTGTTTTATGGTTTGTTGGTCTTCCTCAATACTGCCCTTGCTCAGTAGAGAATAGCCGTACAAATAAGGATACCTACAGATCAATTCGCCCAAAGGAGAATCTGTATCTTGTTGCTGCTTTTCCGCCTCTCTATCTAAGGCTTTTACTAAGCGCTCTAGGGTCTGGAATTCTTCACTTTTAGTAAATAAATTTATTTGTTCTTGCAAGCGCTTGACTATGTAAAATTCCATCCCGAATCGGGGAGAAGTCTGCTTAAATAAAGCTACCAACTTGGCGATCGCCAAGTGGTTTTGGGAATGCAATTGCCAGCGGTTAATCGGGATGTAGCAGCAGCGGTGGAGGATATATTTAAAGTCGTAATTTGCTCGCTTGACGGAGACTATACTGTACAAAGTTGCTTCAATCTCTCGATCGGGATAGCCCATGCCGTCGATAAATAGCTTTCGGAACCGTTCGATCACCTGTGCGGGGGATTCTGTTTCCACGCAGGAGACGATGTGATCGTACAATCTCTGTTCGTTGCTGCCAGTTGGAACAGTCTCTGAGGGCGGGGTGAGGATGCTAGTGTCTGCATCTGTGTCGGCGCTGCTGTCTGCAACTTCTGCGACAATGACTGTCGGTTTTTCGCCAAAAGTTCGATCGGGATTCAAGAACCAATAGTGTTCTTGGCTTAATTGTTTGTCCGCAGCCCAATCCAAAGCTGACTGCAAACTTTCCCCTGTCAATAACAGCGAGTCATCTTCGCGGTCTGAAGCCAGCCATGCTGCTAGCGAGGAACGGTACGGAGCCAATTTTCCCAGCTCTTTTTCTACCCAAAACCGATTAAAAACTGACTGATAAATTAGGTTGGCAACTATTAATTTACCTTGAGATTTAACAACCAGTCCTGACAGTTGCAATTCGATTTTTTCGGGAGAGCAATCTGCTGGTACTCCCTGGGATTCCCCCGGTTTTGTTGGCTGGGGCGGTTGCAAAATTTGCTGGTACAGCGTTAACAGCCGCGTGAGGTCGCAGTGGCTATGGAAAATGCGATCGCGTATTGCTGTCAAATGTTGGGGTTCGTCTTCTTCTTCCCAATTTTTAAGAATTCTGTGTTTGACCAGTTTTTTCACCTGCGGAGCTTCCGAATTTCTGCCAATAAAAGGCCCGTATTCAAGTACCAATTGGCAAACTTTTTGAGTGAGAAACGGTTGGCCGCCCGTCCAAGCTAATATTTCTTGGAGCACTTTTTGGGGGCGAAAAGCTTTGAGAGCCAATCCTTTTGCTAGCGGCAAACTTTCGTGCAGTTGGAATCGACTTAAATGAATCTGCCGTCCAATATTAAAAGGGTTGCATCTTGGATCTCGGATCGATTCTGAGGGGGCTGCTACTCCCATAACAGCAAAAGTCAGGCGATCGTATTCCGGTTGCTCTGCCCGCTTGGAGTAACAAGCCCGGATCAAAGCAAAAAAATCGCTGGTACTGAAATTTAGGCTGCTGATGCTGTCAATGTCATCTAGGAAAATTACCAGATTTTGCTGAAGTGACTTGAGCAAAACTTTTTCGATAAATATCTCTAATCGCTGCACCGGCGATAGCAGTTCGCGATCGTTCCACCACTTGATGGCATCAAACCTGTTTGTGATGTGTAAACTGCTTGCCATGCGGTACATGATTGCGGCATACCACTTTTGGGGGGAGATATCTGGGCTGCTGATGCTTCTCAAGTTGATGGCGGCAAAAACTGTACCTTGGGCTTGCAACCTTTTGGCCGTTTGCACTAGCAGGCTGGACTTTCCCATTTGCGGCGCACTCAACACGTAGCAGAAGTCTCCGGCTTTGAGTCCTTCGTAGAGTTCGCTGTCAGCCGATCGCCTGACATAGGTGGGCGCACCGGCAGGCAAATATCCTCCGACTTGATATTGGTACGTTGAGTTGACTTCTGCTGTCATCTGGGAATTCATCAAGATTTTACGCCCCTATGCTGTGCGATCGAAAAGTTACCAATTGGAATTATGACCCGCTTACTATGATGGAAAATTTTTGTTCCTCTTTCTCTATTGTCTACTAGCTCAGCTTTTTCCTGGTCAATCTTTACCGTATCTTTGCAAGCGTTCGCCCCAAATCCTACGATCGGCCCAATTGTACCCCGCCACTTGATTTTTTACACTATTAGATTAATTTTCACTCGATCGGATTGCAAAGGCTAAAACGCCGTTTTTTTTCACATTTTTTTACAATAATACTTTAAATTTCACCCGGTGGTATGATGTGGGCAGGGAAACTCATAACCACAGCGCCGTCAACCTTCTGCCTTCAGAGTGGCCTGCCGGATGCTGGAGAAAAACGCGATCGCAATAGCTGCCAATAAAAAACCCCAGCGTTTTGCTGAGGACTGCTTGAGTGGGAGATATCGTTAATCTGCGTTTTTTTAGTTGACTTAGATTGCATGGAATTCCACGCTGCTGACTTGCCCCGGGCTTTCGCGTTCGGGGATTCTTAAGAACAAACTTTTTAAGATGCATCTACAAAAAGTTTAATTCTTAAAGGCTTTGTCAGTACCAGGCTAACCACTTACTCAACTATAAAAGTTAAGTCGGTGGCTAATTGTAGAAGATGCGCCCTGATGGCTTAACTACCCGATGGATTAGCACCCTGATGGCATAACTCCCTGATGGATCGACGCCCTGATGGCTTTCGCTCCACTACCCAAAAAATTCGGGTTGATGGATGATCGTGGACATTAGTAACACGTCACTTCTGGCGTTTCCGATCGCAAGCGGGTGTGCCTGTCTGAATTGATTATGGCAGGCAGATTTATCAGAAGACAAGTGGGTTATTGCATCAACCCATGAATGATAGATCGGGTTAGCCAAAAAGTGTCAATCTACGGAAATCAGGGTCATCGAACATGAAAAACAGCATCTTAGTATTAGGGGTAATTGCCTCGGCTGGCTTCGGCTTTTTCCAAGCAGGCAGCGCCAGCGCTTCAGCGATCGCCACACAACCTTCATCAGCCAGTAGTTTGACGGCTTGGGAGAGTCGTCCCGACTTTAACTACACTGGAACGGATGAGGATGGGGACCAAGAAGAGGTAAGAACGGGTAAAGGCAGGAAATAATTGGGGCTATTGTGTGGTTCGCTCTTGTGCGGTTGTGGTTGTGGTTGTGGTGGCATTTGTTGTCGCAACCGCCTCGGATCGAGGCGGTTAGAACTCGATCCCAATATCAGTCTACCTAATCCCGGGGGTGGGGGTCAGTTTCAAAGAACGGTGAATGGGAAAATAAACAAGTAAGGCGAGTCTGTCGGTGGAGTTTCCCCGCCTATCAACTTCCTTACCTTCTGATGTTCGGGATTTGGATCTGGCACAATCGTATTTCATATCGTAAAAACCCAATGGAAAATACTCTCGAAACTACCCGCAGACAGCGCGTATTGACACGAACCCAGGAACGGCGTCAGGCGACACCCAAAGAAAAACAGTTGATTCACCTGCTAGCCAATATGGCTTGCAGTTTGATTAAATACGACTACAAACACGCAGCCGGGAAGGGAACCCTCCCGCCTTCGGAACGCAAGCGTTTAGCGGAATGGCACTACCTGCGAGTTCAGCAAATTCGCCGGATCGAACGTTCATTGGAGCCCGTAGCGACCCTCAAGCGCGTGTACTACAAGAGCATCCTCAGTCCGAGAGATCTGAAGTCTTTGAAACTTCTGTGGCTGGAGGAGGACAAAAACCGTGTCAAACGGGTCGATCCTGACTTGGACGACATCCTCAGCGAAGCTTTGGATCGGGGAGATACTTTAAAACAGCTATTTCACTCGATCGAAGTCAAAGAACGCACCTTTTCTGAAACTCCTCGCCCCGGGGCCGTCCCACTGTGGGTCAAAGAGTGGGAAGAGTCGGAATATGACATAAACTTTTTTCCGCCTTCCTTCTCTGCATGGGTTTCGATCGTGGACGACTAGGTTCAAGAAAAACTCTTTGACATGGCATCGATCGTAAATTTCAGATGGTAGACTGATTTGCGATTGCTGCCATTGGCGAAAAGTGTGCGGGCGATCGATCGGTTCAACTAGGCAGCGTGCAAGGCAGGCATCCGAGTACAGAGAAGTGAATCCGAGTCAGTACCATTGTACAATGGGGGAAAACCAGGGCTTCAGCTAATCGCTGATAGCTGATAGCTGATAGCTGATAGTTTCTCATGACTGACTCGATTTCTACTTCTCCTCTAGACTCAGCGGCCGATACAGCCGAACTCCGCTCTCAGTTGAGGTCTGGTTCGGAAAAAACTCAACTGCAACTGCTGCAACAACAAATAGCAGATTCCGGTTGGGATGTATTGATGGAATTTTTATTAGAGCGCAAGTCAGAGGCACCGACTGCGGTAATGGGTAAGGCTTACCAAATTCTTTACAGTGCTAATTCTCCGAGAGCGGCGGAGTTTTTGCAAGCGAATTTTCCCACTGGGGTTGTGCCGCTGCGATCGGACTCTAGCATTGATTACACTCCGCTGCAACAATTATTGGCGTTACAGGAATTTCAAGAAGCCGATCGCTTGACTTTAGACAAGCTTTGTGAATTGGCTGGTGATACAGCTTCCGTGAGAAAGTGGCTGTATTTTACGCAAGTTGAGAGCTTGCCGGTGGCGGATTTGCAAACAATTAATACGCTGTGGAAAGTTCATTCCGAAGGCAAATTTGGCTTTTCAGTCCAGCGGGAAATTTGGCTGAGTTCGGGCAAGAATTGGGATAAGTTGTGGCCGCTAATTGGCTGGAAAAAGGGGAATAATTGGACGCGCTACCCGCAAGAGTTTATCTGGGATTTGAGCGCGCCGAGAGGGCATTTGCCGCTGTCGAATCAGTTGCGAGGAGTGCAGCCGTTTGCAGCTTTGATGGCTCATCCTGCCTGGTTGAAATGAAAGGTTTGGGATTTTTTGGGGAACGTGGGGCGGCGCCGATGGCACGCCCCATAGTTTTGAGCGGGGAAATCGGGTTTTAAGATTTAACCGCAGAGGGCGCTCTTGGCACAGAGGTAGAGAAATGAAGAGAATAGGGGCGATCGTACTTCTAGGAAAGTTGGGAAATTTTGTATAATTGATATTTGAATTAATTAGCGAGAGGGCTGGGAGTCATGGTAGGCATCGGAACCAAACTCACTTTAGCAGAATTTCTAGCTTTGCCTCACGGAGATATATATTGTGAGTTTGTAGATGGTGAAGCAGTTCCTAAAGTGTCTCCAAAATTTTTTCATTCCAGTTTACAGGGAGCTTTGTGTCGCCTGATTCGTGTATGGTGTAAAGGACGCGGGCGAGTGCTTCCAGAATGGGCAATTTTGTTAAAACGTCAGGATAAAGATTGGGTACCTGTTCCCGATTTGACCTACATTTCTTATGAACGTCTGCCGAAAAGTTGGCGGCGAAATGAAGCTTGTCCCGCAATTCCTGAACTGGCGATCGAGATTATATCGCCGGATCAAAGTATGAAGGAATTTGAAGAGAAGGCGAAAGATTATTTGGTGGCGGGTGTGACGCGAGTTTGGGTAATCGATCCAGAAGCTATTTTAATTAAAAGTTTTTTACCCGATGGTTCGAGTCAAGTTTATACGGATAATACACCGATTGTGGATGAGTTGCTGCCTGGTTTGGAGTTGACGACTAGACAGATTTTTGAAGAAGCGGAATTGATTGATTGATTGAGGGCGATCGTACTCTGTGCAAGATATCAGTCGTAGGGTGCGTGACAACGGGAAAACTTTAACTCGTGGCGGTGGGACTATTGACTGTCACGCACCGCACGCGGGCAAAGCATTGAATAATACGCTGTCACCGGAAACGATATCACTTAAACTTCCAGACGGATTTTGACTGTTTTGCCAAAAGCTTTTCTGAAGGCTGATTCAACATCGGGAAGTTTTTGTATTGCCATTAGCAAAAGGGGTGTTGAGGAAACTTTAATTCTTGCTTCTCTATCATTGAAAGCAATCAGTTTTCCGTGCTGTCGCATCAGTTCTTTAGTGCTGCGTGCTGATATGTGAAGCAGCACAGTTTTCCATGTCAGACCTAGCATACTTTGAATTGCTTCTTCCATTTGGCTGAGTGGATCTATTTTCTGAGGCGTTAGAGGTAGTTCTAGTTGAATGGGGAAGTTCGGTGATTGTCGATTATTGAGACTTGTCATAATGAAAGTTTCCTCTGTGGCTTGACTTTTTAAGCATGACAGCTAGGAATCTCATATATTGGTAGTGAGACAAATCTCATTTTTATGAGAAACGCCTAATATGGATGCCAAAACTGTCAGAAAAATTTTCGATACACTACCTCCCAAGCGCAAGCAGGTACTCCTGAGAGTGTTAGCGGGTGAGAGTAAGGCAAAAATTGCCCTTGATATTTGTGATGGGAGCGAAGATGCAGTACAGCAGAATTTGAGACAGCTTTATAAGGACTTTCAGCTTCGAGATGAAAGAGAACGCAAACTACCAGGGTTAATTTCTCTGTTTGCCAAGTCAATGCCTGAGTTGATAGGTGCTGGTAATTCTCAAGGGATTAACGAATCGCAGCCATCAGTCTATGATGATGAGATTTGGGTAGGTGGTGAGGAACCGAAGAGCGCAAACCCAAGCACCAGTCTCGATCGGGCGACCGTGCAGAGGTTGGAAGGCGGGCGGGCAATTCGGCAAGATAACTTTGTTGCACTTTATAAGGCTGTCGGGATAGAAAACAGGGAAGAAATAGTTGATAAGAACCGAACTCAGGCTTCATACATGGAGTTTTCGGTCTATAAACACGATGACTGGGTAGGTCGGGAGACACTAATTGATGAATTGAGCAATAAGGTGCGCGGGTCTTGTCGCGTCTTACTTCTAGTTGGCATTACAGGTATCGGTAAAACTGCTTTGGCGGAACGGCTAGTACAGGAATTGCGAGGAGATTGGACGGAACACAAGGAGAATTTTGAAGATGAGAATAAAGCTTCAGACTTTGCCAGTGTCGCGCTGCAATGGCTGGAAAAGTGGGGGGAAATTGTCCCAAAGGACGATCGCAAACCAGAGCAATTGTTACGGCGCTTAGTCAAACACTTGCGCGAAAATCGCTATTTAATCCTCATAGATTCTATTGAGTACCTACTAACAGGAAATGAAGATGATGGATGGGGTGATTTTGCTGATGAGTGGTGGGGTAAGTTTTTTGTAATCTTATTGGCAGAACCATCCTGTGAAAGTCGATTTATTCTTACTTCTCAGGATTTGCCAACTAAGTTTGAGACAGCAGAATGCGATCGCTACAAAAATCTCTGGCATTGCCAACTTTTGAAAGGATTAGAGATACCGGAGCAAATAGCGTTATTTCAAAAATCTGAACTGGATGGCGATTTTGAATTACCATATACTCCCCTGCGAGTAATGGGGGAGGTTTATGACGGGCATCCTTTGGCTTTGCGGACAATTGCCGGAGAAATTAAGGGTTCTTATGGTGGGAAAGTTAGAGCTTACTGGAAAGATAACAGTCGTTACATTGAAGAGGTAAAAGAGGCTATTGACGAAGCTCGTAACCAAGGAATAGTTAAAGGCGATCGGGATAGGTGGCAGTTAGCATCATACACGAAAGTCTTGCGAAGAAAAGTTAAGGAACGGATTGATAATACATTGGAACGGTTAAAAAATGATGTTTATGATGCCTATCTTTTGCTTTGTATGGCTTCGATCTATAGATGCGAAGTCAAAGAAACTTGGTGGCTGATTAATTTAGAGGACGAGGGTTATAGTGAGGAACAGCAAAAGGCAGCAATGCAAACTCTGCGCGAGCGGTATTTAGTTGAATATGGAGGAATTGATGATGAAGATAATAGGCTGGTGGGACAACATAATTTGATTCGCAGTGTGGCGATCGCTCACCGATTAATCCTTCCATAAAAATGAAAAACTCGGACAAATTTACTATGCAAAATAACCCGCTCCCATCTGGTGAGTTGATTTTGGAAAGCTTAGGTATCCATCCTCATAATCTCCCGGCTCAATTTCCAACTCGCGAGCAGCGGCTTCAGTACAGAGCAGTTGTACAGTGGCTAACTGATTATAAACCGAAGTCAGATGCTTCCAATCTTGAGAAAGTCCGGGGATACTTGGAAGCATTTCACCATCTCTGCGAACTGAAAAACTGGGAAAGAGCTAGCAAAATCATTGAGATTAACCTTGATATACCTAATAATACAGAATTACACAATCCGCTAATAACTTGGGGCTACTATCGTGAAGTAATTGATTTATACAGTAGACTATTGGGAAACTTAGACCCAGCCAGTGAGGCTGTTTGCTTCTTTGGTCTGGGTCAGGTATATCATTACTTAGGAAACTATGACCAAGCTATTTCTTATTATAAGGAAAGTTTATCCAGAATGTTGAAGATAGGCTATAGTTTAGGTGTTGGAAAAGTTATTGGCAGTATGGGGAACTCTTACCTTGCTATAAAAGAGTACGAGCTAGCGATTAGTTGCTATGAAGAATGTTGGGTTATTTCTAAAGAAACAAATAATCAAGAAAATATGGGAGTAACATTGGGCAATATAGGGACTATATACTTCGCCCTAGAAATATACCACACAGCCATTGATTATGCTGAGCAACATTTCACAATTGCAGAAAAAATAGGCGATTTAGTAGGCATAGGGATAGCACTAACTAATTGGGGAAATGCGCTATTTAAACTTGGTCATCATCTAGAAGCTGAGAAAAAGTTTTTGAGAGCAAGCGAAATTTTTAAACAAAATAGCGATCGTCGCTCTGAGGCTCTAATTTTTTACAATTGGGCGAGCTTCCAAGCGGATTTAGGCAACATCCCTCTAGCTATTGAGTATTGCGATCGCGCCCTCTCCATCGCCACCGAATTAGGCATCCCGCTAGCAAAAGAGTGTCAGGAACGGAAGGAACAATTACTGAGTAAACATAACCTGTGAGGTATCGGTATCTAAAAGGTGTAACGTATCTGTAGTAAGCGCTTGATGAGCAACGCTTTTTCACTTCCCTTAAAACAAAGTGATAATTGCCGTATTAGGAGTCTCACTTAAAGCTGCGATCGCACCATAGTTTTCTCTTAGCATTCTCTCTATATCCCCTGTTGAACAATTTCCGCGACGTATCCAAATTACCTTTGGGGGAAATCCCAACAATAGACTCAATTCACTAAAATCCGCATCCTTGGTAACAATAATATAGTCATGCTGACGAGCATAATCCCAAACCTCGCGATCTGGTATAGTAGCTAATCCAATCCCATCAACATGAACTGAACCAGGGTAGATATCTGCGAGGCGATCGACAAGACGAGGAGAGAGATTTTGGTCAAACAAAAGTAGCCTCATGACCCAACGACTAACATAAACTGTTCGCGTTTAGCGGCGAAACTCAAGCAAGCCAAAATATCCTGTTGGGTGAGATAGGGAAAATCATCTAGAATTTCTTGATAAGTCATCCCAGAAGCAAGATATTCCAGCACGTCATAGACTGTAATTCTCATGCCTCGAATACAAGGTTTACCACCTCGTTTACCCGGTTCGATCGTAATTATATTAGCGATATCTTGGTCTGACATGGCTCTCTTCTGTAGTTTCTGTTTTTAATTCTAACCTAGGAAGCTGATTTTCACGATCGCACGCCCTACTCAAAGACATTCATTAAGTTGTTTCATATCCCCTTGCGGCTGCACTTGCTTGTGCAAACTAATTTTGTCGCCCACTTCATACCCCGAATAAAAACCCGCCGCGCTGCTGACTTGAGAATCTGTTCTCGTTCTAATTTTAACCCCTCGGCCCTCTAGATAATCCGCGATCGCCTGTTGATTTTTCTCAAACATCGATCGCACTACAATCGCTGGAGTCGCCGCCGTATCCCCCGAACCCGCAATCCCTGACTTTTCCATCTCCTGTTTTTGTTCCAACAATCTTTGCCTCAACCTCGTCGCGCATCCAACTCTAAAAGCATTCAAATACGCCAATCCCCTCCCATTTCCTTTGCGGTACTTCGCTCTTTTTTCAATCGCGGAACTCAAATATTCGTACAGATGTTTGCAAACAATCAGGTTGGTAGAAGTTCCCACCAAAAACATACTGCCATTATAAGTGTTTCGCATGGCAGTGCAACCGTTAGCGTCCGCAATTCCCGAAAGCAGCATCATTTTCCAAGTGACAAATTTCGATGTTGTTTCAACTGAGTTTTCGTCAATCTCTTCTTGGTGATTTGGCCCTAAATCGGCGAGGCTGAGATTGTACTGTGCCAGTAAAAGAGAAGCTTTTTCGGCCGCAGCAGTCGATTCGTTTTCATTTGATGAGGTGGCGAGGGCTAAAAGCTTTTTGATTCTTTCGACAATACTTGTGTCTGGCATTTTTCAATCGATTTTAGGGTGAGACTACGCGGTGGCAAGGATTTGGGTGAATTCCTATTTTAGTATAGCTGGGAATGTGCGATGTTTTTTGAGGAGGATTTTTTTGAACCGCAGAGGGCGCAGAGGGCGCAGAGAGAGAGAAAGAAAGAAGTTTGCAACTGATGCGCGGATTGGTTATTATTCGAGGATTTCTAGGACGGATTTGGGCAACAATTTATCTTTAAACCAGACTACTTTTGCCGGCACGTCATTTACATTTACCCCAGCATTCTCCAAATTCAGCCGTTCGGAAATAGCTAAAATCAAGTTATCGCATTCAGACTTCTGTACTTGTGCAAATTTCTTTTGCAAATACTCCGGCCGCCAATAGCCAACTATTTCTAATAAAAATACTCGCCCGTCGGGATGCACTAACCGAAAGTCGGGAATCATCACACTACCTGGAATCGGAATTAAATCCACTTCTCGCTCTAGTTGCCACTCGGTTTTTGTGGAATTCCATCTCTCAGCAAATGCGGCTTCTAACATACTATCATAAGGCTTGCCTGGGGGATAGTGGCTGACTAAACCGCAGTCGGAATTTAGGGTAAATTTACCTGTTTTCAAAACGCCGCTAAAAGGGTCTTTTGTGTGCAGTGTCGAGTGCATACTCCATTTGGTGACGTGCAGCAGTGCCGGCAGCATTTTCGCCAGGGCTAAGCCGTAGCGGGTGCTGGGTTTGAACAAGCTTGTAGGGCCGTCTATTGTCAGTGTAAAACCGTGGTCTGCATCGCCTTCGATGTAAGTCATTAATTGAAATAGTTTCAGATAGCGAAATAATAGTTTGTATTCTCCCGGATCGTTGCGGTGGGCGGTTAATTGAACTTGACTC
Source organism: Oscillatoria nigro-viridis PCC 7112 (assembly GCF_000317475.1). NCBI lineage: Bacteria > Bacillati > Cyanobacteriota > Cyanophyceae > Oscillatoriales > Oscillatoriaceae > Phormidium > Phormidium nigroviride. The sequence goes on from NC_019729.1 coordinate 664,118, forward strand.
GCTCGGTAAAATATGCCTTGAACTTGAGAAAGATTGTATTTGTGAAGCAAGTTTTCTGGAGTTGGTGCATTAAACTCAGTGAGGATTTTGTTTTCGTTTAAATCGGCGTATAAACCTGTAGTGATTTCGCGAGGAAAAACTTCTCTGTTTAACTCTTGGCTGAGTTCACTTGCTACTTTTTCCAGGGTTAATTGGGTGGATTGAGGGCTGGGAGTCGATCGCGCGGACAATGCAAAAACCCGCTGTCTCAACTCTGACGGTTCTAGGGGACTGATGACTTCCAAGGTGCAGAAACCGCTTTTCAGGAGGTGCGCTAATCCCCGTTTCAGCCGATAATCGGGGCTGTCGCCTTCTAATTCTAGCAAGCGTCCGTCGAGTTCGCCTTGGGTTTTGCCGATCGACTCTTGGAAGCAGTCGATCGTTTCCTTAGCTGCTTCTAAGTTTTTAGCATCTATCTTGAGGCGGAGAGGAATGATTGATTCCCCGTTTTGGCGGTGACTTAATAAATCAGTGGGTAACATAAGCCGTGAAAAGTTTTACTCAATTTTGTGTTCAACAATTACCATAACTCCCCTGAGTTTTCCATCTTCTGTCAAGCTTTGGGTAGTCCGAATTCGCCGATCTGAACTGACGAGATTGATGGTTTCAACAGCCCTCAGAATGCCAGTTGCCTTGTCCCATATTTGAAAAATTATCAAATTATCTCCAACTTCTGTCGCTAGTGTCTTGTAGTTGGCAAAAACCGAGTCGGGACTTTCAATTTGCACTTGCCCTTCACCGACAACATGACCCACAAAATTTTGGGTTTCACTCTTGCCATTGGCATAAGTTTGAACGTTAGTTTGCCTCCACTCGTTGTCAACAATTTTCTGGGTTAACACGGCTGTAAAACGCAGGGTTTCCTTGCAGTCTGCATCGAGTATTGTCCAGTCTCCCTCCCATACTCCAGTATGTTTGGGAAAGACTTTAAAGTTAGTTAGTTGTGCAGTTTCGCTCATTTTTAGGTAAGGTAAATTAGTTAATATTGAGATTATACACTAATTGGGCAATCTTCAAGATTCTTGGGAATCATCATTTTTTTCTCCCCATTTGGCGGGTAATTCTGCTGCTTTTTTGGTTATCTCTCGGTTGACTCCGTAAATGGGTGTCGGTTTGACAGTTTCTAATTTCTGATATTCAGGCTTTGGCGGTTCTATTTGTGTTTTTACTTGGGGTTTGTGAGGCTGCATTCCTCCTCGGCGGCGTTGGGATGTTCTTTCTTCGCTGGTGTCTTCGGTGACGACTTCGTAGAGAATTGCTAACTTATTTACATCGCTGCTTTTGCGGAGAACTCTACCCAATCGCTGGATGTATTCGCGTTCGCTGCCGGTGCCTGACAATATGATAGCAATTCTGGCGTCGGGAACGTCCACTCCTTCGTTGAGGACGTGGGAGGCGACGAGGGTTTTGTATTCGCCGCTGCGAAAGCGTTCGAGGATTTCGTGGCGTTCTTTGACTGGGGTTTGGTGGGTAATTGTGGGGATGAGAAATTCTTGGGAAATTCGGTAAACTGTGGCGTTGTCTCCGGTGAAAATTAGGGTGCGCTGGGGAGAGTGTTCTGCTAGTATGTTGGCTAAAATTCGCAGTTTGCCTTCGGTACAAAGGGCGATTTCTTTGGCTTGGCGGTGGGCTAGCATGGCGCGCCGTCCTAGGGGCGATCGCGCGCTTGCCATGATAAACTGTTTCCAACCATCCAGGCTGGATATTTTGATGTTAGACTGTTTTAAGAAGTCGTTGCGAATGTTGATTAATTCGGCGTAGCGATCGCCCTCTTCTTTTGACAGTTTTACCATGATTTGAACTATTTTATGATCGGCTAAAGCATCGCCTGCCAAATCTTCGGGTCTTTTGCTAAATACTGTCGGGCCGATGAGAAAATGTAAATCGCTGTGGCGGCCGTCGGTGCGATCGGGTGTAGCTGTCAGTCCGAGTCGAAAAGGCGCGATCGCATATTCGGAAATTACTCGATAAAAGTCCGTTGGCAAATGGTGGCATTCGTCAAAAACCAGCAAACCGTATTTATTGCCCAAGGTTTCTGCATGAATACTTGCACTGTCGTAGGTTGCCACTAAAATTGGCGTTTTGTCCCGCGAACCTCCGCCCAACAATCCGATTTCGATGTCGGGAAAAGCTGCCTTTAAATTAGCATACCACTGGTGCATTAAATCGAGAGTTGGTACTACAATTAATGTACTGCGACCAGTGACTTGCATGGCTAATTGTGCCAGATAAGTTTTGCCGGAAGCAGTGGGGAGGACAACTACTCCTTGGCTGCCGGCTTGCTGCCAAGCTACCAGGGCTTGTTCTTGATGTGGGTAAGGCTGCATTTCCACACTGGGTACGAGTTCGAGTAATTCGTATGCCCTAGCTTCGTCGGTGAAGTGAATGCACTCGGCTTGGAGGCATTCTACCAGCGGGCGGTAGTGAATTGCTCGAATGCGGTATTTTTCCACGCGATCGTCCCATGTCGCAAAGTCCACCCAGTCTCTGCCTTTGGGCGGCGGGTGCAGCAGCAGCGTTCCGCGATCGAATGTTAAGGTAGGTATCCGTGGCATTTGTTTAGATAGGGGGGCGAGTTATGCCTGTTAAATTATAAGTGACCGATCAAATATATTGACAGCATACTCTCGATCGGCTATTATTTAATCATATCTATTAAACCCTAATGTATTTTAAACTTAAATAGGGTTAACTTAAAATTAAGTAGTAATCCTTTCAGGATTTTTCAAGCTCAATATTTCTTTCTTTTCTCCTTCTATACACCATCAGGGGTTCCTCTACAAAAAATCTCGTTCACACATCAAATAGGATGACCCTAGTATTTTTTGTACCCGAAAAAAATGCCCAAAGGTCAACAATGTCAAAAAAATGTAGTAGCTACTTGAGTCATTGCTTCTGAATAGGCAAAAGGACTTAGGTAGTGACTAAAAAATGCTTGGTATTGATTAGATATTTTCCGCAAGGGTTCTCGTTCAATTATCATCGGAATAATATGTTTGATTTTATCGAATACAAAAAAAGATTTTTACAAGCGACTAAGGACTGGAATAACGAGAAGTGGAATAATTTTGATGACAATCCATTCCTGCTGTCGGCCCCAATGCTTCAAGATTGTCACGTTAAGAATTGTCGTTTTGTTGAAAGTCGATTAAAAATATTGGAATATCTGCCTAAAAATAGTGTGGTGGCTGAGGTGGGAACTCAATACGGGCGCTTTGCGGAAAAAATTATGGCTATTGCCCAGCCCAAAAAGCTGCATTTGATCGATTATAATTTTGATTTATTCAAAGCAGAAATCAGCAAAAAACAAAAAAGTCTAGTTCAAGAAGGGATAGAAAATGGAACTGTAGAGATTCATGAAGGGGATTCTTCGACAATTTTAAAGAGCTTTCATGACGAATATTTTGACTGGATATATATCGATGCCGACCACGAATATCAAGGTGTATGCAAAGATATTCAGCAAGGTTATACTAAGGTTAAAGCCGAAGGAATAATGGTGTTTAACGATTACACGAATTGGTCGGTATGCGAGGTGATGCCTTACGGTGTGGCGAAAGCAGTCAATGAGTTTTGTATTGCGAATAACTGGGAAATGGTATTTTTTGCCTTTCAGTCCCTAGGCTATCACGATGTTGCAATCAGAAAAAATACTGGGGAAACAGCAATGCGAATTCCGTTGGAGGAAGCCAATTCGGAATTGCAGAATTACCAATATCAAATTCAACAGCTACAGTTACAGTTGGAAAAAGCTAAAAAGACGATCGACTTGATGGAAAACGATCCATTTGGGAAATTGCGATCGATCTGGGGGAAAATCCAACAAAAATTATCCTAGCCCAGCCGGATTGCCAAAGCTAAAATCTACAAGAGTATTGTCCCGCTGGGGATGGTTTTTAAGTTAGATTCGATCTACATATGCCTGAGATTAGAGGTTATAGATGGAAATAGGCGTCCCCAAGGAAATCAAGGATTTGGAGTTTCGAGTCGGGCTTAGCCCCACAAGTGTCCGGGCTTGTTCGGACAAAGGCCACACAGTTTTTGTAGAAACGAATGCTGGTGCTGGGGCCGGTTTCGCGGACGAGGACTATGTTCAAGCAGGGGCTAAGATTGTCTTCAAGGCTTCAGATGTCTGGAAGCGCGAACTAATTGTTAAAGTTAAGGAACCGCTGCCTGCTGAGTATCCGCTGATGCAAAAAGAGCAGTTGCTGTTTACATACTTGCACTTGGCTGCCGATCGCACATTAACCCAGCATTTAATCAGCAGCGGAGTCCAGGCCATCGCCTACGAAACCGTCGAACTCCCGGACAGAAAATTGCCGCTGCTGACGCCGATGAGCATTATTGCAGGCCGTTTGGCCGTGCAGTTCGGAGCTCGGTTTCTGGAACGACAGCAAGGTGGCAGAGGAGTGCTTTTGGGTGGTGTACCGGGGGTAAGACCGGGTAAAGTTGTGATTTTGGGCGGCGGGATTGTCGGCACAGAAGCAGCCAGAATTGCTGTAGGAATGGGCGCTAGAGTGCAGATTTTAGAAGTAAATGTCGATCGCTTAGCCTACTTGGAAACTCTGTTCGGTTCCCGAGTAGAATACCTCTACAGCAGTCCTTTGCAAATTGAAGCAGTTGTTCCCGATGCTGATTTGTTAATCGGTGCGGTTTTGGTTCCGGGGAAAAAAGCTCCGGTGCTAGTTTCTCGCGAATTTGTTGCGAATATGCACCCCGGTTCTGTGATTGTTGACGTAGCCGTTGACCAAGGCGGCTGCGTGGAAACTTTGCGGGTAACTTCTCACACAAATCCTACTTATGTTGAGGAAGAAGTCGTGCATTACGGCGTGCCTAATATGCCCGGTGCCGTGCCTTGGACTGCGACTCAAGCTTTGAATAACAGCACTTTGCCTTATGTTTTGCAGTTGGCAAATAACGGGATTAAAGCTTTGGAAATAAATCCGAGTTTGGGGAAGGGATTGAACGTGCAGAACCACCGATTGGTGCATCCGGCCGTGCGCGAGGTTTTCCCCGATTTTGCCGATTAGATTCCCACTTTTTTTAAGTAAGCTGTCCCGCATCTAAATTGTATTTTGGTGCGGGTAGGAGCAACAGTTCAGGGGGTGAAAACCCCGTCTTGACCCGTAACTAACAAAGGTTAGACCGATTTATGGTAGTAAAAAAAGATGGGGTCAATTGGCTCTCCTGAGTTTATGGTGTAAAATGTACCTAATAATACATCCCACATTCCGCAGATATTCTATATGATTTAATTTTAAAAAAAATCAGAATTGTCAAAACCTCAAATGATTGCTATGCAATCATTTGAGGTTTTTTTAAGGTATAATAATTAGTGCAATTAGAGCAACCCTTAAAACCATGAAAAAGCCCTCGGAAGCTATAAATATCGTAAATTTAGACCCTGCAGGGAATAGTAGCGGGGATAATAGACGAAATGGAATTAGTAGAAGAAGTCAACAAAAAAATTGGAATAAGAACTAAAGAAACTCTCAGCCCAGGACAAGTAATGAAAGCAATGATTTTGAACGGATTGGGATTTTTGAGCGCCCCAATCTACCTATTTGACAGTTTTTTTCTGGGAAAAGCAACAGAACATCTAATTGGAGAAGGAGTAACACCAGAACAATTTGCCGGATGACAGAATCGGGAGAGCATTAGACAAATATCATCAAGCTGGAACGACAAAATTATTCACAGCAATTGCCATGAAAGTGGCTCTAAAGTTTCAAGTTTCAATGAAAAGCGTTCACTTAGACAGCAGTTCAATATCAGTAGAAGGAGCATACAAAAACTGTCAGGGAAATAGCCAGGAAGTTGAGACAGAATCTGAAGACACAGAATCTTCCATGAAAACCATAAAAATCGTTCACGGCTATTCAAGAGATCAAAGACCAGACCTCAAACAATTTATGATTGACACAATCGTAACTGGAGATGGAGACGTGCCATTGTATCTCAAAATAGATGACGGAAACGCCGATGATAAAAGTGTCTTTGTTGCGAGATTGAAAGAATTTAAAAAACAATGGACATTTGACGGAATCTGTGTAGCAGACAGTGCCTTATACACAGCAGAAAATTTGTCAGCAATGGCAGGAATGAAATGGATAACCAGAGTGCCATTAAGCATACAAGAAGCTCAAGATAAAATCTGCAATATTGAAGATAGTGACTGGGAAAAATCTCAAATAAAAGGCTATAAAATAGCAACTAGAACCAGTGAGTATGCCAAGAGCAAGCAAAGATGGCTGGTAATAGAAAGTGAAATCAGAAAGCAAGCAGATCTTAAAAAAATAATTAAGCAAGTAGAGAAACAGTCAGAATCAGCAAAAGCTAGACTGCATAAACTGTCTAAACAAAACTTTGCTTGTATTGCCGATGCAGAAATTGCAATAAAAAAGTTATCAGACTCATGGAAGTATCACCAAATAACAGAAATTAAATCTCAAGAAAAGCCAGTTAAAACAACAAAAAAAAAGCTCAAAAATTCGAGCGAGACACAAACAATAGTCTATCAAGTGACGGGTGAAATAGAACCCCTAAATTCAGCAATCGAAGCGGAAAAAGTCAAAGCTGGGAGATTTATATTAGCCACAAACATCTTAGACACTAAAGCAGTGAGTAATTTAGAGGTATTATCGGAATACAAAGCGCAGCAAAGTAATGAGAGAGGATTTAGATTTATCAAAGATCCTTTATTTTTTACTTCGAGTGTATTCGTGAAAAAGCCGGAGCGAGTTGAAGCAATCGGAATGATAATGGGACTGTGTTTGTTGGTATATAACCTGGCGCAAAAGAAATTGAGACAACAATTATCAGCTACCAACGATCGAGTTAAAAATCAGGTAAAGAAATTGACTGATAAGCCGACAATACGGTGGATATTTCAGATGTTCCAGGCGGTACATTTAGTGACTATAAATGGAGCGAAGCAGGTCAGTAATTTAACCGAGGAGCGTCAAGATATCTTGCGGTATTTAGGAGAGTATTGCTGTCAATACTATTTAATGTTTTCGAGTGAATAACGATTGAGTTCGAGGTGTAGATATTTGTAAATAATTTTCATTAATTAGTCAAGATAATTTGCTCTTGGCATAAGTTGCCTTGCTTTAAAAAAATGATTGACCGCGATAAAAAGCAATGTGAATATGTGAGAAAAAGTCAATGATTTCAAATTACTTAATTTAGCTAAATTCAACAACCTTCTGTAACGCTAACACTGCATTATTTCAGCCCAAAATGGTTTGGCTTCCAAGTTTTCACAACTGATAAAAAAATCCGACCCACATCTGCGGAATGTGAGTTCGATGCGGTGCCGCATTCCGGCAACAGAATCGTCAGCTAAACCGACGACGGTTTGGACAATTACGGCTGTTTCTCGCGTGGGATATTCAACTGAAATTTGGTCGCTTTTTCTGCCTTCAGATTCTGTGTCGCTGCTAAAGAGTTTTGCTGCGATATCTTTGGGGTTGGAGACGGTAATTTGGCGATCGCCCAGGAACTGTTTGACGTTAATTGATTCGTAGTTCGATCGGGCGGCGGGCTGCCCCATTGCTGCGATGGGAATTTGGATGCAGGCGAAAACAGCTAGGAAAAAGAGCGATCGCTTGACAATTGATTGGTTCATGAGGCTTCAGAGTGTGCCAGAAACTTTTGTCTGCGAGATACAAAAGCCGCCAAATCTGCCTCGGTGAATTGAGTTTGCTGCCATGAGGGACGGGCAAGCAGGCGATCGCACCAAGCTTGAATTTTAGGATAGCCGTCTAGGGGAACATCAACCCAAGATAGCAAGGGCACGACGGTGCCGGCAACGCACTCGGCAAACGTGACACTGTTGCTAGCGAAAAAAGGGCGATCGTCCAGCAAGCCTTCAAAGAATTTCAACACAGTATCGACTTTTTCCTTAGCCTTTGCGATTTCCTGCGGTTGGGGAGTTCCCCAGCCCATTTTTTCACTGCTTAGCGGGTTAAGTCCCGGCAGAAGTTCGTTAACCGTGACCAGTTCTACCATCCTCACAACTGCCAAATCTTTCGGATCTTTCGGCAGCATTGTCGGTTCGGGATACTTCGTTTCTAGATAGTCAAGAATTGCCATAGACTCGACGACAGTGAAGTCATCATCGACCAAAACAGGGATGCGGTGAAAAGGATTGATTGCGACAAACTCAGGCTGCAAGTGATCGCCGTCCAAGTGGATTTCTACCAATTCAAAGTCGAGGTTTTTTTCTAAGAGGGCGATCCAGACGCGGCGGGAGTTTGGGGAAATTGGGGTGTGGTAAAGTTTCATAAATGGTGGGGGTGGTTATTGAGAGGTAATAAAAGCCACATTTTGATTATGCACTTAGGCGGATCAGTTTTTGCTGCCTTCTCTCAAAGTTATTCGAGAGCTTGATATGAAATTGCTCTGATATGTTCACATGCCTCCTCTGCTGTCATCGCTTCGATAGTTTCCCACTCGGCAAAAGTCTCTTCCAGGGCTTCAGATAGTGCTTGTTCATAAGCGATATCTTCCCGTTCAGTAGTATTCTGATCTAAAGTTGTCGTCATGTCTGCTAGTAGAAGCTCTAAAAATTTAATATCGTTGCCTAGATCGGCAGCCTCATCCTCATCTACCTCTTCAATTACCTGCAAACGTTCTTGATAGCCATTGATTTGATGTTCAATGGCTTCTATAATAAACCTTAAATCTTTAAATGATAGATTCATGTTAGCTTACTATCCTATAAATCACCTCTACAGGTAGTATGAGGGGTCGATTTCAGAGTCATCGTCAGAGGTACGTTCGGCACGAATCTCGTCCATAATTTCCTGAAAATCTGGATCGTCTTTAAACACACCCGCAAATTGCATCCAGGTGGGTTCTGAAGCCTGAATCGGTACTTCCCAGGAAATAGCTTCAATATGCTTAAGTCGTTCTAAAAATGTGGTTTGAAGTTGGGTAATTGCTTCTTCCCTAGTTGCTGCTTCAACTCGACAGTGCGGAAACTCGAAAACAGAAGCAGAAACCTGTCCTGATGATAGGGTTTCTAACAGGAGTGTCACTTTTAATTGGCTAGAGGGTTGGGATTGCAATACATTTAAGCTTGTTACCATGTTTAAATCACGATTTTTAAGTGCTGTCTTGATTGTATCGCAGAAAAAAAATCCCTCACTATTTCAGGCAAGGGGCGATCGCTGTGAACCCAAAGTCACACTAAATCCCGATGGATGAATGTTGGGTTTTATCCCCCAACGCAGCATACGGAAAAGCAGCAATGCCTTCGGCGGGATTCCCCAACGCACTACAGCGTCCAATCTTCGATTAAAAGTCCGGGAACTTGCCCAAAGTCTCGTTTGTTGCGAGTGATCGCCGTAGCACCGATAGACAAGGCAATGGCAGCGATCCGCATATCTTTTTCCAGGCGATTTTTTCGCAAGGGCGGGTTATCTTTTAACAGTTTCTTGAGACAAGTATCAGCTTCCGGTGTAAAGTCCAGTACCTCAATAGTTTGGAGATATTTTACAGTTGTCCAAAGTTTAGAATAGAGTCCAGGTAAGTTATGCACTAGGGACGGATCGTTAATCCTGCCAACCCAGCCATTGAAAAGTTCTTGAACCGTAACAATAGTGACGGAAATCTCATGTTTTGCTGCGTTGGCGATAACTTGAGGACTATTCTGGAGAATGAGTGAAACGTGATCGGTATCCAGAATACATTTTTTAGAGGGGGAAACGGTTTTTTGCGGCATTTTCAATCCTCTGCAAGAGAAAGAAATTAACTGTTAACGCAGGATTAGGTTTTTGGGTATAACCTCGCTCGCGTTTGATTACAGAGGGACGGGGACCTTATACAGAGGGACGGGGGCTTTATAGATTGAGCGTTTAGTTAATTTCGCTTGAGAGTTAAAGTTATGCCTATGCTAAAAACCGTTACCAAAATAACAGGGCGGGCCCTAAAGCCCGCCCCATCAAACGATCGACTATCGATTAATTAGTAATCGAAGTCGCCGCCGCCCATGCCGCCGCCAGCGCCAGCAGCAGCAGCGCCATCCTTCGGTTCAGGCTTGTCAACGACGATGCACTCGGTTGTCAGCACCATGCCAGCAATAGATGCTGCATTTTGCAGAGCCGAACGAGTCACCTTCGCAGGGTCAACGATACCAGCTTCAAACATATCGACAAACTCATTTGTCGCTGCGTTGAAACCGACGTTGAACGGCTTTTCTTTGACGCGCTCAGCAATCACAGCGCCATTCAAACCAGCATTTTCAGCAATCCGCTTCAGAGGAGCAGCCAGAGCCCGTGCCACAATCAATGCACCGGTCAATTCTTCGCCCTTCAGGCTGCTGTTAGCCCACTCTTCCAATTGAGGAGTCAGGTGAGCCAAAGTTGTACCGCCACCGGGGACAATTCCTTCTTCTACAGCAGCTTTGGTAGCGTTGATCGCATCTTCCAAACGCAGTTTGCGATCCTTCATTTCTGTTTCGGTAGCCGCGCCGACTTTGATGACTGCGACGCCGCCAGCCAATTTGGCCAAACGTTCTTGCAGCTTCTCTTTGTCGTAGGAAGACTCGGTTTCGTCCATTTGACGGCGAATTTGTTCGCAGCGGGACTTGACGGCGGCTTCGTTACCTTCGGCAACAATTGTGGTGCTGTCTTTGGTGATGGTGATGCGGCGGGCTTTGCCGATCATGTCGAGCTTGGTGTTTTCCAGTTTCAAACCGGCGTCTTCGGTGATTAGTTGACCGCCGGTCAATACGGCGATATCTTCTAACATGGCTTTGCGCCGATCGCCAAAACCGGGTGCTTTAACAGCAGTCACGTTCAACACACCGCGCAGTTTGTTGACAACGAGGGTAGCTAGAGCTTCTTTCTCAATGTCTTCTGCAATGATCAACAGCGGGCGGCCAGAACGAGCTACTTGTTCGAGCACGGGTACTAAATCTTGTACCAAAGCGATTTTCTTGTCTGTCAGCAAGATGAAGGGTTCTTCGAGAATCGCTTCCATCCGTTCGGTGTCGGTGACGAAGTAGGGAGAAATGTAGCCTTTGTCGAAGCGCATCCCTTCGGTGATTTCCAATTCGGTGGTCATAGACTTCCCTTCTTCCAGGGAAATCACGCCTTCCTTGCCCACCTTGTCCATTGCGTTGGCAATCATTTGACCGACTTCATCGTCGTTACCAGCAGAGATGGAGCCGACTTGAGCGATGGCTTTGGAATCTTCTACTTGTTTGGCGTGTTCGGCAATTTTTTCTACCAAAAACGTCGTTGCTTTGTCAACACCGCGCTTGAGGGCGATCGCATTTGCGCCGGCTGCTACGTTCCGCAGACCTTCTTTGACCATGGCGTGAGCCAAAACGGTAGCTGTTGTGGTGCCGTCGCCTGCTGCGTCGTTGGTTTTGGAAGCTGCTTGACGGATCAGGGCAACGCCTGTATTTTCTACGTGGTCTTCTAGTTCGATTTCTTTGGCGATGGTAACACCGTCATTGACGATCTGAGGAGCTCCGAATTTCTTTTCGAGAACCACGTTACGGCCTTTGGGGCCGAGGGTTACGGCCACTGCTTCGGCCAAAATGTCCATACCGCGTTCGAGGGCGCGACGTGCATTTTCGTTGTAGATGATACGCTTAGCCATAGTTTTTGGGGATGAGAGGGTTTGAGATTTTGGATTGGGGATGATGGGTTTTAGTCATTTGTCCCGTGTCATTAGTTGTTTGGCGGCGTTGGCTTTAAACTAATGACTGATGACTAAGGACTGATGACTAATGATTAATTAGTTAACGATCGCCAGAATGTCTTTTTCTGCCAGCAAGACGTATTCGTCGGTGCCGAGTTTGATGTCGGTGCCGGCGTATTTCGAGTAGAGAACTTTGTCGCCGACTTTGACTTCCATTTCAGTGCGGCTGCCGTCGTCGTTGCGCTTGCCGGGGCCCACGGCCGCGACTTCGCCTACTTGGGGCTTTTCCTTAGCTGTGTCGGGCAGAAGGATGCCGCCGGCGGTTTTTTCTTCGCTAGCGCTTACTTTCACGAACACGCGCTCGCCTAACGGTTTAACGGTAGAAACACTCAGTGATACTGCTGCCATAAATATATCTCCAGATTACAGATTGTCGTCAGTCAGTTGTCAGGGGTCACAATGAAAGCAACAGCGGACTACTTACAACTGACATATTAGCACTCTCGACTCATGAGTGCTAATTTAGCTTTTGTCAGGGGCGATCGCAACTTACTTGTCAGTACGGGTTCCCGAACCGACAATGAGTAGGAGGGAAGCAGAGGGGGAGAGAGGGGGAGAGAGGGAGAGAGAGGGAGAGGGGAAGAGAGGGAGAAGGGGAAAGAGCCATTCGCGAAAAAGCCCGGATTTCGACTTGTTAGGCGTTTAAAACTTGCCTCTTGCTTGCCCTCAATTTCTGAATTGTAAAAAACCTAGCCTTGAGACGGGAGGCAGGGGGGCTGTGGTGATGACTTTCGATCGCTAACCAATTACTGTTGACGAATGAATAAAATGCTTGAACCTAACGATGAATCTTGCAGCCAAGGCTTGAGCGCTTGCGTCCAAAGCCTTGGCATCGCTCAAATCGAGCGGCATATTTTTATCTGTGCCGACCAAACCGTGCCCAAGTGCTGTTCGCGGCAAACCAGTCTGGAGGCGTGGAATTACTTAAAAAAACGCTTGCAAGAATTGGGGTTGGACAAGCCAAGTGCCACTCGACCAACCTGTGTCTTTCGCACGAAAGCCAATTGCCTGCGAGTGTGCGCGTCTGGCCCGATTATGGTAGTCTATCCAGACGGAGTGTGGTATCGCGACGTTACTCCCGCCGTCATTGAGAGAATTATTCAGGAACATCTCCTAAACTCAAAGGTCGTTCAAGAATACGCTTTCTTGACTCATCCTTTGCCTGTGCCTGCACAGGCCCAGCCAGACATTTAAGTGTAGCGCTGTTGAAAGCACAGGGTTATAGGTAAAGTGTTAAATTTAAGGTTAAGGGTGAGAATTTGAGACAGTTTGGCGTCCGGGCGATCGCACCTGCTACAGCTCAATAAAACTGTAGTTAGGTTCTTGTCTTCCTTGTGCGGTTTCCCGTGTTCCTTGTGTTTCTCAAAAGGTACAGTAAAAAAAATCGATCGGAGCAACTGTGAAATTTTGTGCAAAAATTTCTCAGTGGCAGACACTAAGCAGGTTGCCAAACTACACTAGAAACAGTTAAATACGTAAGTAGGGAGTCTGCTTAAATTTCTCTATATCAGAAGTATCATTTAAAACCGGGGCATTAACCTGAAATTGAACCGATCGAGATTAAAGATATTTAACTTGCGCTCTGTTAGGGAATCTCCAATCAATCAAGGTCGATCTTGACAGGGCGATCGTCGATTACAGGTTTGGGCTGCGTTCCAGGTCGCAAGACACTCGCAAACAGCCATCGATTATAGGTTGGGAAGCGGTAATACCCGCCCCGCTTTCCCTCACCGCCATCCCTTCAGCCGATCGTCGTCCTCCACTCCCAGCCGGGTGGCGGGGGACTGACCGAAAAAACAGAAGTGAAAACAAGGAAGTGTGCGGGATACTTTAGCGGGAATAAACATGACAAAGGACAATAATTCAGGAGAACAAAAACGGCTGATGCTGGTTGACGACGACCCCAATTTGATCTTGCTGGTCAAGGACTACTTAGAGTTTCGGGGTTACAACGTCATTACAGCAGAAAACGGCAGAGACGCTCTGGAAAAACTAGAACAAGAAGTTCCCGACTTGATGATCTGCGACGTGATGATGCCGGAAATGGACGGCTACACTTTAGTCAAACACATCAGAGAAGACCCTCGCACGAGCTGGATTCCGGTTCTTTTCTTGTCCGCAAAAGGTCAAAGTTCAGACCGAGTAAAAGGCTTGAGCACTGGGGCTGACGTTTATATAGTCAAGCCTTTTGAACCAGAAGAACTGGTAGCCCAAGTGGAATCTTCTCTGAAAGCAGCATCCCGCTTGATTCGCCACTCAAATCCCGGTATGGAGAGCGGCCCAAAAATTAAGGCGCGCCGCAATGTCGAATTGACTCCCACTGAGTTAAAGGTGGTACAGTTGCTGGCGCAGGGTATGGCAAACCGCCAGATCGCAGACGTGATGAATGTCAGCCAGCGGACGATCGAAAGCCACGTCAGCAATATGCTCGGCAAAACAGGTCTGCACAACCGGACAGAGTTAGCACGCTGGGCTCTTGAAAGCAAAAAGGCTTGAGCGGAGGTAGTCTGCGCTATGAAATCAGGGGAGCAAAATCTACTGCTATGCGCTTCGGTATGTCTGCTTGGCGGTAGGGCCCGCGAGGCGGTAGTTTGAAGGCGCCATTAACCTTGACACGGCAGCCGGTATTGAGTTACTAGGCGTATAGTTTGTGAAGATCCCTCGCTCAAATGCAAGGAGGGTTAAAAGAACCCTCTGGCGGTAGAGCCGAAAATATGAAATACTGGGGAGATGGAGTTTTCTGAAGTCTAATCTATTGCCTCAGTTAGCTCCATGTTGCTAAAATGTGATATTTAGATTAACTTCTTTCTACAATTATTAGGTCTAAGTTTCTATGACAAACTTAATGAACCGCCTTTCTATTTTTGTGGACGGGAACAATATGTTCTACGCTCAACAAAAGAACGGTTGGTTTTTTGATCCTCGCAGGGTGCTCGAATATTTCAAAACTTCGCAGCCGAATGTCATGTTGATTAATGCTTTCTGGTATACGGGGCTGAAAGACCCCCAAGATCAAAGGGGATTTCGAGATGCTTTGATCAGTCTAGGTTACACGGTTCGCACTAAAATTCTCAAGGAATATTACGACGATGCTTCGGGCAGATATTCTCAAAAGGCTAATTTAGACATAGAGATTGTGGTTGATATGTTTAATACCGTGGATCAATACGACCAAGTTGTGCTGTTTAGCGGGGATGGCGATTTTGAGCGGGCGATCGAGCTGCTCCGCTCGAAAAATACTCATATTACTGTGGTATCAACCGAAGGAATGATTGCTAGAGAGTTACGAAATGCTACAGATAGGTATATAGACCTAAATGAAATTAGGGAACATATCGAGAAGATGGATTATTAGTCAGTAGTTAGTAGTTATTAGTCATTAGTCAGTAGTTAGTAGTTATTAGTCATTAGTCAGTAGTTATTAGTCATTAGTTATGGGTTATGGGTTATGGGTTATTAATTATTCGTTATTGGCGCGAAACACGGGACTGGTGCCCCCGCCCAAAAACGCATACTTGCTTTCCGATAGGAGCCGCCAGTAGCCCAAAAATTTAGACTAAGGTTTAAGTTCCCAGATTCATCTGTGGAGTAAATCTAAAATCTAAAATCTAAAATCTAAAATCGACTGACTGGAGGCTAAAAATCCAGAAAAACGGACAAGTAACAATCAGGAAAACACTTTTTTAGAGCTATGAAAACTCAACCAAGTCAAGACCGGATTATTATTTTCGATACGACTTTGCGGGACGGAGAACAATCTCCGGGTGCATCTCTGAATGTGGATGAAAAGCTGACGATCGCCCGCCAGTTAGCGAGATTGGGCGTGGATGTGATTGAAGCGGGTTTCCCTTTCACCAGCACGGGAGATTTCGAGGCAGTCCAAAAAATAGCCCGATCGGTTGGCACGGAAGATGGGCCGACAATTTGCGGTTTAGCACGGGCGAGAAAGCAAGATATTAAAACAGCAGCAGAAGCTCTGAAACCAGCAGCCAATGCGCGAATTCATACGTTTCTGGCTACGTCTGATATTCACTTGGAGTATAAGCTGAAAAAGACGCGGGCTGAAGTTCTGGAAATTGTGCCGGAAATGGTGGCTTACGCTAAGTCTTTTGTGGATGATGTGGAGTTTTCGCCGGAAGATGCTTGTCGATCGGAACCGGAGTTTTTGTATCAGGTTCTGGAACGGGCGATCGCAGCGGGTGCGACTACTGTGAATATTCCCGATACTGTCGGCTACACGACTCCGAGCGAATTTGGGGCTTTGATTCGCGGAATTAAGGAAAATGTGCCGAATATCGATCGCGCAATTATTTCGGTGCACGGTCACAATGACTTAGGATTGGCTGTTGCTAACTTTTTGGAAGCCGTGAAAAATGGCGCCAGACAGTTAGAATGCACGATTAACGGGATTGGCGAACGGGCGGGAAATGCGGCTCTGGAAGAGTTGGTAATGGCGCTTTACGTGCGGCGCCAATATTATAATCCGTTCTTGGGCCGGGCTGCGGATTCTGAGGAACCGCTGACAAAGATTGACTCGCGCCAAATTTACAAAACTTCCCGCTTGGTTTCCAATTTGACGGGGATGTTGGTGCAGCCAAATAAGGCGATTGTCGGGGCAAATGCTTTCGCTCACGAGTCGGGAATTCACCAAGACGGAGTGCTCAAAAATAAGCGGACATACGAGATTATGGACGCTGAGTCGATCGGCTTAACTGAAAATCAAATCGTCTTGGGCAAATTATCAGGCCGCCACGCTTTTCACACTCGCTTGAAAGAGTTGGGTTTTGAAATGGCCGACGATGAGCTAAATAAGGCTTTTGTCAAGTTCAAAGATTTGGCGGACAAGAAAAAAGAGATTACTGATTGGGATTTAGAGGCGATCGCCAATAACGAAGTGCACCAAGCACCGGAACTTTTCCGGTTAGAATTGGTGCAGGTTTCCTGCGGCGACAAATCTCGCCCGACAGCAACTGTCACTGTGCGGAATCCGGCAGGCGAAGAATTGACCGATGCTGCGATCGGCACTGGGCCTGTGGATGCGATTTACAGGGCAATTAACCGGGTGGTAAACGTACCCAACGAGTTGATCGAGTTTTCTGTACAGTCGGTAACAGCGGGCATAGATGCGATCGGCGAAGTAACAATTCGCTTGCGCCACGAAGGCAAAGTATTTTCCGGTCACTCAGCAAATACCGATATTATCGTAGCGTCTGCAGAAGCATACATCAGCGCTTTAAATCGCCTGTATCAGGCATTGCAGCATAGTGCTGAAAAATCCTCCGAACAGCCAACTGCGATCGGAAATCAAGTTGTTGCAAAAGCACAGCGCTGATAAATTTCTTGTCAGCCATTTTTCTTGAAACAAACCGCAGACGAACGCACATAACAGCAGATATATCTAAATAAGTCTGCGTTAATCCGCGTTCATCTGCGGTTAA
This sequence comes from Oscillatoria nigro-viridis PCC 7112, assembly GCF_000317475.1. Lineage (NCBI taxonomy): Bacteria > Bacillati > Cyanobacteriota > Cyanophyceae > Oscillatoriales > Oscillatoriaceae > Phormidium > Phormidium nigroviride. The sequence goes on from NC_019729.1 coordinate 681,313, forward strand.
AAATTAAAATCTTTTTTAGCAACAACAAACCCTAAAAAATGCAAGAAGAAACTTTAAAAAAAGAGCGACAATTCCACGATGCTTGGGCATCCACAATCGATATTGACGGCATTCGAGTTAATGATTACTTTGAAGCTTGTACCGCCCCAGAAAATAGATTTATCGTCCATAAAATGGGCGATATTACAGGCAAACGCCTCTTAGATTTAGGCTGCGGCGCGGGAGAAAATAGCGTTTATTTTGCTAAAAAAGGTGCAAATTGTGTGGCGGCGGACTATTCTCAGGGCATGGTAGAAGTTGCTCTGAAATTGGCAGAGAAAAACGGCGTCAAAATAGACGGCTGCACGGTGAATGCAATGGCTATGGATTTCCCGGACAACAGTTTTGATATTGTTTACGCTTCTAATTTGCTGCACCATTTGCCGGAACCATCCAAGGCAATTCGCGAAATGCACCGCGTACTAAAGCCTGGGGGTAAAGCTTGTTTTTGGGACCCGATGAAGCACAATCCGGTGATTAATGTTTACCGCAGGATGGCTACTGAGGTGCGGACGGAGGATGAAGCTCCTTTGGATATTAATATTGTGAATTTTGTCAAGTCTTTGTTTTCGGAGACGGCTTACGATACGTTTTGGCTGACGGCGCTGTGGATTTTTTTGCGCTTTTATTTGATAGAAAAAGTGCATCCCAATGAGGAGCGTTATTGGAAAAAGATTATCATTGAACAAGAGAGATTGAAACCGGAATACTCTCGGTTGGAAGAGTTGGATGGGTTTTTGAAGAAGTTGCCTTTGATGAAGCGCTTGGCTTGGAATTTGGCTGTGGTGGCAACGAAGTAAGACGATTTTAGATTTTAGATTTTGGATTTTCGATTAAAGAATCGGGAATGACTGATGATATCAGTGGTAGGGTGCGTCAGTTTTGAGATTTTAAATCAGCGCCGAAAGTATTATTCTGACGCACCATTTGTTGTCAGGTGCGTCTGTTCCGAGATTGTTTGTTTGGAGCAAAAATAATCACAACTGACTCACCCTACTGAAAACTCTAAAAGAAGTACAATAAGTCAAAGCATTTAATTAAGAGGCTAATTATGCCAGAAACTATTATTGCTGTCTACGAAAACGGTGTTTTTCGTCCCTTGAGTCCTTTGTCATTGAATGATGGGGAAACTGTGCAGATTCAACTCTGGCCAGATGATCCAAAAAAGCAGGCAGAATTGGCAATCCAGTTTTTAGTTGACCGAGGATTGGTGACTCCACTACCTAACGAGTCCCATAACGTCGAGGCTGTCACCGATGAAGAGGTGTATGAATTGGCTAAAAGGTTAGGGGCAAAACCGGGCAAGCCTCTATCAGAAATGATTATCGAGGATCGCGGCCCGTGGTAAACATTTATTTTTTGGATAGCAGCGCCCTCATCAAAAGATATGTGGTTGAAATTGGCAGCCCTTGGATAAAAACGCTTACGGATTCCCAGACTGGTAACTCCCTGCTTGTAGTCCGCATCACCTGGGTGGAAGTTCTTAGTGCTTTTGCACGCAGACAACGTGAAGGCGGTATAACTGCTGCGGAAGTTGCTGCACTTATTGCAAAGTTTCGGTCTGAATTCAATAGTCGGTATAGAGTTATCGAAGTTGATCTGGCACTGGTTGAAAGGGCGGGTGAATTGATTGTTCAATATCCACTGCGGGCTTATGATGCTGTGCAATTGGCGGCTGCTTTGCGCGTTCAATCTGTTTTAACATCCATACCAGAAACTCAACTAATTTTTGTTTCGGCGGACAACAGATTGCTGGATATTGCTCAGTCGGCAGGGTTAAGGATTGATAATCCTAATAATTATCCGTAATCAAGCTGTGTGTAGTCAGGAATCCAAGTCCTCGGAAAAATCAGAGGACTAAAGTCATCACTAGAAACTAATTTTAGTGCGATCGTTATTTAGAGAATTTCTTTCAAAGTTTTAACTAAGATTTGATTCTGTTCCTCCGTACCTACACTAATCCGCAATTTGTCTTCCAATCGCGGCTGGTTGAAGTATCTAATCAAAATTCCCCGTACTTTGAGTGTTTGATAAATCCTTTCTGCATCGCCGTTTGGAGGCCTAACTAACAAAAAGTTGGTTTGCGATGGCCAAACTTCAAAGCCTAATTCCTGGAAGCTAACGGCTAGTTTTGCTCGCGAGGCCTTAATCTTTTCGGCGTTGGCTGTTTTGTGGTCTCGATCGGCGATCGCAGCCGCCCCCACTGCATAGGCTAAAGCATCCACATTATAGCTGTCTTTGATTTTATTTAATTCTGCCAGCAGCGCCGGATTTGCTATGCCAAAACCCAGTCTCAATCCTGCTAGGGAATAACCTTTGGAAAGCGTCCTCAATACTATAACATTACTGTACTTTGTTGTCAATTCCAAAGCATTATTTTCTGCGAAATCTACATAAGCTTCGTCGATGACAAGAATGCCCGATAACTCTTTAGCCAGTTTCTCCAAATCTGCAACAGATATGGCTGTTCCCGATGGACTGTTGGGCGAGGCTACAAATGTCACAGCACCCTGGGCTGCTATTAACAAATCGACTGGTAACTTGTAGTCATCGGGATAAGGAACTTCGACAAAATCTGCCTCTTGAATTTCTGCCAAAGTGCGGTACAATACATAGGTGGGCGCGGGACAAACAACTGGTTTCCCGGCTTCGCCCACAGCGCGAACTATCAAGTTTAATAAATCGTCGCTGCCGTTACCTACAACAATCCAATCGTCAGGTACTCCTAACACTTTACTAGCAGCAATGCGAAAACTTTTGCCAGTTGGATCTGGATAGCGCCGCAGCATTTCTCCGTCTATTTCCTGAAGCACTTTTAAGGCTGTTGGAGAAGGCGGATAGGGATTTTCATTAGAATTTAGTTTAATAATTTTTGTGCCTAGCGGTGGCTGTTCCCCCGGCACGTAGCCAGACATTTGGTGGATGGTTTTGCGAAAGTAATTCATCTATTAATTGAGTTTTGTGGAACGGGCCGGAGAGCCCGTTCTTGATAATGGTGCAAGATATCAAGTTAAACAAATTATATCAAACAATTAGTGACTATCCGCCTTATACCCAAATCAAGTAACTTTTGCATATCTGCTCGATCGTCCACAGTCCAGGCCACAATGTCAACTCCCTGACTCCGGCTTTCTTGAATTAGTGCGGGGTTTTCCAGCAACACGCGATACTGACTGCTAATCAAATTATCCCCATGCGCCACCGCTTGAGCAAATTGAGTTTTGTATGCTTCTAGATTAGCAACAATGTGTCCGATCGCCAAATCGCCAGATAGCCGCCGCACTTGTTCCAGAAATCCATCGTTAAAGGAAGTAATAACGCATTTATGCTGGATTTTTTCGCCCTTCAAAGTGTTGACAAAATCCGCCACATCTGCATCAGACCACTCGCAGTGAGGCTTGACATCAAAGTAAAGAAATTTGCCAACATTTTTGAGGATAGCTAATGATTCTTTTAAAGTAGGAATTTTTTGTTGTGAAAATTCATCGCTAAACCATTTTCCCGCATTAAGTGTCTGCAATTCAGACAGGGTTGTTTCCCTAACTTTGCCAGAAACTCCAGTGATTCTATCTAATGTGGCGTCGTGAAAAATCACTGGTACGTTGTCGGCGGATAGCTGGATGTCAAATTCGATCGAATGAGCGCCGCGGGCGATCGCCAGTTCAAAAGCTGCTAAAGTATTCTCGGGGGCGATCGCCGAAAATCCCCGATGTGCGATAATTTCTACATTCACTGTCTTGTACCCTCTAAAAAATCTGCCACAGTTTGATTAAAAGTTTCCGGTTGAGTCAAAAAACACCAGTGATTCCCCGGTACTTTTGCAACGGTAAGATTTTTCAAGTATCTCTTGTATGGCTGCATTTGCCAATCCATGCGATTTACGCCTTTTTCCGGCTGTACAAACAAAGTCTGGATCTCAATATTTTCAGTTAAACCGGCTACTTTCATCACTTCTGCAAATATCTGATTTCTGGCTGCAATCGCAAATTTACTGCCCCAACTTCCGTCTGATTTTTGTTCGATTTGGCGTTGGAATACCATTTGTTGCACGTCACTCCAATCTGCGTATTCTCCCGATTGTTTTGCTGCTGCTTCTGCTTGGGATAAAGTCGCAAACGGGCCCACACATTTGAGACAGTCTAATCTTCGGTAAACAATTGGCAGGGTGAGTTTAAGCGCGGCGGGCAGTTTGGTGATAAAGATGGGGTCTACTAAAATCATACTGCAAAAGCGATCGGGATTTTGCCTCGCCCAAATCGGTGCTAGTTTTCCCGTCCAAGAATGCCCTAAAATGTGGGCGTCAGGCCAGTTGAGATGTGCCATCAAAGCTTCTAAATCGGCGATCGCACTTTTAAAAGTATAGCCTGTTTTCGGTTTGCTACTCTCTCCGTGACCGCGCATATCTGGCGCTACAATATGATAGCGGTTGGACAAGTAATTGCCGAAGCTAGTCCAGACACACGCACTATCTGCTAAACCGTGCAGCAGCAGTAAACGCGGAACTTTTTCTTTGCCTGTTTCTGGCTGCCATTCTAGGTAAGAAAGTTCGATGTCTGGTAATTGCAAAGTCTTGCGAGTTGGCATGATTAGGGTGTTTTCTAGGTGGATAAATGTGTTTAAGTTTTTTATGAACACGCTTTCCGGCCTGTTCCACAAAGAGGGTGTTTTCTAGGTGGATAAATGTGATTTAACTTTTTTATAAACAGGCTTTCCGGCCTGTTCCACAAAGAGTGAATTTTATTGTACGGTTTTCCTCAACAGGCTTTCCGGCATTTTTCACAAAGAATAAATCTTCTTGTGGGTGGGCTTCTAGCCCGCCCTTCTGACTTAACCTTTGCCCTTCAAACTCAACAAGATAAACTGAGTTTTCTGCGCTTCATCAAAATTGTCATCGCTGACCAAAACTAGACTCTGGCTGCCATCTGGCAAGCGCGGGCCGAGGGTCATCCCCTCTAAATTGTACAGCGGAATTCCGAGTTCGCTCAAGTCTAGCAGCAACTTTTTCTTAACAGGTTCGACCGTTGGTAATTGCCCTTTAAAACTCTGAATTCTAGAAGTGTCTGTAGCCGCCCCAAACGCTACTTGATAAATCCTAGCGCTGTATCCCGACAGCCCAAAAGAACGTTCTAAACTCAGAATCTGACCGCCGCCGACAGTGACTAATTCTGTTAAACCGTTCAAAATAGTCAGGGGAACTTGGTCGAGCTTGTAAAGATTTTCTGAAACTAATTGCGGCTTTTTATCGACGATGATATAATGTAAAACACGGAGTTTGCTTGCCTGTTCGGGGTCTAAATCTTGCATTAACGGCGCTTCCGTAGCTGCGAACAAACGAAACGGATCTAGACCGCCCGGACTAAAGGTTTCTGGGTCGATGGTTAAAGATTCAAAACCTAAATTGTCCACCACTCCTTGCTGCTGTTTTTCATCGCTGGTATCGGGAATATAGCGCTTTGGAATCGGCAAATTTCCCCGCATTTGCCCTGTTTTGAGGTCAAATTCTCCGATAAAAGGAGGGATGCCAACATGAGTAACGCCTTCGCTGGCGACAAATACTGAGTTGCGGGGAGAAAGGGCGATGCCTTCGGGATTGATGGAACCCCAAGAGAAGGTTTCACCGTCTGCTTGTTTGAGGGATGTAACGCCTTCAACGGTAACTTTTTTCAGGCGAATATTTGCTGGGTCGCTTGATGTGAGGTCTAGTCGCAGACTGTAAAATCTCGCTTCTCCGTTTTCGCTGGGGTCGTCGGAAAGAGCGTAAAAGCGATAAGCTTTGGAAGTGGCTGCACTAATACCTTTGGGGTCGTAGGTAATTCCTGACAAACCGCCGACTGGTACTCCTTCAAAATTCATTTTTGGCAATTGGTACTCGCCCAAAAATTCTAGGGACATTTCTGGAAAAGAGCGGTCTCTAGCAACTGCGGGAGGGGGGGCGCAAGCCGTGCAAACAGTTAACAGAATTAGGGCTAGACTGAATAAGCGTAAAATACGTTGGCGAAGCCCTCGAAGAGGATCGCCCAGCGTCTTCAAATGCCAAGAATTGCTCAGTGCGGTGACATTTATTTTGCTGCTCTTGTTGAACTGTTTGCTTTTGTGCCATCTTTGTAACATAATTTATACCGTTTTGTAGATATGCAAAATTTGATGTTTCGAGAAGGAATGCCGAATCGCGGCAACCAAATTTTGAGAATGAGAAGTTCTGTGCCAATTGGGTGCTTGCTTTTTTTGTGGCTGTGTGCTGGTTCTATTGCTAGCGCCCAAACTAATCCACCAGGCCTCGATCAATTTTCTCCTAATCCTCTAGAAATTACCACACCCGATCCCCTAGCTCCCGCTAACGAATCTTTGAGCAGCACTCAGCGGGACGAACTGACAGCGGCTTTGGAAGAGTTAAACTTAGAAGCATTGGCTAAATTGGAAGCTGGAGATGGGGCTGGTGCTTTTGAAATTTGGTTCCGAGAATTGCGCCTGCGGAGGTATCTGGGCCCGGCGGCGGAAATTGCTGCTTTGAGTCGGGTGGGAAGTGTTGCTTGGAGTAACGGTAAAAACCTCGAATTACAGCTTATTACTAAACGGTTGCAAGCAATTCAAAAACAAGTCAAATCCCAAGTACCACTTAATACTGAGTTGCTCCCCGCTTTCGCTGCGGCTTTTCAGCAGGTGCGCGCTAAAGGCCCGACTGTAGAAGTTTACCAAGAAATTCTCGAAAATGCGCGCCAAAACCAAGATATATTGGCTCAAGGTCAGATTTTGAAGGCGATCGGGCTTATTCACATCAATTGGTTGAGTTACGATAAAGCTGCTCCGGTGTATGAGGAATTGGCTACTTTAATTCAGGAAAACCGCGCTTTATTTGCTGCTAATTCTGCTGTGCAAAATTCTGCTGTTGTTGCGGGAAACGGTGCGCCGCCGCAGCCTGTAACTCCTCCAACTGAGGTAGAGACTCTGAGACAGTTGGCCTACGTTTACCAGCAGTCGAAACAACCCCTAAAGGCGATCGCAGCCAGGGAAAAACTAGCATCAGTGTATTTGAACCTGCAAAATCCGAGCGCTATACCACCGCTCAAAATTGCGATCGCCAGTGATTACCAAACCATAGGTCAAATCAATTTAGCAGCTCAATACTATCAGGAAGCCTACAATTTAGCCGTCCCCATTCAACAGTATGCTCAGGCTAGCGAAGCTTTGGATAAATTAGCATTGCTTTACCGAGCGCAAAAGCAGTGGGAGCCGACTTTGCGGATTTATCAAATGCAGTTGCTGTTAGAAGAGCGGGCTTACAATTTCTACGGATTGATGAGTGCTTACGACAATCTCGGTCAAGTTTATCAGGAGATGAAGGCTTACGATAAAGCTTTGGAATCCTATCAAAAAGGGTTGGACGTGGCTAAAAAATTGGGACACAGACAAGAGTATTTTGCTAAGAAAATTCAAAAAGTTAACAAGCAATTGCAAAGGACTTCGTAGTTGTCAGCAGGCAATAATGACAAATTGCAATGTGAGTAATTTAAACGCAGTAAGGTGTGCAACGCACACCCTACAAAACTACTTTTGATCGAGAATTTCTTCATGGTACAAGCCCCCGGATTTATGGGTGGAATCAATCCAAAATCTAAAATTCTCAAGCCCCCGAATTTATCCGTCGGGTAAATCTAAAATCCAAAATCTAAAATCTAAAATTCTCAAGCCCCCGAATTTATCCGTCGGGTAAATCTAAAATCCAAAATCTAAAATCTAAAATCGAATGACTCGTAGGTTTCTCGCGAGATAGAGTAATATAGTACATCAGTTTCGTAATAACGAGCATTTTTTTCATATTTCATGCCAACTTTCTGTATCACCCGCTGGGAGGCGATATTTTCTGGACGGGCGATCGCAACTATTCTTTCAAGCTGTAATATTTCAAATCCATAGTTTAGACTAGCAAAAGATGCTTCTGTGACTAATCCTTGATTCCAGTAAACTTTGTCGATCGCATAGCCAAGCTCAACTTCCGGTGTTTGGTCGAGACAAGCAAGTCCGCAGCGGCCGATCATTTTACGGTCTCTTTTATGTACTAAAGCCCACATTCCGAAGTTATTTTGTTCCCAACGTTGGAGCATATTATGAATGGCGATTTCTGTTGCTTCTCTAGTTCTAACTCCTGTGAGGTATTTCATTATTTCCGGATCGCTGTAGATGCGGTACAGGTCATCTAAGTCGTCTGGCGTAAATTGCCTCAGATACAATCGGGCTGTCTCTATTTCGTGCATAATTTATCAGCAAAAAGTCTAATACACTTTCCTGGGGACGACGGTGAAATGTAGAATCAATTTCTTCAATGCAGTGAACGGCATTTTGAAAATCCAGCATTTGATCCAGCAAATAAAACCAGTGGCGAACTCTATCTCTAAAGGCATAAAGTGGCAAGTAGCGGGTATCCGCTGTTGTAATAAATATGGGCGACTGAGTGCTGTCGGGAGCGATAATTTGCTGGAGCTGTAGAAGGTTTCCTAATTTAACTGACTCTATTTGCTACAATTGTAAGTTGGATATATTGTACAGCTTTTTTGCTCAAAGCTGAGCTAACTGCGATCGCCCGCCCGCCCTACAAGCCGCGCAGCGAAAAACAAGCTCGATATCCTCAGCAAAAGCCCCCAAATTTAGTAGCATAACAGCTTCTGCAATCTAAAATCTAAAATCTAAAATCGGATGACAACTTCCTCACCAGTAGCAGACACCAAAAACAAATCCGGCCAGGAAACAGACTGGCGGTTATTTCTGAGGTTGGCATCTTACGCAACCCGCAGCAAACGCTTGTTGATTATTTCGATCGCACTATTAGTACCGCTAGCAGTCTCAGGAGCAATTCAACCCATTCTCATCGGACAGGCAATTTCGGTAATTCGCTCGGAACCTACCTACGAATTCTTGCGGGGATTGCCTTTATCTGCTGCATTGAATATTTTGGCTATTTTGCTCATGCTAACTATAACACTTAGATTGGCATTGCAATCAGTTCAAGGCTATTTAGTCACCAAAGTAGGGCAAATAATTACTACAGATATTAGAAATGATTTGTTCGCCCACGTCACATCGCTAGCAGTGAGATTTTTCGATCGCACTCCTGTCGGTAAACTGATGACTCGCCTCACCAGCGATGTGGAAGCTTTGGGAGAGGTTTTCTCTTCAGGGGCGATCGGCATTGTCAGCGATTTATTTTCTATTTTAGTAATTGCCATTTTCATGTTTACCATGCAGTGGCAACTAGCTTTAATGTTGGTGCTGATGATGATACCAATTACCGCAGTCATAGTTTATTTCCAGAACCAATATCGCATAGCAAATTACACTACAAGAGAAGAACTTTCAGACCTTAACTCACAACTGCAAGAAAACTTGACTGGTATTGGCGTAGTGCAGCTATTCCGCCGCGAAAGATTCAACTCAGAATTGTTTCGCGTCACCAATAAACGGTACATTAAAGCCGTTGACACAACTATCTTTTATGACTCAGCCGTATCTGCGACTTTAGAATGGATTGCTTTAGTGGCAATCGCAGGGGTTTTGTGGATGGGCGGTCAAAGGGTTTTAGCCGGTAATCTTAACTTCGGTACTCTCTCGGCATTCATTTTATTTGCTCAGCGTCTCTTCGATCCGCTGCGGCAATTTGCTGAGAAATTCACTGCAATTCAAGCCGGATTTACTGCCGTCGAACGGATTAGCGATATTCTCAACGAACCGATCGAAATTAAAGATCCAACTAGCGGGAAGAAGGAAGAAGGAAGAGGGAAGAAGGAAGAGGGAAGAGGGAAAAGGGAAGAAGGAAGAAGGGCAGGTTATTCACCGTTGTTGATAACTGGACATCCAGAGGCCACGGCTTACAACTTGTCTCCGTTCGATCGAGAATTGGCAGATAACCATCAAAATCCAGCAAGTTCAGAATATCGTTTATTGCCTAACAATCCCCAATCGCCCCCCGCCAACCCCACCTTGCTAAGGGGGGGAGAAAATGCCAAATCGCAGAATTCTGAATCGGGAGAAATCCAATTTGACAACGTGTGGTTTGCTTACAAACAAGACGAATATGTTCTGCAAAACCTCAATTTCACCATCAAATCCGGCGAAAAAGTAGCATTAGTTGGCCCCACGGGTGCGGGCAAAAGTTCGATTATCCGTCTCCTGTGCCGTCTTTACGAACCTAGCCGAGGACGGATTCTGGTCAATCATGTGGATATTCGGGATTTGCCTCAAGCAGAGTTACGCAGGCACATAGGCGTGATTATCCAAGATGGCTTTCTATTTGCTGGTGACGTGAAGAGCAATATCAGCCTGGGAGAAAGTTACTCGATTGAGGAAATTCAAGCAGCAGCAGAAAAGACAAATGTTGCGCGTTTAATCGAACAGTTGCCTCAAGGTTATGACACGCAATTGCGGGAACGGGGAACCAATCTTTCGGGGGGACAAAAGCAATTATTAGCGTTTGCTCGCGCCGCTATTCGCAATCCCAGTATTTTAGTTCTAGACGAGGCAACTGCTAGTTTGGATGTGGGGACGGAAGCTTTAATTCAAGAAGCTTTAGAGCGTTTGATGGCGGACAGAACGGCGATAATTATTGCCCACAGGCTCTCGACTATCCGAAATGTCGATCGCATTTTAGTGCTCAAGCGCGGGCAGTTAGTAGAGTCTGGCAGCCACGAAGAATTGTTGCAGCAAGAAGGGTTGTATGCCAGTTTGTACAAGTTGCAAATGCTGGGAAGTTAATATCTGAACGAAGAGGAAAAATTACCGGAATACCCAGATACCCGACTTATTCAACAACTCGGGTATCTAAAAAAATCTAAAATCTAAAATGTAAAATATAAAATCAAAAATCTAAAATCGGATCACTTGCCAGAAATCATTTTCCCCAGGGTGTCCGGCAGGTGAATTATGTGTTGGAAAAGCTGGTTGGGGCCGATGCCAAACAATAACTGCATCGTCAGCACAATTGCTGCTAAACCAATCGCTGTCCCGATGCTGGCTTTCAACACTTTAAACGCCCAATTAAACACTAGCCAAGATACAAGTAACGCAGCAATTAAGATAATTAGTTCTATTGGCATATAACATTTTTAACTCTATTTAAAGTCTACATAAATTACGTATCAATACCATAGAAACCGGGTTTTTTATCTATGTTACCGACTCAAAAGCAGCATTTCTGTAAAAACCGGGTTTCTGCGTCAACGACTACTCTACTTATTACTTTAAGCAATACTGCCGCGCTTCCGTGTTTCCTTATAAGAAATTCCGACATTTTTTAAGCCTGCTTTAATCATTTGCTGCTCTAACAAAGCGAAAAAGCGACTTCGATCGCCCCCCGTGACTACCGCTTGATTGTGAGCTTCTGCTAGCGTCACCGGATACCCGCCGCCTTTGTGTACCTGAGCGAGCATCATTCCCAATGCTAAATCTAGCTGTGCTGTATCTTGTGCTACCCATTCCGGCACTTCTATTCTAGCAATTTCTGTGCCAACGTGAACGTAACAGAAATAGACGGAATTAAGACCGTACAAATCTAAAATTCGAGCTCGGGATTTCCACAAAGGGCTTCTTTGTCCCGGTGACAGGATTGTTGCCCACAAGATGGCATCGCGCAAAGGTTCAAATTCTTGACAAGGTGCTTTTTCGTCGAAAGAAATGGTGGCTGAAAATCCGACGTTCGGGCAGTTTGTCATGCAGTCTGGTACTTCGTGGGTGCAAGCTTCAAACCGTAAAAAAGATAAGCTTTCGCTGCTGCGAGAAGCGCTTAAGTATCCTAAGAGGGGAATTCCTGCTAAACGCAACTTGTCCCAAGCTTCTAAAATTGGCAGCAAAATTCGATCGCGCGCTTCGGTGGGTAACTGTTCCAAAAACCAATAAATCAGGGAACCGTCTACCATTGCTAAAGCTGGCGCGGGCAATTTATTGTCGTTAACTTTTGCCCAATTGCAGCCCATTTCTGCTAAGGCAATTGCTTCGGAAACTGCTCGCCGGTATCCCATCCATTCTTCGGTTCTAATTCCCCACTGCCGCGAACCGTACAAGTCTTCGGGTTTGTAGAAAACCTCGGGTACGCTGTCTAAAACTGGGTGGCGGCTTTGTCCGTAGTGCAGCATGACTGTGCCGACGTTTAGCAGGTAGCAGTAGGCTATTTCGTGATGGTTGGGGGAAATTTGCGAGCCGTCTGTGGCAAAGACTGTGTGGGCTGCGGGGGGTGCGGTGATGTAGGTGCGATCGGATAATGGCTCGATCGGCGTGGCAGCATTGAATAAAGTGCGATCGCGCCAATTCTCTTGCAATTCCACCAATTTTTCCTGTTCCGCAGCAGCCTTTACCAGCAAATTCTGAGCCACTTCCAAACGCTGGCGAGCCGCGTGAGCTTCCACATTCAAATGTTGGCTCATTCCCTGCATTGCCTTGGCTGCTTTAGTTAAATCCAGCATGGGTTTTAAGTCTCAATATTAGAAAGCTTTCAAGCTGAGAAATTATCAAAACACTTTTCAAACTTTGGGTGCCGAAGCTTGGTTTTTTGTCATACACGCGGTTTGATAAGTTAAAATACTTCGTGCCCGCCCACAGAAACAGTAAAAAAACCCGGTTTGTGAGGTCAAGAGTACCTGCAATAGTCTATAAAAAAAAACATTTTTTTTGTCGATAGCCTTGCTTTTTGGAGGGATTTCTGTTATATTTGTTTTATAATGGGATGGTTGCAAAAATATTATTTTTGCAACCATCCCATTATATTAAAATACCATGTCTGCGCCGCAAAAGTCAACAAAAAAGATGTAAATTTTTGTTGTTTTTTTTGACTCTGAAAAGCGAAAAAAAATCCCACCTGTCAACAAATCTAACATCAACAGTCGATCGGCAGCCAATCGGCAAAATCTCCGGCAAACTGCGACAGAGAAAGCAATTGAACTGGTGGATTTTGAGCCACAGATTCCCGTTCTGCCAGAGTATTGTAACCCCAATCAGCCAAAAATAACCTCACCTGAGATAAATCCGGCTGCTGCTTCACCGACAGCAAAGTTTTTAACCGATCTTCCACAAACCAAATAGTCGAATCTTTGCCAGACGCAGCCAAAAATTCCCGCAAAATTTGGTGCTTAGGCTTGTTGTATTCCTTACCGAAAATCAACTCCGACGGCATTTCTACGCCTGCTAGCTGCAAAAGTTCCCGCACAAAACGGCCTTCCTTTGTAGTGACGATCGCCACTTTCACCGAACTCTCCTGCAACGAGTGCAACCGATCGGCAACCCCTGGATAAAAGCGGTGCAAAGACAGCCACCCAGATAAATCCTCAGCAATCCAATTATCGCGCAATCCGTCTAACATAGCGCCGACAGACTGCGCTTTTAAATTATTTTCGGTCAACAAATACGGTACTATATTGGGCCAGTCTAGCAAAATTTGCTCTGGGGAAATTCCTGTCAGCAGTGCGCGGATCAGCAGCGGCATTTCCCAACCGGTTTCGATGGCGGGCCGCACTCGGTAAAAACTCAAAGCTAAATCTGGATCTGGCACTGTTTCGACTGGTTTCCAGATTTGACAGTAGGTACGCCAAGCTGTTTGGAAATATTCGATTAGTCCGTCACAAATCACACCGTCAAAATCAAGAGCTAGAATTGTCGGAAAGTTATTAGCCATCAATCGATTTTAGATTTTGGATTTTGGATTTTGGATTTAAGAATTGAAGAATTTGAGAATTGACTGTGCAAACACTCAGCAGTGATTGGTGAAGAGTGGTTATTAAAAAGACTGAACTAGCGGTTGATCGGCAATCGATTCTAGTCCTTGGGACTGCAACAATTGCGTCCACTCGGTCGTCAGCCGCGAATCATCGGGTGCGAGGCGCCGCATTTCGGCTAGAGTCGCAAGAGTCTCGTACCAAATCCCATTTTTAGCATAAGCAATCACCTTAGCCATAGGGTCGGGATTTGCCAAATCCTGCTTGAGATTTGCCTGGGGTTCAATTCGCTGCATCCATCCTTTAACAATATAATCCCCAGAACGCTCCAGAGGATCGCAGGCTAGTGCAAACGACCACACATATCGCTTACCAACCTGAATATTTTGTGTCTTGCGTTTCTCAGAAAGGCTAACTCCAACAATTCCGGCTTTGTCATTTTTTAAAGTAGTTTCGTAGACTACTTCGGATTCATCTGCGTTTAGCAAAATAAACTCTACTTGAGCCGCCGGTTGAGAAACATATACAAAAAATGTTGGCGACTCTGTGACCGTTAAGCCAATATTGCTTTCAGGTATTAAGGGAGTAATGAATAAACCATCCCGTAACTTACAGCCTCGATGCGTCCCCCCTTGCCGGTTGTCGGGGGCTGTTACATCGGGAGGTTTGAAATTAACATTCTGACTCAGGAGAATGGGTGCAGGCACAGCCTGCATCGGTGTCAGCAAACTGGGGAGAGTAAGGGCGATCGCCAATACAGTCATCGCCAGTGCCGTAAAATGTATAAAACGTTTCATTTTTCCACCAACTTGTAGAAATATTTATAGAACGCATCTCTTCTGTTAACCCGGAGTTTTAGCCCCGGGCGCGATCGAGTAAATGGGTCAATTTTCACATCGCCATCGGCATACCGACCAAACTTCAAGAAATATCGAGATTTAAAGAGGCGCAACCAGCGGTTGAGCTGCAACTGATTCGAGTCCTTGGGACTGCAACAATTGCGTCCACTTGGCTGTCAGCTTCACATCCCCCGGTGTCTGGCGCCGCATTTGGGCTAAAGTAGCGAGAGTTTCGTACCAAATCCCATTTTGAGCATAAACGTTGAGCCTAGTCATCGGGTCGGGATTTGCCAAATCGCTCTTGAGAGTTGCCTGCGGTTCAATTCGCTGCACGAACCCTTTAACAACTAAATCCGCCGCTCGGTCTTCGGGGTCGCAAACTAGCGAAAATGACCACACGTATCGCTTACCAACTTCAAGGGATTTGTTGTTGTCCACGGTAGCAGGAATGGTAACTCCAACAATCCCAGATTTGTCAAGTTTAAATGTTTTTTCGTAGACCACTTCCTCTTCTTTGTCGTTGAGTACAGTAAACTCTATTTTTGCTGAGGTTTGAGGAACATAGACAAAAATTGTGGGAGACTCTGTTAGGGTTAAACCGATATTAGTTGGAGGTACTAAAGGAGTAATAGATAAACCCGCCGGACAAAGCTTGTTGCCGCGATGTGTCCCTCCTTGTCGGTTGGCGGGGGCTGTTACATCGGGAGGCTTGAAATTCAAATTTTGACTCAGCAGAAGCGGCTGGGATTGTGCGCGCATCGGTGCAAGTGAACTGGGTACGGTAGCTGCGATCGCAGATACGGCGACCGCAAGTGTAGCCCCATGTAGAAAACGTTTCATTTTGTTGTACCTTTCACTATAATTGCAAACACAGGCATTCGCTGATGGCGACAAATATTTTTGAGCTGCTAGTCGAGGGCGCAGATACACTATTTAAACCTTGACATATCATCAATAACATTAATTAATTCGAGCGGCAAGTGGATTCTCTGTCTAAAAATCAGCTTGCCTAGGTCGCAAGTATCATTGGATACAGTTGCTCGCCACGTACTGTAAATTTTTGTAACAAAGCGGTCGGAGTTTCCGAGTGTTCTAAGATGGAGGAAGTCTCCAGCAGGCGGCAAAGATGAAACAACTGCTGTTCCAGAAACGAGTCAAACTTTTATGCTGGGATAATGAGTAAAATATCTAACAAAATTCGATCGGCAGCGGCTCAATTGAGTCAAATGTATAAACCATCACGAGCATTGGCTCAGTCTGTATTAATTGCCAGCGCGGCAGTAACATTATCCTTGATGGGGGCCCGACAGTTAGGAATACTCGAACCAGTAGAATTAAGCGCTTACGACCAAATGGTGAGGTGGCGTCCCGAGGAACAGCCAGACTCGCGTTTGCTACTGGTGGGGATTACCGAAGCAGACATTCAGAAACTGAAACAGTGGCCGATATCCGATCGCAAAATAGCTGAAATCTTACAAAAACTCGACCAAATGCAGCCGGCAGTCATCGGTTTAGATGTACTGCGAGACGTACCTTTAGGAGACGGCCGCCAGGAATTAACTAAAGTTTTACAAAAAAACGATCGAATTATTGGAGTATGTTTAGTTACCGACGGAAGCCCGGACAATCCCGGTTCTCCGCCGCCGCCGGGAATGCCAACAAACCGGGTAGGATTTGCAGATTTCGGAGTCGATCCGGGCGGCATACTCCGCAGGGCTTTATTATTTATGAAACCGCCAACAATTGAAGGCAATTCCTCAGTCCAAAAACATCTTTGCAATGACAGTTCTCAAGTTTTATTTTCATTCAACCTCCAGCTAGCACTCCGCTACCTGCAAGGGCAAAAAATCTCTCCCAAACTTGCACCCGATCAATCTTTATGGCTGGGAAAAACCCAATTAAAACAACTAGCAAGCAATGACGGTGGATACAGAAATGCCGATGCCAGAGGATACCAAATACTAATTAACTATCGTTCGAGGCTGCAGGTGGCAAACCAAGTCAGGATTACGGATGTTTTAGAAGGGAAAGTTGACCCGAATTTAGTTAAAGATAAAATAGTTCTCATCGGTTATACCACAGAAACCGTTAAAGATTTATTTTATACTCCTTACAGTGGGCGACAGCAAAAAAACCAATTCATGCCGGGGATCGTGGCACACGCACAAGTAGTCAGCCAAATTCTGAGTGCAGTTTTAGACAACAGACCGATGTTTTGGTTTTGGCCGGAATGGGCAGAAATCTTGTGGATTTCGGGATGGTCAATTGTGGGAGGAACCTTGGCATCGCGGATGGCTCACCCAGCGAAGTTGACAGTGACATTCGCAGCACTGCTGTCTGGGTGCTGCGCGATCGGCTTTGGGATTTTTCTGTTGGGAGGGTGGGTGCCTGTGGCAGCGCCAGCCTTAGCATTAATCTTAACTGGCGGAAGCATTGTCTCAGCAGAGAGATTTAATAAAGCCGGATACGGGAAAGCAATTAGCGATCGAGTAAAACAAGTCTTCAAAATCGAAATAGACCAAGCCAAAAAAGAACAGCAAGTCGCAGAAATCACAGAATCTGCTTTCTTTAAAGAATTGCAGCAAAAGAAAGATAAACTGAGGATTAGCAAACAAGAAACCTCTGAAAAAGCACCTTCCGAACCCCAAGAAATAACTGCAAGTACCCCAGAGCTTCCCAAGGTCGAAAGTCAGACAGACGAATACCTAGCTCAGTTGCAGGAAAAAGCCAAACAGCAAAAGCAGCGTGCCGCCGCGACTGAATCGGAAAGCGGCTCAAAAACGGTCGCGTCCGATGCGGGCAGCGGTGCTAGTTCAGCCGAAACTAAACATGATGACGAGTTCAGCGATTTGCAAACCAAAGCCAAACAGATGCGGCAGCGCAGGGGCGCCCAAAAGATTATAAAAGATGAAAAAAGTGATAGTTTAACAGATAAGGAGGATTTGGGGGGTAAGGAAGAATGACCGGAAATAATGGGATACAAGCCTCGCACTTCAGGGCGACTTTTCTTTTGGTTTGAGTTTTTGGATATATTGTCTCACTACTTCAGCGGTAGTTATTTGTTTGCTCTCGGCATAAGCTTGGAGCCAGCCTAGTTCCTCATCTGTAAGCCTTACTTTAAAAGTGTTTTGTCTTGCCATTCGCGTCCGTAATAGGATACTATACTATGATGAAAGCACGTTATCGTTTTCGCGTCTACCCCACACCCTCGCAGCAGTTGGCACTCGCTAAACTGTTCGGGTGTGTGCGTGTGGTGTGGAATGATGCACTGGCTCACTGGAATGCTGAATATCGGGAAGCAGGTAAGAAACCGAGCAATGCTGCATTACAGAAGCAATTTATAACCCAAGCCAAAAAGGTAGCAGAAAGAGAATGGTTAACGGAGGTTTCTAACGTACCTCTGCAACAATCGCTCAATGATTTAGAACAGGCGTACCAAAACTTCTTTAAATCATGTAAGGGAGAGCGTAAGGGAAAAGCTGTTAAGCCACCACGGTTTAAGAAGCGTCGGGCTGCACAGTCTGCACGGTTTACTACCTTTGGTTTCAAGCTGCAAAATGATTCTCTCTATATTGCCAAGATAGGCAACTTAGATGTAGTCTGGTCGCGTCCTCTCCCGTCTGAGCTTAGCTCGGTAACAGTGATTAGAGACGCAGCCCACCGCTATTTTGTCAGCTTCGTCGTGGAGATTGGGCCAGAAACTTTACCACCTACCGAAAACAGCGTGGGCGTTGATTTGGGCATAGCCACCTTTGCCACATTAAGCACTGGTGAAAAAGTAGATGCACTCCTGCCACTGAAAAAGCGTATTCAGCGTGTGAGGCGATTAGATAAAAACCTAGCCAGAAAGCAGCGAGGCTCTAAGCGGTACGAGAAGGCACAGCGACGGAGAGCCAGACTGTACGCCAAGCTTAAGGATACAAGAACAGACTTTCTGCATAAGTTATCAACCAGATTAATCCGCGAAAACCAAGCGGTAATTCTGGAAGATTTAAATGTCGCAGGCATGGTCAAGAACCGTAAGTTATCCCGTGCAATCAGCGATTTAGGGTGGCGACTGTTCAGAACATTTCTAGAAGGAAAAGCCCAAAAGTATGGGCGTGAATTTCGCATCATTAGTAGATGGGAACCTACCAGCCAGCGTTGCTCGTGTTGTAACGAGATTGGTGGCAAGAAGGAGCTATCTATTCGTCAGTGGACTTGTCTATTCTGCGGATCGAGCCACGACCGCGATATCAATGCAGCGGTAAATATTAAAGTCGCCGGAGGGCATTCGGAGACTCAAAACGGATTGCAGAGGAAGCGTAAGACTAGCGCAAAGTTAGCGGCATCCGTTGAAGCGTCAACCCGCCCGGAGTTCATTCAACTCAGTTTGTTTGACCTGTCGGGAATCACTGCACCTGATAGTCGGTGAGGATGTCAAAGACAACTCGACTGCATCGAGAATTGCATCATAATGAATTCTCGCCGTTTCTTACGCTCATACGCAGATCATGTCCAAAATCATCTCTGTCCACTCTTACCGGGGCGGAACTGGCAAATCGAACACGACAGCAAACCTGGCATCTATTATCGCTCGCGGCGGAAATCGGGTCGCCATTGTGGACACAGACATTCAATCACCGGGGATTCACGTGCTGTTCGGTTTCAGCGAGAACAACATGGATCGCTGCCTGAACGATTACCTGTGGGGCCGGTGTCCGATCGCGGATACGGCCTACAATGTGAGTTCGCTGCTGCCAAAATTAGCCACTAACGGCAACCTCTACCTGATTCCTTCGAGCATTAAAGCAGGGGAGATAGCGCGAGTTTTGCGGGAAGGCTACGATGTGGGACTGCTTACCGACGGCTTTCAAGAACTGATCGAGGTTTTGAACTTAGACTACCTATTTATAGACACGCACCCGGGGCTCAACGAAGAAACCCTCCTCAGCATCACCATTTCCGACATCCTGCTGCTGATTCTGCGTCCGGATCAGCAAGATTTTCAGGGAACGGCTGTCACGGTAGATGTGGCCCGCAAATTAGAAGTTCCCAAGATTTTGATGACGATCAATAAAGCCCCAGAATCCCTGGATTTCGACGATTTGAAGCAGCAAGTAGAGAGTATTTACAACATCCCAGTGGCAGGGGTACTGCCCCACAGCGACCAGATGATGCTGCTCGCCAGCAAGGGAGTGTTTGCGCTGCACTTCCCTAACGACCCTCTAACTAAGGTTGTGGAAGGGATTGCGAAACAGATTGTGGGATAATTGGTGCAGCGAATGCCGATCGCCCGCCCAGGAGTTTCGCTTTCGCTCTCAATTCTTGCGGAGCGATGTCCTCCTGCGTATCCCGAATATTTGGTTAAAGAGTTAAGAGAATCGCGACAAAATGAGATACAAATAGATTATGAGAATTTGTTAAAAAACTTTAGGAGGAGAACTCATGGATTTTGACTTCCGCATACTAATAGTATTGATGCCCGTATTGTTGGCGGGCGGCTGGGCTGCTTACAACATCGGCAGTATAGCTCTCAAACAAGTGCAGAAATTGTTGAACAAGCAAGCTTAAACTCAGCCTCTTTTCAGGTAATTCCGCAGCCGACTGTTTTGTGAGATACAAAAACAGCCGGCTGATTTGTGCATTGGCTCTGCTTAAGTGATGGCTGATTGTTGGCGGGCAATTTACGACTGCAGAGAGATGGGGCGAAAACAAAAGAAAAGTTAGATTGAAAAGTTAAGCAGAAACCGGGTACGCTCGATCAAAATACTTTGTTGCAGCAAACGAGCCTGGGTAAAAAAACCTAGCTGTGAAAGCAGGGCGATCGCCTAAGTTCGGATTTTGATGTTTTAAACTCTACTCAGGAGTTATTAGTAGAGTCCCATAAAAATATTTGGCAAGCACGTTATCGCAGAAAATATGAGACAATCACAAAAGTATTTGCCCTGACAATCGCCCTAAAAACTGCGAAGTTTAACGGGTAGGGAAGATAGGTCAAATTGTCAATGTTAAATTCCTATATCTTTAGATAGATTATGCTTTTTCCCCGATCGAGTGGTATGCTACTCCACCCCACATCCTTTCCCAGTCGATTTGGCATTGGGGACATGGGAATAGAAGCATATCGCTTTATTGACTTTTTAGTTGAGAGCGACCAGCAATACTGGCAGGTATTGCCGCTCGGCCCGACAGGATACGGCAATTCTCCTTATTCGTGCTATTCAGCAATGGCGGGAAATCCCCTGCTAATTAACCCAGAACTGCTGCGGGATCAGCAATTGCTCGGAGATGAAGACTTCGCTAATTTGCCCGAATTTCCGCTGGATTATGTAGACTTCGATCGGGCGATCGCCCTGAAAGTACCTTTGCTCAAAAAAGCTAGCGAAAACTTCAAAGCCAAAGCATCCCCGATCCAGCAAAAAGAATTCTCAGCTTTTTGCGAAAGCAAAGAGAATTGGCTGGAAGATTACGCCTTATTTATGGCACTAAAAGATAACTTTGGCGGTGTTAGCTGGAACAATTGGGAACCAGAAATTGCCCGTCGAGAACCAGAGTCGGTAGAGAAGTGGCTTCAGCAGCTAAATGCTGAGATTTATTACTACAAATACGTCCAGTTTGAGTTTTTTCGCCAGTGGACGGAGTTGAAACGCTATGCTAACCTGCGGGACATTAAAATTATTGGCGACATTCCGATTTATGTAGCTCACGACAGCGCGGATGTATGGTCTCATCCAGAAATATTTTGCTTGGATGAAGCCAGCGGAGAACCAGCTTTAATGGCGGGTGTTCCCCCTGATTACTTCAGCAGTACAGGTCAATTGTGGGGCAACCCCGTATACAATTGGGAGAAGTTGCAAGCAACTAATTTCGAGTGGTGGGTGCAGCGTTTTGAAGCGATTTTCGCTTATGTAGACGTGACTCGGATCGACCACTTTCGAGGATTTGAGGCTTACTGGGCGGTGAAGCGCGGACAAGAAACTGCGATCGAGGGAGAGTGGATTAAAGCGCCGGGAACAGCTTTGTTGGATCTAATTAACGAGAAGTTTGGCAACTTGCCGATTATCGCTGAGGATTTAGGGGTAATTACTCCGGAAGTGGAAGCTTTGCGCGATCGATACGAGTTTCCAGGAATGAAGATTTTGCAGTTTGCTTTCGGAGCGGGCCCTGGCGATCCTTTTTTGCCTTTCAATTACGATCGCAATTGCGTAGTTTACACCGGTACCCACGACAACGACACGACTGTCGGTTGGTTCAATCAACTGCAAAACTACGAAAGAGATGAGGTTTTGCGTTATTTGGGCTGCATCGATCCCCAAGGAATTCACTGGTCTTTAATCCGCATGGGTTGGATGTCTATTGCTAATATGGCAATTGTGCCTTTTCAAGATTTGTTGGGTTTAGATACTGACGCGCGGATGAATTTTCCGGGGAAACCAGAGGGAAATTGGGGATGGCGGTATCGGCCCGAAGCTTTAAATTGGGAAGTGCGCGATCGGCTCAAAACCATGACTTACATCTCCGGCCGCGCTCCTAATAAACATTGATCGTCAGTAAGGGGTAGTTGGTAGTGGGTAATTGGTAATTGTTAATGGGTAATATCAAATCTGTTAACATCGGAATTATTCCTATCTCTCTACTCTCGATCTGCGTGAATCAGCGTCCATCCCTTGTCATATGCGGTTAATACATTCTCTTTTTTTTAACCGCAGATGAGGGCAGATAAACACAGATTAACGCAGATGAATGATATCAATTACGCTTGCACCATCCGTGATTGTTGACTGTTGACTGGATTTGACTATTCCGATGCAACCGGACTCGATCTAATGGGTAATTGTTAATGGGTAATTCGTAATTGGTAATGAGTCAATCAAGACGGACATTCTAATTAAAATCTGTGGACTGCCCGCTATTACCTATTACCCATTAACAATTACCAATTAACACTCAACCTTCATTCTTGGGCGGTGCTGAAGGCTTGAGTTCGTTTGCTTTAAAAACAACTTCTTTGGCGACTCCAGGATCTCCGAGTTGTTCGGCTTGTCCGTTATTAACAGCAACCATTACCCCGCCGGCGTTACCTGCTACCACTACCAATTGCTTTTGAGCTCCCCAGGTGCGAACAGTCCCGGTCGGCAAAGTTCCCTCAAACTCTGTTTTACCATCGACTTCAACCTGCATCCACGATTCTGCTTTAAAAGTGACGCTAACCATCACTGGTTTATTGCCAGATTTATTTAAATTTTGACCGGTTCTTACTGCTTCGACAGCCTCGTAACTATCCGGTTTCTGATTTTGTGAGGCTCTCGATGCCTCAGCAGCTAAACGAGCTTGTTCTTGCTGCCCAAGCGCTAGTTCTTCGGCTCCCGCACCGTTTTTTGCGGTAACAGAACCGCTCATCAACTGAGATAAGACATTGACCGAACAGATAATTAGAAATGTGTAAAAGAGGTAGAGGTGCATCGGCCGCAACTGAGGCACATCTTGCCAGGATAGCTTGGTTCTCGATCGGGGCGGCGGTTCGATCGGGAAAAAGTCGGCAAACTGAGTTCCATCCAAACCCATTGCTTCAGCGTAGCGCTTGATCAAACCCTGAGTGTAGACTGGTTCGGGAAGTTGGTCTAGTTGACCGTCCTCGATGGCTTGCAGCAGATTCCGCCGAATCATTGTTACCACGGCTACTTTGTCCAAACAAATCGACTGCTGTTCGCGGTACTGGCGGAGTTGAGTTCCTATTTCCGCTAGCTTCTTCTGAGCTGTTTCTGGCTCTTGGGAGTGCAGTTTCTGCTTAGTTGTTTTGAAAAATAAAAACAATAAATTCTTTGTCATATGCTGTGCTCCGGGGAATTTACTGGCACGCTTATTGATGTTAGGTTGACTAGATTCCATAAATAAATAATTTCCGCATCTTCTAGGGGTCGGCAGCAGCCTGGTGGCAATATTGGCGAACCGGGCCGCTGCAATTGAATCGGGCCGATGGCTGTGCGGTGCAGGCGCACCACGGGATATCCCAACTGTTCGGCAGTTCGCCGAATCTGTCGGTTTCTGCCTTCTGATAGAATGACTTCTAACAGAGTTTGGTCTCGCGCGCGATCGAGAACTTTAACTTTCGCGGGCAAAGTTTTTCTGCCGGACAAGATGATGCCCTGACGCCACGCTTCCAGTATGGGTTCCGGGGGATCGCCGCTCACCCAAACCTGATAAGTTTTGGCGATCGAGTGACGCGGATGGGTCAAACAAAATGTCAGCTTACCATCATTGGTGAGCAAGAGGGCGCCGGTGGAATCTGCATCTAAGCGTCCTACGGGGTGGATGCCTTTACCGGAGCGCAGTTGGGGTGGCAGCAAGTCGAGAACTTTCGATCGGGCTCTTGGATCGCTGCAAGTAGAAACTACGCCTGCCGGTTTGTTGAGCAACAAATAGACCTTTGCGGGTCGATCCGTTGGTTTCACCGGGACTCCATCGACTTGGATGAGATCGCGATCGGGATTCGCTTTTTCTCCTAAGCGAACAATATTGCCGTTAACTCGGACTCGTCCAGCTACGATCATCTGTTCTGCAAGACGGCGAGAGGCAATGCCCCACTGGGCGAGTATTTTTTGCAGCCTTTCATCAGACATGACGGGAGTGTGGAAATCCCCAACGAGCCAGCGGTGGGGAGGAAACACGACACGGTTAATTGATTAACCGTACTAGCAATGCTCAATTCCTGGTTGGGAATAAATTATAATGCTGACCAATTATTACAGGACGCCCGGCAAGAGTGCAGATTGTCCTTGTGCCCGGTGCAGATTGTCCTGATGGCATTACCCTGAATGCTGTGCAAAAACTACGACGAAAAGACTCGCTGCAGGCACAGGTTTGCACCGTTGGTTTGCGGCTGGTTTGAAAGGTGTGGGTCAGACCCGACCATAAACCAACACTACCATAAATCCCGTACTGCTGGTTAAATTTATACGCTCGATCGCGAATTTTTCATCGGGATCGCACAACTCGTGAACTACCCAAAGATCCCAAGGGGAGAAAGGTGAGAATTTTTCGGCTTCTGGTGTTGCTGATGCCAGATTTCTGCTTGATTTTGGAGTCGATCGGACTTTTGTTCATCAACCCGGTTTCCAAGGGAAATCAGAGGTTGACGGCGATATATCTGTGCAGAAACCGGGTTTTTGAGACCGGATTTGCAAGCTCTAGTTAAATTTCTGTGCTTGAATATTAAGGTTTATATTCTGAAATTGTTTATGACTGTCGATCGAAACTCTCTTCAATTTGACAATAGAGATGGCGCTGCTGGCTCTGGTGGGACTGTTCATCTCGGCGAGGTGCCGGGGATACCTTCGCCGAGTCAAGGCAGCCGGATCGCGAGCGCGGTGCTGTCTCCGGCGGTGCAGTTGTGGCTGCGATCGCAAGTTCAGCAGGTGGACGAGTTGAAGGTGAAAATTGAGGGGAGCGATCGACAAATCTTCAGCGGTGCGATCCCCAAAGTCACGGCTGCCGCGCGCGGTGCTGTGTATAAAGGACTACACCTAACTGAAGTTGCCATAGAGGGCTGCGGCATTCGCATCAACCTCGGTCAAGCTCTCAAAGGCCAACCCCTGCGCCTCCTGGAATCCGTTCCCGTGGCAGGCGTTTTGAGGCTCAGCCAAGCGGATTTGAATGCGTCGTTGAAAGCGCCTTTGCTGGCTGATGCTTTGAGCGAATTTTTGCTGCCTATGCTGCCGCTGACAGATAGGGAAAAGTCGCTGAAGTTGCAAAATTCGCAGATTGCTATTGAGGCGGGTTTGTTAACGCTTTCGGCGGCAATTTTGCGCGCTGGCGGTAGTCAAA
Organism: Oscillatoria nigro-viridis PCC 7112; assembly: GCF_000317475.1. NCBI lineage: Bacteria > Bacillati > Cyanobacteriota > Cyanophyceae > Oscillatoriales > Oscillatoriaceae > Phormidium > Phormidium nigroviride. The sequence continues at coordinate 706,688 of NC_019729.1, forward strand.
TTCCTTTTGTATTGCGGACTGGTTTGCGGATAGCCAGCGGTCGCGAATTGATGTTTGAAGCACCAGAAATCGAAATGGATGGAGAATTAAAGAGCAGTGATTTCAATGATTTTAAAATTGATTTTGGGCGGGAAGTTGAGATAGAAGAGTTGATTTTGAGTCCGGGGGAGATTGTTTGTCGGGGGGGAATTAGAGTTTTGCCTTAGTTAGTTAACAGTTGACAGTTGACAGTTGACTTTAACCTGGTTCCTCGGCCGATCCTGGGAATAAATACCCCATACCCAATTCCCAATTCCCAATGCCCCAATGCCCAATGCCCCATGCCCAAGGCCCCATGCCCAAGGCCCCATGCCCAATGCCCCAATGCCCAATGCCCCATGCCCAAGGCCCCATGCCCAAGGCCCCATGCCCAATTCCCCATGCCCAATGCCCCATGCCCAATGCCCCATGCCCAATTACCGATTAATTAAAAAAGAGTCGATCGCGGGCAAGAGTAAAGTGACAAAATAGTAGACTAACGGTGCGGTAAAAACATAACTGTCGGTGCGATCGAGAATGCCGCCGTGACCGGGGATCAACTGTCCCGAATCCTTAACACCGGCGTCTCGCTTCATCATCGACTCAGTTAAATCTCCCAACAGGCTAGCAACCCCAATCAACAGACCAAAAGCAGCCCCAGTATACGGCCACCCCGGCCAGTGTAAATACCAAGACCCAGCGGCTGCCACGGCGATGCTGCCGCAAACTCCAAATACGGCACCTTCAACGGTTTTTTTGGGGCTGATGTGGGACAGGCTAGTGCGGCCGAAGAATTTGCCGACAAAATAAGCCCCAATGTCAGCGGCCCAGATGCAGAAGAAAGCCAGCAGCAGCGAAGTCAATCCTAAAGATATGTGGCTGGAATTTGTCCAAGACGGGGACGGATAAATGTTAACCGGCAAATTGCTTGCTACTGCTTGCCCCAGTCCAGTTGTAGCAAGATTGGCTGGGTCGAGGCCGACTCGCAGCCGTATCCAATAGCTGGGCAAATAACCGCCGTAGAACAATCCTAAAATTGAGGAGGCAATATCGGCGATCGTCGATAATTTAGGTTGGAATAACAGGTAGAAACAGATTAAGGTTCCCGCTAAGGGGAACATGGCATCTACGAGTTCCGGTGCTAGGGCGGCAGTAATTAACAGGCCTTGACTGACGGCTAAGGTAGTTTTGGCAGCGGGTGCAATGCCTTTAGCCCTGGCTAATTGAAAATATTCCAATTGACCTAGGTAGACGATGACTCCAAAGCCGACGGTGAAGTACCATCCGCCCATAATAATCATTCCCAAAGCAAGGGCGATCGCAACTATTCCACTCAGGATACGAGACCAAGGCATAAAATGAATTTCTCTTGCAGACGGCGGCGGATCATTCGATTTTGGATTTTGGATTTTAGATTTTAGATTCTAGATTTACTCCACAGATGAATCTGGGAGATTGAACTAGGGTCTAAAATTTTGGGTTGCCCGCGACGATTGTCGGCGGCTTGTATCCGTTTTTGGGCGTGTCATTCGACGCAAGGATGCAAGGAGGCAAGGATGTAAGGATCTAAGAATTGTTAGGGTACGGTTTCCTCCCTTGCACAGCCAAGCCCAATACCCAACTGGCGACGATCCAAAATCTCAACTCAGGGGGTCAATCCAGCTATGGTCGCCCTTATTCTAAGTATGAAGGTTAATTGAACGTAAAAAAGGTTAAGAATTACATTTAGGAATGGGCATAGGGCCTAAAAGCACGGGACATGGCCCAGTGGAGGCAGACCCTGGAAGGGGATGGGTAACAAATAACCAATAACAACTGTCAACTGTCAACTGTCAACTAACTTCTAATCCAGCTTTTCGCCGCTGAGAATAAATATGGGATTGACGGCGGCAAAGGTTTGACTGAGGCCGCGAGTCTCCAAGCGGTTGACGGCGGACTGGACTACTTCGATGTTGCGTACTTGTAACTCGGCGAACCCTTCGGAAACGGCGTAAAGATTTTCTAAATTCGAGGCTGTGGCGACAACTCTACCGTGGGGTTGCAAGTACCGCCAGACTTCTTGGAGAATGGCTTTAATGGGGCGACCTCCTTCGATGCAGACTCGGTGGGGGGGTTGGGGCAGGTTTTCCAGGCATTCCGGGGCACTGCCTTCTATGACTTCTACGTTGTTGAGCTCGAATCGATCGCAATTTCTGCGAATCAAGCTTGCTACTTCTTCGTCCCTTTCGACGGCGATAATCCGACCTTTGGGACACAGCAAACCTGTTTCTACGGCGATCGTACCAGTACCTGCACCGATGTCCCACACGACTGAATCTGCTTGCAGCCGCAGGTGGGAGATTAACAGCAGTCGGACTTCTCGCTTACTCATGGGAATTCCCGGTAAACGTTCAAATAAGTCATCCGGGATGCCTGGAGTGACGTAGGGCCAAAGCATAGTTATATTTTTGATTTTTGATTTTTGATTGAAGCAAGACCGAAGTGGGAACTCGCCGAAGAAGTAGAAATTCTCCCAATTTCCCCCAAGCCTTAGTATTTACTGTCGCACAACCTTGAGAGTTTGGAGGCCGGGATCGCTGCAACCTGTGATTTTTCCGCCGGCTGCCAGGATTTGTTGCAGGTAGTCAACGGCTGCTGGGGTAATGATTTCACCGGGCATCAGGACTGGTATTCCTGGCGGGTAAGGACAGATGAGTTCGGCGCACAGGCGATCGACTGCTTTGTCTGCAGGTACTGTTTCCGCTGGGAAAAAGAATGCCTCGCGGGGGGAGAGTGGGGGAGGGGAAAATCGGGGGAAGGAGAGAATCTCGTCTTCTTTCTGACTTCTTCCTTTTAACTGAGATATTGCACGATTCTCAAGAACGGGCAAGATGCCCGTTCCACTTTCAATAACAGGCAAGATGCCCGTTCCACTTTTAATAACAGGCAAGATGCCCGTTCCACTTTCAATAACAGGCAAGATGCCCGTTCCACTTTCAATAACAGGCAAGATGCCCGTTCCACTTTCAATAACAGGCAAGATGCCTGTTCCACAACACATCAAGTTTCTTGTGGGGTGGGCATCTTGCCCGCCCATAAAAGGCTTATTGACTATCGTGTCAGATGTGGCTTCTAAAAGAGTACAAGCTTTAACTAAATTGTCAATATCTGATTCTGTATTTCCCAAGCTGATAATAAATGTTAAATGTTGGGGCATGGGAAGTTCTGCTGTGACGCCGAGTTGAGAGTGCAGAATTTCATCGGCGGCAAATCCTGTGATTCCTAAATCTGATACTTTTACTGTTAGCCTGGTGCGGTCTAATGCTGCAAAACCCGGAGTGTTTAACGGTTCTAAAACTGATAAGCCGGGAATTTGACTGAGGCGCGATCGCGCTTTTTCTGCTAGCTGTAAAGTTTGCGCCATTAATTCTTTGCCGTGGAGTGCCATTTGTTGGCGGGCGGCGTCTAGGGATGCTAATAATAAGTAACTCGGACTGGTGGATTGTACTAACTGCAATGCTTTATTTAATTTTTGGATATCTATGCGATCGCCCTTGACGTGCAGCATGGATGCTTGTGTCATTGCACCGAGGGTTTTGTGGATTGATTGTACTGTTAAATCGGCGCCGGCTGATAGTGCTGGTTCTGGCAAGTTGGGATGAAAGTTAAAGTGCGCGCCGTGGGCTTCGTCTACTAATAACGGTATGTTGTATTGATGGGTAATTTGGGCGATCGCCCGCAAATCTCCGCAGACGCCGTGATAGGTTGGGTAAACTATCATTACTGCTTTGGCGTCGGGATGTTGTTCTAATGCGGAGGCTGTGGCTTCTGGGGTGATGCTGTTGGCAATATCCCAATCCGGGTTGTACTCTGGATTGACAAAAATTGGAATTGCACCGGATAAAATTAAACCAGAAATCGCCGAGGAGTGGATATTTCGAGGTAGGATAATTTTATCGCCGGGGCCGCAATTCGCTAAGATGGCGGCGATAATTCCGCAAGTCGAACCGTTGGCCAAAAACCGAGTTGATTGGGCTCCAAATGCTTCGGCGGCCAAGTATTGAGCTTCGGCAATTGCACTTTCTGGGTTAAAGAGATTGTCTAACTCCGGCAATTCCGGCAAATCCGATCGAAATACTGCCGCACCGAATAAGTCAATTAGGGGTTGAGAGATTCCTTGTCCGCGTTTATGTCCGGGGGCGTAGAATGGGGCGTGCGGATGATTTGTGCGATCGCGCAAGGCATCTAATAGAGGCGTTTGTTGTTGAGAGTTTGCTGCTGACACGCTTAATCCTGATTTGATTATTTAGAATTATAGCAACCGCCGAGGTTTCACTGGACGTGATTAATTGCTGAAACCATTGCTGGAAATTTTGCGATCGCATCGACTGCTTCCTTTTTCGTTGCAATCGCCCACAAGCAACACCGTCTCAATTTCAAATGTCTCTAAAATGACTGAATATGGACTGCTTAAGTGTGATACCCAAACAGTTGAAAATCCTGGCTACTGCTTTACTTATGGTTTGTCTAGGGGCTGTGGTTTCAGTTAAAGGAAAAAATTATACCACAGTCTGCGGCTATTTTTCAGCTTACTGTTGTGAGGAAGTTTTGGGCGATCGCGCACTACTGTCACAAACTACCAAGACGCTTTAACCGATTGACCCAAAAGCTATCAAAGTTAAACTTTAATTCAAGGTATATTGTTGAGTTGCGATCGCCCCAAATTCTACCCTAATTGGGTTTGCCAATTAATTGCATACTTTTCAATCAGCTCGGCCCGATCTATACCATTGATAATTTTACGCGCACTCCAGAAATCCACACTGCTTTCAGAAATATAATCATCCAGCTTCATACCCGTAAAGACCCCCCATTTCATGCCATGAACTAGGATAAAGAGTGAAATATCTGGAAGCATCACAAGCTCCGGATTGTTAACCAAGTCTAGGGATAGCAAATCCGAATATTTGCGATAATTATCCAGGTGGGTTAGTTGCACGTATCCCCGTCCGTAAAACGGATAATAGGGTAAGGTTTTGCGGTCGTTTTCTGCGGCAGGTTCGCCCAAAAAATCGGATTCTTTCACGGGTTGAAAAGTCTCTGCTGTTTCATGCTGAACGGTGGCGAGAATGTAAGCAATTTGAGCTTGAGACGCAATACCTTGGCGATGAGCTTCTTTGATAATTGCCTGCACCGCCGCTTGTTTATCACCGCCTTTCCAATCAGGTAACTTTCCAGCACCTTGCTTGGCATCCAGTAGAGCTTTAGCGGTTGTTGCCCCTAACACATCCCCGCCATCAAGTTGACGGCTAGCTTTAAAATTCCTTAAGGCTTCTTGCGTTTTAGAGCCATAAATACCATCGACAACTTCTAAAAGATGATTAGCCCGCAGGATGGTTTGAATTTCTGCACAAAACAGTCTATCGTCAACAAAAACCCCAGAGTTAATATCATCAAAAGGAATCGATCGCTTTTGGTCAATTACATCTTGGAGTTTCAGATTGGATGGTTCGCTAGAAACTCCGCGAGACTGTCCGGAGCTTAACTCTGCTAGTTTAGTTTGGGTTACAAAACCGGCAATTCCATCGACTTGCAAATTTCGATCGGCCTGAAATTTTCGGACTGCGGCATCTGTTTGCTCGCCAAAGATACCATCTGCTGTAACTGAAATTCCAACATTCGCTAAATCTTCTTGCAGTTTGCGAACTCGTTCTCCTTGCATTGGTGGGATAACCAATCGCAAATCCCCATCTCGATCGCTGCTGTAGGGGGCTGAATCAATCCCAGGGGAAATAAAACTGACATGAAGGTGATTGTGATGTCCGTCGCAAAATTCTACGCCTGTAATTTGCGGATCGTTGAAGAGAATTCGCCGAATACGCAAAATTGGATTATTGTAGAATAAATCTACCAATTCTTGAGTGCGTTGGCGAGAGTATTTACTATCGTAACAGGTGAGAGGAATTTCTTCATCAGTGTTAGCAACAAGAGCAATATCAACATCAAGTCCGTTGTCATGAGAGCTATGACCTGGTGTTGCCCCTTCTGCTGTACTGATATCTCCGATGCCAATGCGGGGTTTAGGATATTTTTTTACCCACTCATTACAGACATATTTGAGAGCCTGAATCACTTCTGGACGACCATAGCAATTGTCTCCGTAACATTCATAGCCATCTCCCTTGGCAGGCATTTGTTCAAAAAAACCTCGTGTTCCCCAACTGAACTGCTCAAGTTCTTCTTCTGTGAAACCAATATTTGCAGTGCAGTGGGTATGGTTATGCTGCAAGGTTTCAGAGCGTAAGTTGCGATTGATTTCTAATACCATTGTTAATTTCCTTTTTAGAATGTGTTTTTCTGTTGCAAGATCGCTTTTTAGGAAGGCGATCTTCGCCAATGCCAATGGCAAGGTAACGGAATGGTTAACATAATGACTCCTTAGTAACAGCCGATCGCGACCACCATATCCCCGAAAACTAAGTTCACCTTTGTCGATCGTGCAAATACCTGACCCATTTCACGAATCCTTGAGAATTGCTATAGTTCGATCGCCCAAAAACTAGCGATTTTCCCAGCAGGCTGATAATTGCGATCGGCCAAAGTGCGAACAGGCTTACCCTCCGCCACATCCCAGAGTCCGATCGTCCGATCCCAGCTTCCAGAAGCCAGCATTTTACCGTCAGGGCTAAAGGCGACACTCTCAACCCAGTCCTGATGGCCGATCAAAGTTTGAATCGGTTTACCCGTCGCCACATCCCAGAGTCCGATCGTGTTGTCAAAACTCCCAGAAGCCAGAGTTTTGCCATCAGGGCTGAAGGCGATACTCAAAACCCCTTGGTGATGACCCCTCAAGCTTGCAAAAATTTGACCCGCAGCCAGATCCCACAGTATGATTTTGTTGTCAAAACTGCCAACAGCCAGAGTTTTACCATTAGGACTAAAAGCAATACTCAAAACACAATTCTTGCCATCTGTCAAAGCGCGAATCAGTTTACCCGTAACCACATCCCAAAGTTTAATAGTTTTGTCGCTACTCCCAGAAGCAAGAGTTTTACCATCGGGACTAAAGGTAAAACTCTCAACCCAACTCTGATGGCCGGTCAAGGTGTGAATGAGTTTACCAGTAGCCACATCCCAGAGTTTGATAGTTTTGTCGCTACTGGCAGAAGCAAGGGTTTTACCATCAGGACTAAAAGCAATCCTCAAAACCCAATTTTTATGACCCGTTAACCTGTCAATAGATTTACCAGTAGCCACGTCCCAGAGTTCGATCGAGTTGTCGAAACTTGCAGAAGCGAGGGTTTTGCCATCAGAACTAAAAGCAATACTCAAAGCTCCTTTCTGAGCGCCTCTGAAAGTTTTAATAACTTTGCCGGTAGCCACCTCCCAAAATTTGATACTTTGGTCGAAAGTCCCAGCAGCGAGGGTTTTACCATCTGGGCTAAAAGCGACACTCCAAACAGAACGCTGTTGCTCTGCCGAGGGATCGATCTGCTGGATCTGTGCCACATCCTGAACTTGAATAATTCTGTAAGACGCCAATCTTGTTTTTTGATTAAAAAGTAAATTTGCATCAATACTGTGCATTTTAATTGTCGCTTTTTCTACCGATCGCCACTGCCACCCTGTCAAGCAATACGCTAATATCAATGCTAAACTATAAAAACCCGTCAATTTTATGAAAAAATGGTGGTATTTTTGTTTGCGAAATCTCGCCTTAAACTCCATAGCTGATTGCCTCCATTAACCCTGAATAATATTTAGATGCTTCTACTTTGACCATCTAAGATCCTCGATTTATGCGCTCGCACAAATCGCGGTCTTCTTTACTAAAATTGACATTAGGATTATTGAAATAATCGCGCATCCAAAAGCAACCATGCTTTAATAAAGCATCGAGTTCTAATCCCTCCAAATTCCACAAAATCATCGTCTGATCATCGCTACCCGATGCCAAAGTCTTACCATCAGGGCTGAAACTAAGACTGCGAACCGCCGCATTATGCCCCGGCAGAGTAGCGATCCCAGTGCCATCCGGTTTCCAGAATTTCACCGTCTTATCGTCACCCGTCGAAGCTAATATTTTGCCATCCGGGCTAAAACTGATACTATTAGCTGCCACCCTATGCCCCGTCCAGCTTTTGAGCAAAGTGCCATCTGTTTTCCAAACTTTAAGCGTGCCATCATTGCTAGCCGAGGCAAGAGTCTCACCATTTGGACTGAAACTAACGCTATAAACCTGAGCCTCATGCTTCATACTATTTAGCAAAGTTCCATCCATTTTCCACAGTTTGACGGTCTGATCGAGGCTTGCTGAAGCAAGAGTTTTACTGTCAGGACTAAAACTAAGACTTTTAACTGAACCGCTATGTTTAGAAAGAGTATTGAGCAAGGTACCATCTGGCTTCCAAAGATTCACGGTGCGATCGTAACTTCCAGAGGCAATTGTTTGACCGTCGGGGCTAAAAACAACGCTGGTAACTGGAGCTTGATGACCAGAAAAAGTATTCAGCAACGTGCCATCTTGTTTCCAAAGTTTCACTTTCGTATCTAAACTTGCAGAGGCGATCGTTTGACCGTCGGGGCTAAAATTGACGCTATTAACCGGCGCTTGATGCCCAGAAAGCGTTTTAAGTAAAGAACCATCTCGTTTCCAAACTTCAGTCAAGCTATTAGCACTTACCGAAGCCAATGTGTCACCTTTGGGGCTAAAACTAACCCCCAAAACAATATCCGTTTGCCCCGTTAAATTTTTACGTAAGCTATTATTCAACTTCCACAGTTCAATGCTATTATCAATGCCTGCAAAGGCAAGAATTTGACCGTCGGGGCTAAAAGAAGGGCTCCGTCCAGTTAAACTATTCAGCAAAGTACCATTGCGTTTCCAAAGTTTAACAATATTGTCAGCACTTGATGAGGCGAGCAACTGACTGTCTGGGCTAAAACTAACCTTGAAAATATGAGTATTATGCTCAAGAGTTTTAACTAAAGTACCATCGGGTTTCCAAATTTTTACCGTCTTGTCTTGACTGGATGAAGCGATAACCTCACCATCCGGGCTAAAACTAACACTCATAACCGGCGCTTTATGACCCGAAAAACTTTTCAGTAAACTGCCATCGAGTTTCCAAAGCTTGACCGTTCCATCCGCACCACCAGAAGCAATAGTCTGTCCGTTTGGGGTAAAACTGACGCTATACACCGACCCTTTATCCTGAATGGTTTTGAGCAATGTGCCATCGGGTTTCCAAAGCTTAATTGTCTTGTCCGCACTAGCAGAGGCAAGAGTCTTGCCGTCGGGACTAAAACTAACATTCAAGACCGGCCCTTTATTGCCAGAAAGGGTTTTGAGTAACGTGCCATCCGGTTTCCAAAGTTTAACCTTTCCATCGGCACTAGCAGAGGCAATAATTTGACTGTCTGGGCTAAAACTAATGCTATAAACTTCGTTAGTATGTCCCGAAAGGGTATTGAGTAAAGTGCCATCTGATTTCCAAAGTTTAATCGTATTGTCTGCACTAGCAGAGGCAATAATTTGATTGTCAGGACTAAAACTGATGTTATAAATAGCAGCTTTGTGACCTTTCAAGCGATTGGATTCTCTGATGCGATAAATAATAGATTGCAGGGCTGACACAACCTCCTCCTGCGTGTTTGAAGAAACCCAAACTGCCTGTTTCATTATTTTTCTGGCTTTTAAAGCTTTTATCAAAGCATCTAATTCTCGCTCAGAGCTAAAAAGTTGTTCAGCCGATAGCGCTAAGCTTCTGCTTTGGGCTTGTAGATTTTGATTCCATTGATAAAATAGAAATCCTAATGTCACAGCAAAGGCTGTAGCAATCAGGCTAATTTGGCGGCGGAGGTTGTTGCGCCGGCGCCGGAGGCTGCGCTGTAAAAACTCGGCCTCTACTTCGTTAAACCAATTTGCATCGTATTTGAGATGTTCGTCTAATACGTTCAGATAAGGGTTGGTATCCCAGAGAAATTCTTCTTGTTTTTCTTGGCGGCGTTTTTGGAGGCTTGGTTTGCGCTTCCAGACTTTAATTAAAGTTGCATGAATCTGGTCAAAAACGTTTTGACAAGAGAGGAGGCTGCTGTCTATAAACTTAACAATGGGTTCTATTTTTTCTTGAAAATTCCGTGGTTTTTCTTTGCTTTTCCACTCTATAGCTGCTGGAGTGAGCCTGCGCTGCAAAATTAAATTTTCTTGATGTTCTCGTTCCCAAACTATTAGCTTTTGCCATCCCCGCATCAAGACATCGTGGGCAGGTTCAACATAGCCTTTGCCTTCTGTATCTCGCCCTTTTACTAATAGACGTGCGGCACAAAATTGCTCGATGGCTGTTTGGACTCGTTGATTTTCCGGTTCGGGATAAATTAATTCTTCATCTAATACCCGGCGGCGAGCCAATTCACCACCGCCTACAGCTACCATTCGCAGCATGATGTGGCGGATGGTTTTTGCATAAGCACGATCGCTTTTAACTAATTCTTCATATTCCGAGTCGGCTCTTTGGGTGAGACTGCGTGTAACTCCGCCCAACTCTTCATAGTCTTCTTGAGTAATTGCCCGATTATTTCTTTTCCCTTCTCTGACGTTTTTAATATAGTTAAAATAAAGTTCGCTCAGAGTGAAAGAAAGTAAAGGTAGTGCTCCGGGCATTTGTGCGACCTCATCAATTAATTGCTCTACCAACGTGGCCGGTTCAAAATACATTACCTTAGCAGCAGCAGGATCGACAATCGCTTGGCGTAATTCTTCCCGTGTCATGGCGGGAACAACAAATCGTGATTTTTTCCAATAGGGCTTTAATGCTGTATCTCTAAATTGAGGTTCAAAATCTGAACGTAAAGTTATGACGATTCGCAACCAATCAGGGAGAGTTTCTAAAGATTTTTCTAACCACTTTAAAAAAAATTCTTGTTCTTGGCTATCTTGGCTGAGAGTCACTAATTCTTCAAATTGATCGATGACTAACAGCAATTTTGTGTGAGGATTAAAGTTTTTCCATGCACTGAGTTTGGATAACAAGCTTTTCAAAGTTTGTCCTGCTTCCAAACTGCGATATCTAGTGGTAGTTTCTGGTAAGTCTTTGTCAGAAACAAACTCGTTAGAGATAAGTAATTCTGGTAAATCTTCGTTTTCTATGGCAGAGTTTAAAGCACTGAAAGGAGACTCACCCGGACGAATAGGAGAGAGTATGCGCCAGTTGGGTTGAGTTTTTTTCAATTGGGGAAGTAATCCAGCTTTGACTAAGCTAGATTTCCCTGAACCTGATGCACCTAGAACCACAGTTAAGGGATGTTCTGTGACGAATTCAACTAATTTTTCAGTTAAAGCCTGTCTGCCAAAGAATTTGTCGCTATCTGCTTCTTCAAATGATTGTAATCCTTTGTAGGGATTGGTGTTTTCATTTAGTTTGGGAGCGGGCGGCAATTGATTAACGTCAAAACCAGGAAGAATAAAAATATATTCGCCCTTATCATGGTGTTTTAACTGTGCAAAACCAGGGGTTTGTTTAGCTGCTATTTTGCCGAATTCTGATTGTAAATAGGCATAGAGTTCGGTTGCGGTAATCACGCCATCTTTGGTAAGGTCTGCTTCTCCCTCAAGCGCCTTGAGTAAAAGTTCTGCAAAGGGAGAGTGATTGGAACTTTCGCTTCGCTGTCCAAACCGATACAGGGAGTCGGCGGCTTTTTCATCATGCGCTGCTGAGGTAATGACTTGCTGGGCGCAGCCTGATGTGTAGCGAGCGTACCGTTCGCGATATACTTTTTGCGATCGCACTGCCTCCCGATGAACTGCCGCCCAGCGAAAAGTCCCAGCAAAGCAGCAATCCAGGATAATTAACGAATGGCGACATGGCAGTTGGATTAAGCTATCGTGCAATCGCTGCATCGACAACCAAGTGTCGCTATCATCTCGTTCACCATCTTGAGGAATCAAAAAGCCAGCCGGGCCTTCTGCATTATCCAGTCCGTCTAAGGCGATGCCATGTCCGGCAAAGTAGAACAAAATGCGATCGTCCGCTGCAACTTGCACTTTATTGCCATCCGGAAAAACAAGTATTTTCTCGGTAAAGCCTGCCAAGACATCGCTGATATTAGACAGAGTAGCATCTGTATCTAACAGTAACAAAACTTGATATTGATACTTTTCCTCGATCAGATTGGCAAGTTGTTGAGCATCATTGGCTGCTGTTTGCAAGGGGGGAATGTTATTAACATAGCGATCGATACCAATCACCACTGCCAGACTGCGTTTAATCTCCGACATTCTTTAATTCCCCCGACTAATTTATTTCAAGTTTCAGTTTAATGCTGGCAAAATTGTCAACCAAAAACTAATTGCTAGTTTTTTTAAACTGATAGAGTGCCTGTTCATTTGACTGACTCGTTGATTTTTGATTCGCTGGTTGTTGCACGGGAGAACGAGGCCAGAGACCAATTAAGCCAATAGCGGCTGCGATTAAAAACCCAAATAGCCCAATTACTAAACCCGTTATCCTGGAATTATTTTGTGTTTGAACGTTTAGCGTATCCGAGCCAACTGGATGTGAACTGGTGAGACTGTTAGAGGCTGGAGAGAAACTTTCTACGGGAGTTTTGGCAAGCTGTTCTGCAACAGGTAAAGGGTTGACTGTATCTTTAACCGCAAGCTGAGAATTCATACTCTCTGGCTCATCCTCTACTCTTGCCACGACCAAAGGTTTTACTAATAACTGGCTATTGCCATTTGGACTTGGGAAAAGAGCCGCTGCCAGAGCATCTAACCCAGCCTGATGTGTAAAGTAGCTAAGATGGTCGCACGCAGTATCCGGTAATAGGATTTTGGGCGCAGGAGAGCGGTTAGCACTGACATTTTTGATGCTAGTTAAAGCAACGGCAATATCATTAGGTTGACTGAAAAATGCCAATTCTACAACTCTGTCTTTAGTTTGACCAAAAAGGTTGCTCAATAACCGCTGTAAGGGATTTGATTCCTTGTCGGGTTGAAATTCTAGAGCTTTTGAAACAATTGAGCGATCGCCAGCAATAATTGTATAGGGAACCCCTGGGTCGGGATTTTCGGCAAGTTTTTTCAGAAAAGGAGAATCCGGCCGCATTTGCTCTAGCGAGTAATCGTTTGCTTCTAAAAACTCCAGTAATTGAGCAACAATTTTGGTCGGCCAAATAATTTTCGACAGTTGATTCAACCCTATCCCAAGCGCTGTGAAAACCCAATCCTGGATTGTAGGCCAAGGAGAACCCCCATTAGGTGTCCCTAACATCACCAAGTGCTGGACAACCTGATTCCCGCCTTCTCGCTCGATAAACCACCGAGAAACCAAACCCCCCATTGAGTGAGCCACAATATCCAACTGCTTGCCGTGATTTGCTCCCAAACCAACTGCTTGCAATCTTTGGCCTAATAAGCGGCTATTTTCCTCGATGGTGGTTTGGATATTCTCGTAGTCAAAAGTCAAAACTAAGTCATAAAGTTCTGCAATCTGTCGCTGTTGTCCGTCCACTTCTACTACCGTCTGTCTGACACTAGGAACCATACTTTGCGTGTCCCCTATAATCCCGTGAATGTAGAGAAGGATGCGCTGGGCTTTTGCAACTCTAGCTTTAACTTGCTCTGGATTTTTTTCGTAGCTGACATCACCTTTTTCGCTGACCTCTGCTACAGCTAAAATAGGATATTCATAAGGTCTTCCCAATTTTTGATGGGCGACTTTTTCAAAGAAAATTCGGATCGATCCGTGAAGGCTGCGACTGCTAACTGTTGGTTTGGGTAAGCGTTCCAGCGTAATCTCTATCTTGCCATCTTCAGTTCTCGCCCCTCTTCCTAATGGCAAGAAAAATTCCCCATCATAAGCAAAAGGTAAGATATGCTCGTTCTCAGCTAATTCTTGATTGACCAACAAGTTGAGAGGGGTTGTTGGTGTCACCGCTTCATAATCTTTTACATCACTTAACTCCAAAGCACTTAACCCTGGATCTGTGCCTCGGCTGGTTGTAAATTGGAAAGATTCACTCACGCGATTTTGTTGCCGCAAAATCGCAGGTAAAATCAAATTCCCTAAATCTCGACTCGCTTGGGGTACAGTGGTGAGATTCACTTTCGCTTTTAAAGTTGGATGAGCTTGAACTTCGACTGCACCCTGTTGTAGGGCAGTGCTGCCATTAGCGTTAATGGGTTGAGCATCTTGAGGTCGGACAATTGTAATCGTCACTTCCTTTGTCATCCAATCATCATAATTTCCCTTGGCTCTCACGGCTTCGCGAGTATTAACTTGTGCCATTAAGCTATTGAGAGTTCCCTCTGTTTCTCCAAGAGAACGAGTCAGTTTAGGTGGCGCTAGTCCATCTTGTTTTAGCAAGCTAGCATCAAATTCTGTGGTACACACAATTAGCTTGAGAATATCCTTATACTCAGTAATGCCTTGTTCAAAATATTCGTCTGGCACTTGAAATGTAATATCCTCAAAGCTGGTAATACTAGAGGAATTTTCTGAATTTTTGGGTAGGAGCAAGATACTGCTATCTCGGTCAAAAAATGGAGTGTCTACGGAAAAACTTTCGGAAAGAACGATTACATTACAATACAACTTCTTGTCACTTTTATTTGTTAGCCTTATTTGGATGTTTGGCGCTTGCCACTCCCCATTGTCATAGGCGTAATCGACACGCATCTCAGATGACGAGATATTTCCGTCTCTATCCCCTGGCGAAGATTCTTGCTGGCCGCAAAGCAGAATTATTTCCATTTCCACCTCGTCGGTTTTAATGCGGCTGGTTGCAGGAGTGGAGAGTTGTAAAATGTTATTCCAACGGGCAATATGTTCTAAACGATAAATCACCTGTAAAGCAATTTCCTCTGTGTATCCCGACTGATTTGGTTCTTCGGGAATCGGAGCAACTAAAGGCCGGTTATTATCAGGCTGTAAAATCCAATACTGACCGTGACTGACTAACAGATGGTAATCTGCATCTTTAGGTTCATTTACTTGCTGCACATACAAAGAAGGTTTGTTGCCAATTGCTGCTTTTGACAGTGCTTGTTCGACGTGTTTGATGCCTTGGAGTTCACTTTCATCGCCCTTAATGTAAATTTTCAACGCTGGCAACGGCAAACTTGTCACCACTGCCCAATAGCTCTCACTTTCTGATAAGCTGTCTTGACCGTTAATAATTTCTACTTGGCTGCGTTGTGGCAATACCTGAGTTACTCGTGCTTCGCCTAAAGCTTCTGAAAGTTGGCGCAATTTTGCGGTACTGCTGCCATAGGGAAAAAATGCTAGTCGCGTATCTCCCCCATTAGAGGGTTTAGGAATTCCGTGAATAGACCCTCCATCAATTACCCAATTCCGAAGGTTTTGACTGTGAGTTAAGGTGAAGTAGTGAGGCCGTTCTTTAATAGCACCGCCCAAGAAAGGTTGGTCTAAATCGTTCCTGTCTGTTGCTTCTACTTGAGGCGACTGTTCTTTGACTTTGCCAGTCACGAGAGCATTCATATTTCTCGCTAAATCTCGATAGGTTATGCTGCCATTGGTTCGCTGTAGTGTTTGCAGCAAAAAGTAAGAGAAAGCTCCTCTACTTTCTCCATCCTCAGTTTTGTATTCTTTCGCCAGTTCGTAGTCTCTACAGGCAGAGAACAAAATGTGCTTCCCCTTGGGCAAAATCACACCTGTTGTCTTTCTTTCTGATTGTTTAGCAGTGCTTAGTATTTCATGAATTGCTGGTGCGTCTTCGGCAAAAATAAAGGTGCTTAACGGTCGCTCCCGCGAGTCTACTAAGGCGCGCCTCACTGTTGTTTCGGGGGGTAAGTCTCTGGTTCCAGAACCGGAGTGGCAGCAGTCAAGAATGACAACAATGCGGGGTTCTTTTAGGGCTATTTTGGATATGAGGTAGGCTAGTTCTTTATCAGCTAAGTCCCGACCATTTTCTGCACGGCTGTCATAGCACACTAAAGTTTCATCTAAGCGGTCTGCCTCTAATTCCCAAAATTCCTCTGGTGATTTCTCTTGAGCGCCATGACCGGAATAGTAAAATAAGACCACATCTTCGCTGTCAGCGTTGCACAAATGCTGCTGGAAAGCGCTGATAATTGCCTGACGAGTGGCATCTTGATTGAGCAGTATCCAAGGTTGGTCTGTAGGCTCTATAAGTTTCCATTCGCTATCTTGAGTAATTCGCTCTCCCAGATAAGCTTCTATAGCTTTAATATCGTTAACACAACCTTTTAACGGAGGGACGAGAGGATTAGATGCGGGAGAATAGTTGTCAATACCAACTAACAGCGCGTAAATGTTTTTTGCCATAACTGCCTTGTTTAATTAAAGTTTTTAAATTGGTTTTAATCGTTAATAGCTAATATTTTCTATCTATTAACGATTCTAGGAAATGGAGAATGACACCAACTCTCACGAGCGGGAAATAAAATGTACCCAAAAGTTTCCATCGGGGATGCAGGTATCTTTAATCATTCCGTAGGAGTAATGCAGGAACTTACCCTTTTCATCGTTTCCGTCTGGCTCATTGCGATCGTAGCCATCTATGAACCATTCCCCATAAGGATCGTGAACAATGAAACCTGTGCTGTCATAGCCAACTAATACAATGATGTGACCGTCGTTCAGACCCCCTGTGTTACCAGTAAAGTAGCCGTGAACAACGGTTGGGTTTCCATTAGCTAACCAGTCTTTGACTTCTTCAATAGTGGCCGTTTCAGTGTAATTATCTTTCGCTCCATAGTCGCGAACAATTTGAGCTAGATCGTAACCACTATGCCGACTTAATCCTCGATCTAAGGCATAGTTGTAAAGCTCATCCTCAAAGTACCCCTCACTGTGCCGACGAGGAATCTTTAGATACTCCAAACACATCGCTATTGAAGTAACATTGCACGAACCATCAGGGTTGATTTCATTATCTCTCTGAGATTTGTAAGGAACCGGCAATTTAATTTCATCGCGTTTTGGATAAATTATGGTAGTGCCTTCAAAAACTTCGGCGTGTTCTCCAAAAATATATCCAGTCCAAGTATTCTCAACAGGAGTATCAGCTAAGGTAATTTTTAAATGACCGCGCTCCACTTCAAATGATGCTACTCTGAGAGTGACACCGGCTTTTAGATTCTGTTTTTCCGCAGGCAACAAAGCATCGGATTGCAACGGTTTATTTTTAAGGAGAGTATCTTGGATAATTTGAACCTGAATTGAGGGAACCCCTTCCGCTCCTCGCGTGGCTACTTTATCAACTTCGAGGAGTTCGGTAGCTGTTCGTTTTCCCAAAAATCCTGGTTCATAGCAGCGATTTAGTTTTTGGAAGCGTTTTAAAACAGCAATAGAAACAGGGCCAAAGATATCTTCTACTGTGGGAGAGAGTAGCCCTTGAGCGATCAGAAGCTCTTGGATTTCCAAGTTTAACTCTCGATCTGCTACTATTTTGCTGACATCGTATTTGATATTTGTCTCGACAAAATCTTGGAGATGCATCCTTTATGCCTCGGCTTTCATTGTTGCATAGACCGAAACAGATTTGGATTGGGAGAAACTTTTTGCTTAATCCTAAAAATCTGTGACAGCGTAGGTTCAATCGTAAGAGAGCAATCCCCAAAAAGTTCCTAGCTTTTAGTTCAGTCTTAAATTAGCCAAAAGGCCAGCTCGCAACTGGCCGTAAGTACAGGACAGAACCTGTACTTTTGGCTAGGTGTCGTGCCAAACCACAGGCGGGCAAGGCTTTTTGGAGGGCGATTGCGCGATTTGAGATTGTAGATTTGAGATTTTAGAATTGCTCCCACGGGCTGTAGCGATCGCACGTGATGAGTACGCTACGCTTTTTTCAAGGGTTCACGGGCTGTACCGGGGGGCTGTGACCAAATTGCTTTCCGTCAGCATAAAAAATCAAATACAGATCGACCCGGTTGCTTTCGTCTACTCCAAAAAGCGGATTAAAAATCGTGCAAAATATCAACTTTAATAAATTTTCACTATTTAGATAGATGCCGTATTTTTAGTTTTTTATATACGCTGATTGTATCGAGTTATTAATAGAATTGCCGTGATTTTTCCCAACCCTACTCCGTTTCCAGGCCCGCAGATTCCCAGTACCGAACCGGGGCTCCCGACTATACCCGCATCGCCACCAGTGCCGGGCCCCGTACCCGAACCCCTTCCCGGGATAGTACCGGAGCCGGTACCTGCGCCAATTCCCCAGCCAATTCCCGAACCGGTGCCGGAAACTGTACCCTCTCCAATTCCTCAGACAGTGCCGGAGCCTATTCCTCAGACAATCCCTGAACCTGTATAAATTATGTTTTAGTCGATCGCGAAATTTAAGATTGTTTGTCAGGTCGATCGCAAAAATCGGCTTTCTCCAAAGTCCCCAATCTTTTTGATGAATATCAGACTTGAAAAAACTCGGTTTTTGCCTAAATTATCGATTAATTGAAGTTGAGCGCAGTCTCTTTGCAAAGGTCAACAGCATCCAAATCAGTGGATTTGCCGTCAGAGTATTCGGCCCTGACATCGAAAATACAGCCCGCATCCGAGCCGCCGTAGTCAGCTTGATTCCACTCAAAATCTGCCTTGTCCCGATCGGCAATCGGGGCGTCTAGCTCGTTTTCTCCCCAAGTATCCCGATCGGGAGGAGACATATAAACGGCTGTCATCGTCTTGCCGCTGTTGTTAATCACCGAAACTTTGACCATCCCAGCCAAGACGCTAGGTGCTGTCAGCGCTACCAGTGGCAGCGACAGCCCCGCAGCGACCGTTACTTTGCTCAACCAGTTGTTAACCATTGAGCCATCTACCTCAAGTTAGATATTTATTCAAGCTTAGCTGTAGAAGTTAGAAGGGACAAGTCAGATATATTGCTATTGCTTATGATATTTTGAAACAGTGATATGTTTCTAAATACCTATGCTTACTGCCGGAATTGTCGGACTGCCTAATGTTGGCAAATCTACCTTGTTTA
Organism: Oscillatoria nigro-viridis PCC 7112; assembly: GCF_000317475.1. Taxonomy (NCBI): domain Bacteria; kingdom Bacillati; phylum Cyanobacteriota; class Cyanophyceae; order Oscillatoriales; family Oscillatoriaceae; genus Phormidium; species Phormidium nigroviride. The sequence goes on from NC_019729.1 coordinate 725,648, forward strand.
ATGCTCTGGTTGCTAATGCCAAGGCGACTGCTGCTAATTTTCCTTTCTGTACGATCGAGCCAAATACGGGTATCGTGGCAGTGCCAGACGAACGGTTGAACGTGCTGAGCAATATTTCCAATTCCGCGCAAACTGTGCCGACACGGATGGAGTTTGTGGATATTGCGGGTTTGGTGAAGGGGGCGAGTCAGGGGGAAGGACTGGGAAATCAGTTTTTGTCTCACATTCGGGCTGTAGATGCGATCGTCCATGTTGTCCGCTGTTTTGAGAATGACGACATCATTCACGTTGCGGGTTCTGTCGATCCGATCCGAGATATTGACATTATCAATCTCGAATTAATTTTAGCAGATTTAGCTCAAATTGAACGCAGGCTCGATCGCACTCGCAAGCTGGCCCGCAACAACAAGGAAGCTCAGGCAGAAGTGGATGTACTCGAAAAATTAGTCGCAGTTTTGAATGCCGGCAAACCGGCGCGGCAGTACAATTTCACAGATGAAGAAGCTGAATTAGTTAAAGGTTTGGAATTACTGACCAACAAACCAATTATCTATGCTGCCAACGTATCTGAGGACGATTTAGCAACTGGAAATAGCTATGTCGAACAAGTGCGGGAAGTAGCAGCTAAAGAAAATGCTAAGGTTGTCATAGTTTCGGCGCAAGTTGAGTCAGAATTGGTGGAGTTATCAGAGGAAGAACGAACGGATTTCCTAGAATCTCTGGGGGTAAAAGAAGGTGGCTTGAAATCTCTGATTCGAGCTACTTACGAATTATTGGGTTTGCGGACTTATTTTACTAGCGGCCCGAAGGAAACTCGCGCTTGGACTATTATCGCGGGAATGTTAGCACCGCAAGCTGCGGGGGTTATTCACTCTGATTTTGAACGGGGTTTCATCCGGGCCGAAACTGTAGCATATGAAGATTTGGTTGCTACGGGCGCGATGAATGCAGCTAAGGAAAAAGGCTTAGTTCGCAGTGAAGGAAAGGAGTATGTTGTACAAGAGGGGGATGTACTGTTGTTCCGATTTAATGTTTAGCTTTTTTAAGGAGATTGGCACATGGATATCGTTTCGCTGGTAATTGCTTGGCTGGTTACTTCTGTGAGCTTTTTTATCATTTCCAAGTTGCCCATCGGGGTGGACATTGACACTTTTGGAAAAGCGATGATTTCGGCGGCGGTTTTTGGATTGCTGAATGCTTTGGTGCGACCGCTTTTTGTCGTTTTGGGTTTTCCACTGGTGTTGGTAACTTTTGGTTTGTGGATAATTGTTATCAACGCGATTATCTTTGGATTGGCGGCTTGGCTAGTCGAAGGATTTCGGTTGCGCTGGGGAATTTGGAGTGCTTTGCTGGGGGCGATCGCCCTCGGTTTTATTAACTCTCTTCTCTATCAGTTGTTGAGTACGCTGCCAAGTGTACGGTAGATCGAGGTAACGCGGTAGAGGCGGGTTTATCTATCTTGTTAGCTATAGCAAATATCTCTAGTTAACTGGTTCCTAGGCAGAGCCTAGGAATCAATGTCCAGAGGTTCTGCCTCGCTTTCGGAGCAGCTTTCATAGGAGGCAGAGCCTCCGGATCTGTGTTACCAGGCAGAGCATAGTAACGAGTAGAATCCGCCCCTAATGAGTAATTACTAATCACTAATTATCAGCAGCAAAAGCCTCTCGACGGCGACTGTTGTCAACGGGCCAGTCTGTATTTTCCCCGCCAATAATGAGTTTTTCAATCGTTACGAATTCTTTGCTGAGTTGCTGGAAAACATTAATCAAAACATCGAGGCCAATTGCATCGCTAGTTCCCAAATCAAACCAGCAGCGAGCCCAAGAACCTTGATACTCCATTTCTCCCATATTGTGCATCAAAGCCATCATGCTTTGGTCGGCTAGATTAACATCGTAATTCATCTGACTGATATCTAAGCCTTCATCTTGAACTTGCAAATTTTCCGCATTAAATCCTCCCAGTTTTCCCAAGAAAAACCAAGAGTCAAACACTTCTTCAACATACTGTTTTTCACCGTTTGAAGGCACGTTGCTGAACTTCAGCCAAATCCAGAGGTCAAAGGGGTTAAACTCGCGAAACTCTACTTGCATCAATTTTATCAAAGAAAGGGAATGGAATTGCAGGAATTGGATTGCAGGAGAGAGGAAAAGTGGGAGAGAGGGAGACAGGAAAAATTTTCCTCCTGACTCCTGACTTCTGACTTCCCCTCTGACTCTTGTTATAGTGGTGGTAAGGCCGCCGGCCCCCAGACTCCATCTGCATCTCTGATTTTATCGCGCATCGGGTCGCAGTCGCGAGATTTGCTGTCGAGACGGTTCCGGGTTCTGCACTGCTCAAAGAAGATTTCGGCTACTAAACTGCGCGGCAGTTGGTCGGGTTTTGCTAAGGCTGCGTCGAAGTTTTTTCGGGCTTCCTCAAGTAAGGTTTTGTTGCCGTCTTTCCCCTGGGATTGAGAGAACAAAATTTGTGCTTTTAGATAGAGAACTTCGGGATTATTTGGCGTTTCTGCTAGGGATTTGTTGGCAAACTCTAAAGCGCGATCGTACTTTTTCAAGTCTCGATAGCCTACTGCCATGCCGCGATAAGCTAAGTAGCGAGGAGAGGCTTTTTGTTCGAGTCTTTGAATTGCTTCGCTGGGGTTGGAAAAGGGCAGGTTTGTGGCTAGCATTAAGTCCATGTAGCCTTTTAGCAGGTTGAGTTCGGGGTCGTTGGGCGCTATTTTATCGGCGGCATCTAGGTATTGAAATACTACTCGCAGTTTGTTGAGTGCTTGGGGCGCGCCTTTGGCTGTTCCTTCTTTGGCTATAATGTTCGCCCCTTCTAAAAAGTGACCTGCTGCTGTGTAGATGTTGCCGCGCAATGGATTAGTTTTCGCCAATTTTTCGCCGACTTCGCGGGTTTTTTGCGCGTAGGAATTCATCGAGTTTAAGTCCTGCTCGATGTATGAGAGGGAGGCTGCCATTGCATAGGCTAGCGGCTCGTTTGGTTCGGCTGATACTGCTTGTTGAATTTGAGTTTTTGCTTGTTTGTAGTTTCCTTGCTGAAACATTGTTTTGAAAGCGGTTTCGGTGTTGGGCCCGATCGCCTGCGGGTTGCTGCTGCGAAACGGATCGCCCGCTACTGCCGAGTTAATGCAGATGCTGAGGGCGATCGCCAGTGCAGCAGCGATCGCCCGCACTCTCTGTTTAGAACTTAACATTTGCTTGCCCAGCGATGCTAAAGGGGTTTTCGTCATCGTCAATTCTCTCAATGGAATATACTGTAAACTAGAAACAAGAGAGTTAAATTTTCAGACTCTCGGGCCGCGACCAAAAAAAGAGTGAAATTTGCTTGATTTTTTCTAGCTGTTGCGGTATATTTTAATAATCGGAGTGTGACTTTTCAGTGATAAACGAACATATTTCCATTGTTAAAATATACCATCAAAAAACTGAAAAAGCAAACGCCAATCCTGAAAAAAAAGGAAAATTTTGTTAAGATTTATGTAAAATAATTGCGTGCGATTGACCCCAGCCAAAAACAGCCTTAACTATCAATAGCCCAACCAGAAGTTCCCCGCTCCAACAATAACTATTTTTTTGATTGTAGACTGTAGACTGTTAACAACTGCCAACTGCCAACTGCCAACTGCCAACTGCCAACTGCCAACTGCCAACTAACAACTGCCGTTAATGCTTTATCTAAAAAACTTAGTATATCATCCTACAGCCTGTCCGAATGCTATTCTGAAAAATATTAACTTAGAACTTCCCTCGCAGCAAATGGGGCTGATTGTGGGTCGCAGCGGTTCTGGCAAAAGTACGCTATTAGAAATATTAGCAGGTTTAGCGGAAAAAACTAGCGGCGACATCCGTTGGCGGGAACAAGAATTAACACCCGAACACTTGCAACAGTTAGGAGGTTTAGTGTTCCAGTTTCCAGAAAGGCATTTTTGCGGAGGCACAATTTTAGAAGAATTGCGACTGGGACATCCTGAATTGGGACAAGAACAAATTAACTCAGCAATGGCAGAAGTGGGGCTCGGACATTTGCCGCTGCGGGCTTCCCCCCACGCTTTGAGCGGCGGACAACAGCGCAGGGTTGCCCTGGCGGTGCAGCTAATTCGGCAGCCGCATTTGCTACTTTTGGACGAACCGACGGCGGGTTTGGATTGGTCGATGCGGCGGCAGTTGGTAAGCTTGTTGAGCAAGTTGAAAAGTCACTGGACTTTGTTGATTGTTACTCACGATGCTAGCGATTTGCTGAGCGTTGCCGATCGCTTTTGGACTTTAGACCGCGGGGATTTGCAGGAGGTCGATCGGGCTAAATTAGAAGCTAAGGAAACGAGTTTTGTTAGTCATTAGTCATTAGTCATTAGTTAGTGCGGGCGGGTCTATCGCATTATGAAGCATTTTTAAGTGCAGAGAATTTGCAGAGCTTACAAAAGAGTGGGAATAGAAGATGAATCAGATGACAATGCCTGTGTTGCCCCAGATGAACGAGTTGTGGCAAAAAACGCTGAATTGGCAGCCGGATGAGTCGCAGCAACAACAATTTCAGCGACTTTATGAGTTAGTTGTCGAGGGAAATCGCTCCTTGAATTTAACTCGAATTACTGAGCCGATGGAGTTTTGGGAAAAACATTTGTGGGATTCTCTGCGGGGAATTGCCAGACTGCTGCCAGCTAATCACAATTCGGCGGAAAATCCCGAATTGTCCGCCGAGTCGGTGCTCAAAGCGATCGACATTGGGACGGGTGGGGGTTTTCCGGGTCTGCCGATCGCGATCGCCCTGCCGCATTTATCAGTTACGTTGCTCGATTCTACGCGCAAAAAAATTACTTTTTTGGAAACAGTTGTGCCGTCTTTAGGAATAGAAAATGCGGCGACTTTGTTGGGCAGAGCCGATGAAATTGCCAGAGTGCCGCAGCACAAACAAGCTTACGATTTAGCAGTTCTCCGAGCAGTGGGAGCCGCTCCTCTGTGCGCTAAATGCGCGCTGCCCCTGCTAAAAAATGGCGGTTTGGCGGTACTTTACCGTGGGAATTGGACGGCGGAGGAAGAGACCGAGTTGCAAAGGGCGATCGAGCATTTGGGCGGTAAAGTTGAGTCAGTCGAAGCATTCACAACGCCCACGAGTCAGGGGGCGCGGCACTGCGTTTACTTGCGGAAAGTTGCACGGCAGTTCGATCGTCCCGTCCGCTAGCTAGTAGGGACACGGCACTACCGTGTCCTGTATTTCATCTGCCCTGTCCTGTATTTCATCTAATCGAAAACTACCCGATCGCCTTTTCGTAGCGCTTGTTAATTTCCGCCCAATTAACCACATTCCACCAAGCTTTTAAGTAGTCTGCGCGCAGGTTTTGATATTTGAGATAATAAGCGTGTTCCCAAACATCGTTACCCATAATTGGATAGTTGCCATCTATCAAAGGAGTGTCTTGATTTGCCGTAGTTGTAATCTCAAGTTTGCCAGCTTTATTGCGGACTAGCCACACCCAACCGCTGCCAAAACGCTTGGCGCCTGCATCGTTAAATTTTGCTTTAAAATCGTCAACACTGCCGAAAGTTTGCTTAATTGCTGTTGCAATTGCCCCTGTCGGTTCGCCGCCACCTTTGGGACTCATGATTTCCCAAAACATACTGTGATTTAGGTGTCCCCCGCCATTGTTACGAACTGCTGTGCGAATATCTTCCGGCACTTTGCTCAAATCTCGCAGCATATTTTCCGCAGTGATATTTTTGAGTTGCGGGTATTTACTGACAGCATCGTTGAGGTTTTTAACGTAGGCGGCGTGGTGTTTGTCGTGGTGAAATTGCATTGTCCGCGCATCGATGTGCGGTTCTAAAGCATTGTATTCGTAGGGCAAAGGCGGAAGTGTAAAAGGCCCCGGAGTTTGGGCTATTTTTGGGCTTTCTGCAATTGGACTTGCTTGCGATACATTATTTCCTGACGCTTGGCAAGCACCTGCGGTAATAGCTCCGACGGTGGCAGTCACCAAATACAAGAAATCTCGGCGTTTGAGAGTCATAAAAAGTACCTAAGTGAATTATTAACTGTTTTATCTCAGATTAAAGCAAAATGGGAGCGAGTTGATAAAAAAAGTTGTATCGCCCGAATGGATGAGACGGATGGGCGATGGTTGTGAGAGTTTCTCAAGTATAGGCTAATTGTGTGCGCGTAACTAACTCACGTGCTCCGGTTCACCAACCCGGTTTCTGCCTCGAAACCGGGTTTTTTTTGCGATTATTCTTGGGACAAGCGCTGGATGGCTTGACCTCCAAAAAGCCGATCGGCTGCTTTCAGAATACCGGGAATTTTAGCAGCGTGGGGACTGTGGGCGAGACAGCGGCGCAAGTCTAATTCATCGAGACGATGGCGTTCCGCCCCGCAAGCTACGGCTTTTTGGCCCGGGAACCAGTGGCCCCCATTACCTAAAAGGTTGTAGCGCATCTTGCAATAGTCGATCGTATCGTAAGCCTGCGCCAAATTCCACAGCCACAAAATCACATAAATATTAATACCTCCGGGAGTATTTTCGATAGTTGGTAAACCGACGTGCCAAGTCTTAAACCAATCTTCTCCTAATTTATCAATGGCTGCTTTTTCAAGTTTTTCTAATATCGGTGGCAAAATTTCATCGGCTCTATCTAACAATTCTACAGCTTTCAGATGCTCGTTAAAATCTTCAGGTTTGGCTGCGCCCAAACTCAAAGTGTGTACTTGCGGATGCGACAAACAAAACAAATCATTAAACACCATCGGACTCAGCGGATAGCACAAATCTACCAATTTTTGCGGCGGGCTGTAAAGTTGACCGCCTTTGTCTGAAGGACTGATAATAAAAACGCCCATATCGTGACGTTTAGCCGCTTCAATAGCCGGCCAATTAATTTGATTGATGTAGTACCAGTGCAAGTTAAGATAATCAAATTGATTGGTTTCAATTGTTTTGACAATCACATCCGTCGGGCCGTGAGTGGAAAAACCAATAAACCTAACTTTGCCTTCTGCTTGCAACTTTTTCGCCACATCCATGCAGCCGCCCGGACGCATAGAATCCTCTAGCAATTCCCACGTATTAATGCCGTGCAGCGACAGTAAATCGACGTATTCCAGTTGCAAATAAGCTAAGGATTTTTCAAACTCTTCGCGGAACTCTTGGGAGTTTGGTTTGGGACTAACTTTCGTTTGCACTATCAATTTTTCGCGGGGAAAGTTCGGCAAAATTAGCCCCAGTTGCATCTCGGAAGTGCCGTAACCGCGAGCAGTTTCTATGTGATTGATGCCGCATTCAACCGAGTAGCGAATCGTCGCTTCTAGATTTTGTTGATTGTCTGGGGGAATTTCATTGGCTGGCACGTCTTGCCATTTGTACTGATATCTCATGCCACCGCAGGAAAAGACGGGCATGGATAATTCTGTGCGACCGAATCTGCGATATTGCATCATAATGAAAGTCAAAGCTATAGAAGAAGGAAGTTCGGCAACGAGCAATGTACGGGATGTAACGGATGTAGGATGTCCGGAAGAAGGAAGTTCGGCAACGAGCAATGTACGGGATGTAACGGATGTAGGATGTCCGGAAGAAGCAAGAAGGAAGATGTAACAATCGCAAGGGTGTCACTGATTAAGAACTTCTTAATAGTCTTGGAGGTTGCTAAGCTAATCCGCATTTAAATTGCATAGTAAAATAAATTTTTCCGTGGGGTGGGCAGGAGAGCCCGCCCTCAACATACAAATTAAATGCACAACAGCTTATAGGGTAATAAACCTTGTTTTTGGTATTTTTGCGGGTTGTAACTCCCATATTGCAGCATTCTCCTGAACAGGCAAGATGCCTGTTCCACAAAGAGTTTTTGCAGCATTCTTCTGAACAGGCAAGATGCCTGTTCCACAAAGAGTTTTTGACCACCACTGGGGCCGTTTTGACTATTTAGAAATCTCCCGTACTACTGGTTTTCCGTCTTGGATTTCGCCGACTAAAACCAAATCTGTACAGTCTACAAACAAACCATTTTCTAACACACCGGGAATGTTATTCAATGTTTTTTCCATTTCTCCGGGGTTGGCAATGTCATCAAATTTGACATCAATTACCATATTACCTTGATCGGTAATTACGGGGCCTGCTTTTTTCACACCCATGCGGAGTTCGGGTTTGCCACCCAATTTTTCAATGGCGCGCATCACTGGTGTTAATGCCATCGGTATAACTTCGATGGGCACGCGAAAAGTCGAACCCAATTTATCTACAATTTTGGAACTGTCAACTACTACAATAAACTGAGTGGCGAGGTAATCGACTACTTTTTCGCGGGTGTGGGCTGCGCCGCCACCTTTAATTAAGTTGAGGTGGGGATCTACTTCATCAGCGCCGTCAATAGCCACATCTATTCTGTCAATTTCATCCAGTGTTGTCAGCGGTACTCCGTACTGTTTGGCTAACACTTCTGATTGAAAAGATGTCGGCACTCCCTTGATATCTTTGAGTTGACCGGATTTTATGCGATCGCCCAATGCTTGAATAGTATAAGCTGTAGTTGACCCGGTGCCGAGTCCGACAATCATACCAGATTGTACGCGATCGGCGGCAGCAAAGCCGACTTGCTGTTTCATCAATTTTACGGGATCTTGTTCTGCGGTCATGTTCGGTACTCCTCAATAGTTTTAAGATTATACCATTTATTATGGATTTATTTAACCGCAGAGAGCGCAGAGAACGCAGAGAGGAAGAAGAAGAAGAGAGGGAACTCGCAAATTATTTCAAGTGGGAACTTCTCTCTTTTTTCTCTGCGCCCTCTGCGTACTCTGCGGTTCAATAAAAAAAATCTAGTTCACAAATCGGCGGATAATTGCCACGATGAAAATGGGATTTCGCGCGGCGTTGATTGCAGGCGCAGGGTGGGGGACAAATCTAATTTAGAATTGCTGCGATCGCTCGATTTTTTAGTTATAGTCAATATAGTCGGCAAAGCGCTGGAAATCAAGCCGCTTTTGGGCGATCGCACTCAATTAATTTTGTGGATTCATAACGAACCCGGCTTTGTATTCCTCCAAGATTTCAATAATGCTCGAGAAATCAATGCTTGCGACGCCTTTGTATTTGTTAGCGACTGGCAGCGCGAGCAATTTCACCGGCGCTTTGGGATTGACTCCAATCGCAGTTGTGTTTTAAGAAATGCGATCGCACCTTTTTTTGCTAACATTTTCGCCGATAATATTTCTCTCCTCTCTCATAAATCTCGACCGCCCATTCTAGCTTAAACCAGCACTCCATTTCGCGGACTCGATATTTTGTTAAAAGTCTTTCCCGCAATTCGTCAATCTGTCCCCGGAACCAGATTAAAAGTATTTTCAAGCATGAAAGTACACCAAATAGACGACAATGAAAACCAGCTTTTTTTCGGTCAACTTTACCGCCAGTGCCAGGAAACAGAAGGCGTCGAGTACGTCGGTTCCCTGCCGCAACCCGAACTCGTCCGGCAACTGCCTTCTGTCGCGGTTTTAGCTTACCCGAATACCTATTTGGAAACCTCATCTATTGCCGTGATGGAGGCGATGGCCTGCGGTTGCCGGATTGTGACGAGTGAATTGGCAGCTTTGCCGGAAACAACTGCTGGGTTTGCCCGTCTAGTTTCAATGTCAGGGGTGGAAAATTTTGCATCGATAACTAATTGGAAGCGTGCGGGCCAACCAGATTGGGAGGAATATACAAGGCAGTTTTTAGAGGCCGTAGTCGGAGTATTAAATGAGGGTAGGGGTACGGGCGGCGCAACTGCTGAAAATCATCTGAGACAGCAGGTAGAATATATAAATCGATGCTGTACTTGGTCTGCACGATCCCGAGAGTGGCTAGAATGGTTGAATATTATTAGTGTAAAACCTGTAAGAGTGGCAGAGCAAATGATCGGGAATTCTTTAGTAGGTTTAGAGGCAGTGAGAGATTATTTTCAAAAGGGAAATTGGCTGAAAGATCGAGGCGATCTCGGTGGCGCCATCGAGAACTATCAGAAAGCTTTAGAGTTCAATCCCGAAGATGCGGAAGTTCATAAAAAGTTGGCGGAAGTTTATGCTTTACAAGGAGAATTTGAAAAGGCGATCGCCTCTTGCAATCTCGCGATTAAATTCAAACCGAATTTTGCTGCTGCTTACTTGACAATGGGCAATGCCCTGCACAGTCAAAACAAGCTAGAAATGGCAATTCAAGCTTACTTGCAAGCTTTAGAAATTCAGCCGGAATTTGCCGAAGCCAGCGCGAATCTCGGCAGTATGTATTACAAGTTAGGGGAATTGGAACAGGCGGCTAATTATTACCAAAAAGCTCTCGCCATTAATCCTCAATTAAGCTCAGTTAATTTGATGCTTGGCAGCGTTTTGCAGCAGCAAGAAAAGTTAGATGCAGCCATTGCTTGCTATCAAAAAGTGCTGCAACAGCAACCGGGAGATGCCAGCGCTGCTGAGAAACTATCGAGTTTGCTCGCACAAAAACAGCGGCAAACTACCGACAGCAACTTTATCGAATTAGAAACAGAATCAGGCGCAGCGCAACCAGTATCTGTCAACAAAGATGAAGGCTACGGCTTGCAGCCTTCGAGTATCAATTTGCCGCCAGCGCCCACCACTGAGACTTTAAATACTCCGTTTACAAACCCCGCCGAACTTTCCGAACAAGTTACCTCGCTCAATGTTCCAGATAGCGGACAAGTTGCCAATTTTGAAGAAGTAGAACCGTACAATAAACTCGCAGAACAGTTTTTAGTTCAAGGTAAAATTAAAGAGGCGATCGCAGCTTGTCAGCAAGCGCTAAAAATTCGACCGGATTTCATCTACGCTTACGTCACTTTAGGTAATGCCTTGCAAGCAGAAGGCAAAACTGAAGCTGCGATTCGATCGTATTCTCAAGCCCTAGTGTTGCAGCCAAATTTTGCGGAAGTGCGCGCCAATATCGGCAGTATGTATTTCAAAATGGGGCGTTTGGAAGAAGCGATCGCCCATTACCAGCAAGCCATCGCCCTGAGTCCCGATTTAGCGGGAGCTCACTGGAATTTAGGGAAAGTATATCACCAACACGGCAACATCGAAGCAGCGATCGCCTGTTTTAAAAGAACATCCGAACTCAACCCGCAGCTAGTCGGTGCCGACTTCCACTTTAACTTAGGTAATCGACTTTTCAGCCAAGGAAAGCGCGACGAAGCCATCGAATGCTACGAAAAAGCGATCGCCATTAAACCGGATTGGGCCGAAGCTTACGGTAACATCGGCAGCGCGCGATCGCAACAAGGCAATCTCGAAGCCGCCATCGCTTACTATCAGAAAGCTGTAGCTTTAAAGCCGCACTTAGAAGTTTTGCACTTCAATATAGCCAACTCTTTTTTACAGCAAAACAAGTACGACGAAGCAATTACTAATTATCAAAACACTCTGAAAATTAAGCCCGACTGGCCGGAAGTTCACGCTAACCTCGGCAATTGTTTTTCCATGCAGGGGCGGCTGGAAGAAGCTCTAGCCAGCTATCAGCAAGCTCTGGGATTAAAACCGAATTGGGCAGAGGTTTACTGCCGGATGGGACACATTCAGAAACAAGATAAGCCGTTGGAGGCGATCGCCAATTTTGAAAAGGCGATCGAATGCAACCCCAATTTTAGCGAAGCCTACCAACAACTGTGCGACTTGCTAAGCCATTCCACCAACCTCGCCGGAGCCCGCAGCGTAGCCGACAAATACTGCGAAAACTGCGGCGAAAATGCCCCAGTCATGTCAGCTACAGCCTACGTCTTTTCCTACCTGCAATCAGGTGTCAGCAAACAGGCAATTCAAAAACTCGAAGAAATCGAAAAACTCTGCTACGAAAAGGTCGAAACCTTTAGCGTAATCGAACTAAAACTGCTCTACGAAATCTTCCTGTTTGCAGTTTCTCACCTGCGAGACAACCGCGAAAAAAATGCCAGCTTCTACCGACTAATTGCCAAAGAATACTACCAAAAAGCCGTCCCGCTGCGGCAGCAAGTTAACAGAAGCAACCTAGCCAATTACCAAACCAAAGAACAGCGTCCTTTAAAAATCGGCTTCCTTTCCAAACACTTCCGCCGCCACTCGGTAGGCTGGTGCAGCGAAGCTTTAATTCGCGAATTAAGCCACATCACCCCCCACGTTCACCTTTACGTCACCGGCAAACTCCACCGAGATGAAGTTACGCAGCGGTTTGAAGACATGGCGGGCAAGTTTTACTGGCCTAAAAAATATCCAAACGGCTTTGCTGATGGCGGTGAAATCTTCGCCGAAGTAGCGCAAGACAACTTGGATGTTTTGATAGACTTAGACTCGATGACAGTGCCAACAAATGTGGAAGTTTTATACCAATATCCTGCGGGAATTTGCGTTTCTTGGCTGGGATTCGACGCACCCTACATTTCAGATAATCACTACTTTCTGTGCGACGAACACACTCACCCCCCTGGTGTTGAAAAAAATTACTTAGAACAGTTAGTAAGATTGCCTGCTTGTTCGGTAGCAATTGGCGCACTGCAAAGCATTCCTGTAAATCGAGAGGCGATTAGAAACGCTCTCGGAATTGGCTTAGATCAAATGACTTATCTGTGCGTTGCGCCTGGGAGAAAAACCAATCCCGAAATGGTACGAGCTCAAGTTCAAATCCTTAAGGAAGTACCAGATAGTTTGTTAATCCGCAAAGGTCAAGGCGACCCCGATGTTATTCACAGCACTTACCGCCAAGAATGCGAAATTCAGGGAGTAGATTTTGGTCGGATTAAGTTTATAGGTCAAACCAGAAGTGAAGAAGAACATCGCGCTATTTATTATGTAGCCGACGTGCTTTTAGATTCCTATCCTTACAACGGGGGAACTCACAATTTAGAGGCTTTGTGGGCGAATTTGCCAGTGGTAACTCGCTCCGGCGACCAATATCTTTCGCGCATGGGTTACGCTTTTCTGAAAAGTGCAAATCTTGATGTCGGTGCGGCCTGGAGTTGGGAAGAATACACGCAGTGGGGAGTTAAGTTTGGCCGCGATGCTGGTTTCAGAAATGCGGTGAAAGAGCATTTAGTAAAATCTAAGCAGCCAGAACATCTCGCACCTTTGTGGAATCCTAAAAAGTTGGCTGAGGATATGTATGGGGTGTTTCAAAAACTTTTGTCAGTTGACGGTTGACGGTTGACTGTTGACTGTTATTGGTTATTAGAAGGAAAAATTTCCGCATCTCTCACTCTTCCCCTCTTTCTGTGAAGTCTTGTAACAATCTTCGTGGAAATGCGTAAAAATTCCGCGCCGAGTCTGATAGATAAATAGCTGATTCATAGTACCGCGATCGCACTAACTTTATGCCAGTTAGGGCGATCGCTTTTTTAGTAACACCACTTTCAAAAAAGAATGCAACTGCAGACAAGCTCGAAGCCAGCAGCTTCATCACTAAGTCCCAAATCTAAAATCTCAAATCTAAAATAACCTGACTACTCACTAATCGCCACTCGATCGCGCCCGCCAGACTTAGCTCGATACAGTGCCTTATCCGCAGCTTCAATCAACATTTTCGGGGAATTTTGACTTGGTGAAACTGCCGCAACTCCCAAGCTGAGAGTCACAGAATCACTGACAACAGACTTGATGTGGGGAATTGCCAAAGCTTTGACGCGGCTGCGGATGCTCTCAGCAACCGCCTGTGCAGCCACGATATCCGTATTTGGCAAAATTACCCCAAATTCCTCGCCACCGTACCTAGCAGCCAAATAGAGGCGTTCTGCGGGTGCGTTTGTGCAAGCATCCCCGATCGCCCGCGCCACTTGCTGCAAACAAGCATCCCCGGCTTGGTGGCCGTAATTGTCGTTGTAAAGTTTAAAACAGTCAATGTCGCACATAATCAAAGATAGCGGTTCCGAAGAGCTCGATCGCTCCCATTCCCGGTTGATCACCTCGTCAAATCGGCGGCGGTTAGCTAGCTGAGTCAGGCTGTCCAAATTCGCCAACCCGTCCAACCGCTGGTTGGCAGCAGCTAGCTGCTGGTAAACTAAAGATTGTTCGATCGCGATCGCCACTTGAGTACCCAACTGACTCAGCAAATCCATATCAAATTGCTGCCACTGGCGGGGTGCCGAACAGTGGTGGGCAATCAGCAAACCCCACAACTTCGGCACTTGACAAGAACCGTTACCTTCCCGAGGTTCTATTCCCTGCTGGACAATCGGCACTACCAAATTTGCCTTCACCTGACACCCCGCCAAAAAATTCATGTGACACTCGGTCAAATTAGAAGCATGAATATCCTCGATGGCGCGAATGCGACCCTTTAAATACTGTCCGATGTAAGTATTGGCAAAACAGCAATCGTCAATTCCCATCCCCTTGAGTGGCATCCATCCTTCTCCAACCGACTCCACCACCACATCTCCGTTCCAGTCGGGTCGGAAGCGGAAAACCAGCACGCGATCGGTTGCCAAAAACTCCCGCACTTCCGCTACTGTAGTGTTGAGAATATCTTGGATATCCAGAGAAGAACGGATGCGCGATTGAATCTGCGCGATCAGGCGTTCCCGTTCTATTTGTTGCCGCAGCGCGACTTGGGCTTGCTTGCTTTTAGTAATGTCCCGACCTTCCGGCAGCAACAATACTATTTTGCCCGTTTCATCCGCGACCGGTTTGAGAGAAAAATCAACAGTTGCCGTCCGATTTACACCTTGAACTTCGACTTCATAGCGGACAAATTCACCTTTTGCCGATCGAGAAATCGCCTCTTGCAACTGTTCCTGAACTTCCTCAGAATCTCCCCACCAAGGCAACCGCCAAAACGGTTTATTGGCCACATCCCGTAGCTTAATTCCCGCAAAATCCAGAGAAGTTTGGTTAGCTTCCAGCAGAGTGCCGTCCGGTTTCAATAAGCTCACAAATTGGAAAGAAGAATCAAAAATTGCCCGAAAGCGCCTTTGAGAATCTCCCAACATTGCCGTCACCTTTTCGCGGGAGGTAATATCGCGGAAGCGCCACACCCTGCCAATAATATTTTGTCCGACTCGAATCGGCTGCGTGTAGCGCTCAAAAGTGCGGCCGTCTTTAAATTCTAGAAGATCGCAGCCTTCCGACTCCGCATCCCTATAAAATTCTTTAACTCTCTGCAAAAAAGCTCTCGGATCTTTCACTTGCTTAGTGAGAAATGCCAGCCGCACCGTTCTATCCATTGAGTTTCTAACTTCTTCATAAATTCCCCACATTTGAACTAACTTTTCGTTATAACTAATCATTTCTCCGGCGGTAGTAACGGCGAGAATGCCGTCTGCCGTTGCTTCTAAGGTAGCGTGCAGCAGAGACCGCGATCGCTCTAATTCTGCTGCGGTCAATTTGCGTTCCGTGAGGTCTCGGACTGCTTTTACCTGGACTAAACGACCTTCCCAAAAAACGAATTTGCTGCGAACGTCAGCAGGAAAAGCAGTTCCATCTCGCCTGAGAAAAATAGTTTCACAGACTGTATTGCTGGCTGCCGAAATCATTTGCGGCGCCTGTTTGTATGATTTCGGCGACAGTAGTTCCAGCAAGCTCATTCCCGCCATTTCCGCAGGTTCGTAACCGAAAAGTTGGGCAAAATTGCTGCTGACGCTCAAAATTGTCTCGCGGTCAGCCACGGCAACTGCTTCAAAATAAGCTTCGCATTCGAGCAAGTGCGCTGCTGAGTAGCTGGTGCCATTTGCGCCGGAAGAATAGCTGTTGTTAATTAACTGTTGCAATTGCGTATTTGCCGAGTACAAAGCGGTCATGGCTTGCCTGTACATAGCAGTACGTTTTTCGACTTTTTGTGTGAGGCGATCGCGATATTCTCGCAGTTCTTTTTCGACTCTAATTAAATCAGTAATATCTACGGCAAACACGATTACACCAGCGACTTTACCTGTTTCGTCGCGGTAAGGTATTTTATCTGTCCGCACCCAGCATTTTTGACCCGAAACTGTTGGTAGCAGTTCGACTTGCCCCTGCTTGGGAACGCCGGAATTGATTACTTCCAAATCTTCTAAATAATATTGCTCTGCTTCGTCTGGATAGATTTCATAAAAAGATTTACCTTCTAATTGAGCTGCGGGCAAACCTCTCGATGCAGCGGCGGCTTGATTAATTCGCAGCAGGCGACTTTCGGTATCTTTGAGCCAAATCATCGCCGGCACGGAATCAAAAATAATTTGTTGTTCTTGTTGCTGCAGGCGTAGTTCGGCTTCTGCTTGTTTTCTTTTAATTATTTCTTTTTGCAGTTTTTGGTTAGCTTTTTTGAGTTCAGCAGTGCGTCTTTCTACTCTTTCTTCTAGTTGATCGTAGTATTGGGTCAGCAAGTTTTGCTGCTGTTCGTGCCGCAGTGCTTCTAATTTTAACTTTTCGCTAGCTGACAAACTTGAGGATACAAAATCTGCTAATATTTGGGTAAATTCGTGTTCTTCTTCCGTCCAATCACCGTCGGAACCCTGGCGTTCGGCGCTGACTATTCCCAACCTTTGACCTGCTAGCACAATCGGTACGTTTAACAGGGAAGTCGTGCCCCGATCGAGCAAATAAAGACTGACAAGTTCTCGTGTTCTCGGGTCATTTTCTGCTGCCACAGTAGCGATCGCACTTGCAGATTTTAAAGCTTGAAAATATGCCGGACAGTCGGCTGCTGTGATGATTATTTGTACGGAATGGAGTTTAGTATTTTGTTCGTAAAGGTCGATGCAGTGAAGCTGCGTTTTGTCTTCGCCATACAGCCAAATACTGGCTCGATCGCAGTTGACAATACTGACAGCGGTTTCTGTTACTTCGCGGATGAAGTCTTCTATATTGTTGCGTTCTTTAAGTTGACTTTTGGCTAATTTTGCGATCGCTAAAGTTGGACTGCGCCAATTTCCTCTCTGGTGGGGCGACCGGGGTGACTGCGAAGCAGCCTTAATTTCTTCGCAAACTAACAGTACAGCCGGCCGTTGGAAATTCGCAATTGAGCGACCATTGGTATTTTCCTCTATTTTCCAATTTACCGCAGGCATTGGGCGCGCGGTTGCTTTTACCCTAATAATCCTGCCGTCTTTGCAAGTTAAGCAGCCTTCCCAACAAGCAATTTTTGGAGTTGGCGTACCGTTTTCCGGCTGGGCTAATCGGGCAAATTCTGCCTGCATTTTCCCTTGCTCTTGGCAGTAAAATATGTTAAAAATTGAATGACAAATTAATTCCTGCGATTTGTAGGCGAGGCGAGACGCGCCGAATTGATTGAGCGAAAAAACTCTTCCCAAAGCGTCTAGAACGAAGTAAATGCCCGGAAAATTCTCGTAGAGAGTTTCATACCAATCTTGTTCGACTTGTTGGCTGCACGAAAGTTTTGCTGTCGCGAACTCGCCGTCCGTGTCGCTCAAGTGAGAATAGTTAGTTTCGGGGTTGCTTGAATGACTTTTTTTAGCAAACACTTTTAGCTTAACTCGACTGTAATTAATTTTACCTTCTGGAATTTAACTTTTTTGTGAAACTAAATTAAACCTGTTGTTTGAAAAAAGTTACAAGTTGTAACAAAAATGCCACTTGTCCAGCGTGCTGGTTTTCACTTCCCCATCCAACCACTGTGTTTGTTTGTAGCTGGTACACGGTTTGCCGACAATATTTCCCGCTAGTTGCAATGCCAGCAGGTTTAGCTGCAATTACCCAGTCTGTACTTTTAGCATCCTAGACAATAAAAAAAACCTGAAATCAATGGTTTTAAGTATATATGATAACACTCAAATACCTAGTATTGGGACTGACCTACTTCGGATTCGGTTTGGGATATTTGCCGGGGCTGCGGATGAACAGGGCAGCGATTGCAATTATGGGGTCAGCTTTTGTGGTGGCTTTGGGGATACTCGACCTGAAAACTGCTTGGGAGGCGATCGACCCCAATACGATCGTTTTTTTGCTGGGAATGATGGTCGTTAATTCCGCTTTGGGAGCATCGGGTTTTTTTCAACTCGCTTTGGAGTTTTTAACTCGCTTTACTCGTTCTCCTTTCGGCATTATGGTGGCCGTTACTTTTGGCAGCGGCATTCTATCGGCATTTTTTCTTAACGACACTACTGCTATTTTGCTGGCCCCTTTAATACTGAGTCTGACTCGCTCTTTGTCTCTCAATCCTATCCCTTATCTTTTGGCTTTAGCCGGAGGTACTAATTTAGGTTCGGTGGCGACTGTCAGTGGGAATCCGCAAAATATTCTCGTCGGTTCTTTTTCGGGAATTAGTTATTTAGAATTTGCCGGCTCTCTCGCCCCAGTCGCTTTAATTTGTTTGCTGGTTCAAGTAGCTTGGCTGTGGTTGCTTTATCCAGAAGTGCGTTCTTGCAAATCTTTGCCGGAGGTTCCCCAAGTCCGCTATCGATTGTTCAAGCCTTTACTGGCAAAAAGTTTGTGGGTGACAGCAGGACTTTTGGTAGCTTTTTTAGCGGGTGCACCTTTAGCAGAATCTGCCTGGATAGCTGCCAGTGTATTGTTAATTACTAGGCGCGTCAAGTCCGATCGCATTTTGCAAGGCGTTGACTGGAATTTGCTAGTAATGTTTGCGGGATTGTTTGTGGTGACTAAAGCAACTCAACAACTGGGTTTGTTGGACAATTTAACTAATTTGACGGGTACGCCGCTGAGTTTGTTGGGAGTAACGGTAATTCTTTCTAACTTAATTTCTAACGTACCCGCAGTGTTAGTTCTGCAATCGGTGATTGTCAAAACAGATACGCAAGCTTGGCTGTTGTTGGCGGCGGGTTCTACCCTGGCGGGGAATTTAACTTTGTTGGGTTCTGTGGCTAATTTAATTGTAGCTGAAGTTGCAGGAAAATCAGGCGATTTGCTGACTTTTAAAGAACATTTGCGGTTCGGGCTGCCGCTGACTTTCGTTACTTTGGGAATAGCTTATTTTTGGCTGTACTAAAAGGCTATAATTATTGCACCATCGTGCTCGTACAATTAAATTTTAGCTTTGGGATTTTACCTGTGCCAACTGATTTTTTTTCCATGAACCGCAGAAATTCACAGGCGGGACGCCTGTTCCACAGAGGGTGGAGAGGGGAGATGAGAAGAGAATAAATGAAAGGGAAAGATGTAGGTTTACAGCCGAGTCCAGATTTCGGTATAAAGTCTTTAGGTGTCTGTTTTGGGGACAACTGCAAAACTCGCGATTTTCCAAGGCTCTATCTTAAATCCTCGTCCTTCGGGCAACTTTTCAGACAAATTGGCAGGCCGTTCTAACAAATCTACTGGCTCTACAATTTCTAATCCCAAGTCACTGTTGAATTCTAGCACAGTCTCCTTCCCCTCGGATTCGCAACACCGCAAAATCCACACGTTAGAATCGTCTTCCGACTGTTTGAAAGCCATCAAAACTAAATTGTCGGCCGACAAATCCAAGAATTTACCAACAGCAGGTAAACTCTTGTTTCGATTTTCTCCCAACTGCGGCAACACCTTTACTAGCAGCGGCAAATTCAACTCGCAGCCGCGCCTAACTGTGCCGGCCTCTTGCCAATTTCCGCTGTGGGGATACACTGCACAAGTAAATTCGGAAACTCCTACATCTGCTTGTCCATCCGGCCAAGTCGAACCCCGAAGCAAAGTCAGCCGAATTCGATTCGGTTGAAGGTCGCAACCGTATTTGCAATCGTTGAGCAAACTCACTCCAAAACCGTCATTGCTGATATCAGTCCAGCGCAAAATCGGCACTTCCCATTTGGCTTTTTCGGCGGGTGTTTGCGGCTTGGTTGTGCGTGCGATCGCACCGCCGGGAATTTCGCAAGTTGCCAAATCTGCTTCTACATTTAACCCAAAGGCTGCTTTTACTAAAACGTGCTTTTCCTGCCAATCTACAACTGTCTTGATTTTCAGCAGCGGCGAACCTATTTCTACTATATAATCTTGGCAAAACTCCGATTTGCCAATTTGTCGGACTACCCGCAAACTCTGCCGTATTTCTCCCTGTGCTATCCAGGAAATATCTTTCAGTATCGGCGCTGGTAGTTGATGTTTTTCATAATTTGGATCGATGTTCCAAGCATCCCAATATTGACCGCTGTCTTGAAATGCTTGCAGTTGATTGCCGCCTGCTGCATTCAGGACTTCTCGGTTATTTACTTTATCCCAAATGCTGGATAAATTGCCACTTTGGCCGTCTACTGTTGCCCGAATAAATTCATTTTCTACAACCATTTGTGCGGCTGCAAAATGCGTTTCTTGACAAGGTGTGTTTTTTTGTGCTATACCGTATGTAAGTTGTGATAACTCTGTCTTTTTTTCGGTTTCTGGACTTGCGGACGCATTATCTACAGTTTGAGCGTCTTCGCGACACAGCCAAAACACCCGGTAGCCAACGGCGGGGAGATGATTTGCCCAGAATAACAGTGTAGATTGCGATTGCGGTCGATCGCCCCTGACAATCTGCGACACCAATCGCCGTCGGGAAAAATCGTAAATTTGCCAAGCTGAATCAGCGGCATCGGGAAGCGGTACGGCGACAACTTCAGAGCGCGACCAATTGAGAGTATTGAAAATCAAAATCGGTTGAGCGTCGGGCGCCGGAGGATTCGGCAGAGAAATTTGAGCCGAGATGGCATCCAAAGATTTTAGCAGGATTTCGCGACAAGCGCGATCGACCTCCGCAAAGGCTAGATTAGCATCCGTGTAAACTTGGGCGATCGCAGAACCGGGCAAAATATCGTGAAACTGGTTAAACAAAATTTGTTTCCAAGCAGATTCTAACTCGGATTTCGGATAAACCGCACCAGTACAAATCGTGGCCAGCGAAGACAGCAACTCCGCTTGGTAGAGCAATTCTTCGCAGCGGCGGTTTTGGCGTTTTTGGTCGGCGCGAGTCGTGTAGCAACCCCGGTGGAATTCTAAATAAAGTTCGTCTTTCCAAATCGGGAGAGTGCGGGGAATAGTTTTGAGTTGCGAGATGGGAGAATTTGCATCCGAAATTGCCGACAAGTTTGAAAATTCTCGCGCCCGCAAATTCTCCTGATTGTCCGATTCTGGAACATCGCTTTCTGGCCTAGTTGTCGCAACTTCCGGCAAAAACTGACTCTCAATCAAAGACAAATAATCAACCGCTTTCGCAAACTCCAACTTCGGGAAAAAAGGCGACATTTTCCAGCGTTTCGCCACCTCCAACATATCACGAGTTGGGCCGCCGCCGTGGTCGCCAACTCCAGGCAACCAAAGAGCATCTTGCAAACCAGTCTTAACTTGCCAGTCAAAAGCATAACTTGCCATTTTCACAGCTTCTATGCTTTCACCAATTGGAGCAGACATCATGCTAAATATTTTAGTACCGTCCAACCCTTCCCACCAAAACACACCGTGCGGAAATTCCGTTGTATCGTTCCACCGCAACTTTTGCGTCACAAAATAATCAACTCCGCCTTGCCGCAAAATCTGAGGTAATTGCCACCCAAAACCGAAAGTATCCGGTAGCCAAGCCACCCGCATCAATTCCCCAAAATTTTCTTTTGCATAACGCTGTCCGTAAAAAACTTGCCGCACCATTGATTCAGCGGAAATCAAGTTTAAATCCGGTTCTAACCACATCCCGCCGACAACTTCCCAACATCCGACAGCCACCTGTTTTTTAATCGCAGCAAATAAGTCCGGCCGATGTTGTTCCATCCAAGCATAAAGCGCCGGAGTAGAATGACAGAAAATCAAATCGGGAAACTCCGATTGCAATTTCAATACCGACTCAAAAGTTCGCTTTGCCGCTTCCCAAGTTTCCGGGACAGGCCACAGCCAAGCTAAGTCTAAATGAGCGTGACCCACCAAATAGATTTTACCTGTATATATAGATGTCAGCTCACCACTTTCTCCTATATATATAGATGTAGCATTGCCATTTTCTCCAACCTCCGAAACTTCCTCTCTTCTTCCTCCCTCTGCGGCCTCTGCGGCCTCTGCGGTTCCCTCATCTAAATCCCCAGAAAAATATCTCCGATCGCCACTTTCTCCTATATATATAGATGTAGCGTTACTATTTTCTCCAACCTGCGAAACTTCCTCTCTTCTTCCTCCCTCTGCGGCCTCTGCGGCCTCTGCGGTTCCCTCATCTAAATCCCCAGAAAAATATCTCCGATCGCCACTTTCTCCTATATATATAGATGTAGCATTGCTATTTTCTCCAACCTCCGAAACTTCCTCTCTTCTTCCTCCCTCTGCGGCCTCTGCGCCCTCTGCGGTTCCCTCATCTAAATCCCCAGAAAAAGCCCGCAGATATCCCAGTAAATTGTGCCGCAAAACCGACAGCGAGCGATCGAACTTTTCGCGATCGCGCACCGCCGACCAATCGATCGAACCAAGCGCCAAATCAATCTCAGATTTCAGCAATTCCCCCTTGACAAACATGGGGTTATTTGCTATTATTTCGGTGGAGAGGTATTGGGAATTTATAAAATCTAAATTTAGAGTTAGCGAATTTTGCAAAATCTCTAATTCGGCAGCTACAAAACCCGGATCGAAACAAGAAGAGTCAGCAGCTTCATACAAACAAATCGATCGCACTAAAGCACCGCTATCGTGACCCGGACTTACCAACCGCAAAATTACTAAAAATTCATCTCCAGGATTAGCCGACGAACTCAACAAAACTCGATCGGCAAAATCAAATAAATCTCCCCGTCCGACTAACTCGCCGTTCACAAAAATTTGAGCATCTTCTGCCCACCAAGTCAAGCCCAGCAGCAACCGCAAACCAACCACAGGATAGCCGTGCAAATTGTCAGGAATTACAAATTGCTGGCCCAGATACAAAACTTGCTTCCCCGACGGCCAAGCAATATGTCCTTTGCCGTTAAGTTCGGCAACAGGCCCGTTACAAATATTTACCGAAGAGACAGCAGAGTCAGAATCGCAGTACCTCCAACCAGACTGAACCTCCACTTGACTGAGGCGGCGCAACTTTTCGACAGTGGCAAAAATATTGTTGCTAGCAGGTGACACAGAAGCGCTCATATTTGGCTAAAATAAAACTTGTGTATTAATCAAAAATCGGATTGAACCGCCCCGACGCCAAGGACGCGAAGAAATAAAGGTTTCAGAGGGTTTGAAGCGGAGATTAAGATCTCGCTTTGATTTTACAGCAATATTCAGCAATTCCGGCGCGAATCAAAAATCTGAATTCAATAATTAAACTTATGTCCAACGGTTACTACGGCCCCTACCAAAGCCGATTATTAAATTTTATATCGAAACAGTCCCGCCAAGTCGCCGACAATTGCGATCGAACTTGGCGTCAAATTAAAGAAGCAACTCTCACCGCCACCCAAATTCTGCTTTATCCAGCTTATTTGCTGGTGCAAAGTTCCCGAATGCTGGGCCGACAGTTGCGGGAATCAAGCCAAAAAGTAGATTTACCGGAACTGCAAGAATTTGGCGGCGACGAAAACCCCGATTTGCCGCCAAATTGGTATCAGGGGGAAGTTGCCGAGGAAAATTCGATCGCGGAAATTTTGCACCTCGCCGAAAATTTGCTAAACTCGTCGCAAACTGCGAAAACTTTAGCCAGCTTCCCGCTGTTAATCGATCGGGGAAATGCTGTTAACGATTTACCTCCGGCTATCAATTTTAGCGGACAAACCGCCAACCATCAAACCACTTCCGTCTTAGTACACCCGCTTGCTAAAACTCAATTAAAACCGCAACCGAAAGTTGAGGGAATTGCCAGTTTTATCCCAGCCCGCACTTTAGTATTGGTGGGAGGTGAAAATAAGATATTAGATATTTTGACACCCGAACAGCAGGAAATGCTTGAAGGTCGCATAACTTGGGAAGTAGCAAACTGCAGCCCCGAACGGCGGGAAATTACCCAAAAAGAATTAAAATTTAATCTAGGTTTGGAGTCGGCGGCCAAAAAAGCGCAGTTGCCGCCGGTGCGTCGTTTTTGGGAATTGATGGCATGGCTTCAGACGAGCCCGGTTGCTCTCAAAAGAAATCAGTTTGGAGAATCAATCCTCGCAGTTAAAAAATCGATCGACCGCAATGCCATCCTAGTTCAAAAAGCCCGCGCCCAGATCGAAGCAAAAACCGCACAGCAGTCAATTGCGGCATCGAATTCGATCGACCCCAATACCCCACAACTAGAAACTAATTTTAACAGCAAGTTCGATCGACCCGCTAATCCTCTCTCCTTTGTTACATTACTCGATCGCGCCGCCGTCAACCTCGAAGAATTTACCCTCCCGCCAGCGGCAAAAACAACCGCCCAACCCACAGAAAACCCCGGAGTCAAAATTAATACATCCGCCACAGACGCCAACGCAGATTTGTCCGCCCGCGACATCCTCGAAAAATACGCTCGAAACATCGAACAAATGATTTGGTCGTCAGTAGACCACCTTTTGGGCAAAGAAACGGCAGCCAGTGATAATACTGAGAAGTCAGTCGCAATTAAGTATTATTTGAAACAGCGACAAGAACAAGAAAACACGCAAAACAGCCCAGAGGCCGATCGACCCTGGCTGAGCTGGCAAGACTTATTCGGGGAAGCAGCACCGCAGCATTTAATCGACGGAAGTTCCCAAACCGAGGCAGCAGCTCAAAGCCAAATATCACAATCTAGTCCAAAAGTCAAGCAGGAAATTGCAGAATTAGGAGAATTGCCAGAAGGTCGATCGACCGCAGTCTCAATCTCCCCTTACCCCGAAGCACTTCACCGCCTGCTGGGGCAGTTAAAACAGAGCTTGCTCGCAAAAAGCCCAAAAAGTCAACCCCAACCAGCATCAAATTTAGCAGTTACTCGAAAAAATAGCTCTGCACTCGCAGCAGAATCAACCCCAGGGGGCGCGCCGGAAACCGAAGTGCCAAAAAACACCAACCCGAACACCCGACAAAACAGCCAATCCCCAGCAGCAATCACCGCGCCAACCCGCAGATACATCCCCGCAACCCGCGCAACCCGCGCTGCTGCTGAACCAAAAAATCACAGCGCAGGCGTCCAACCCGAGGGCGAATACTTAGAAACAAAAGCAGAATCGATGGGATACATTAAGCACCCGCTAGAGCAAGTGCTCGAATGGCTCGATCGAGTTATGCTGCGACTAGAAAACATCGCCGAGCAACTCTGGAATTGGGCAAAAATCAACTTGCCAAAAATCCTCAAAAGCAAAGATAAAATTGACTAATCTTTAGCTTATGATAAAAAAGTTGCCGCAACAGCAGCAAATCAGCTCAGTATTATGCCATCTTTGGAGACTCCCACAGTGCTAACCCTCAAAATCGTAGTTAATGTAGTTGTTTTATTTTTTGTTTCCCTGTTCATCTTTGGATTTTTGTCCAATGACCCAGCCCGGAACCCCAACCGCAGAGACATGGAATAAACAAGTTATCTCGCCCGCTAGCTGGGGGTTCCGCCACCGCAGCCCCTCAGCCAGCCCGCAAACCCCCAAAAATTAGTCGAACAAAACTTGACCTCGCACCAGCAGCGAGGTTATCTTGTGGCGAAAGCAAGTTCTCAAATCAGCCATATTTCGGCGCGCCAAAGCCACTGCAAATTTTAGATGTCAGATTAATGTCTAAACAGTTGCCTTTTAGATGCAAAAATTTTCAATAATTTGCACCCTATAAAATCTAAAATCTAAAATCTAAAATCTAAAATCGGATGACTCACTTGGTGTAACTATGCCCTATCCGGTACCGCCGCCAGAACCCCCTGGCATCATCTACATCGCAAAGCCAAAAAAAGTCGCCCTCACTGTCGCGGCCGGCGATGGAGACACCCGCAGCAACCCCGCAGAAATACCGGAACCAAGCCCAGATATCGTTCAGCCAGAACCCACACCGGCCCCAGCAGAACCCGCAGCCACACTCCTCGGCACCACCCCAGCCAACGACCGGCCTCCAGAAATCGCCGACCCCCTAGGGGAAGTGGAAAGCGGCGAGGCAGTGGTGGGATTTCAGCGTCAGGCCCCTGCGGTAGAACCCGAAACGGCGGAAACTCCGAAAGATTCCTCGTTTACGGCTTACCAATTGGGTTCGGTAGAAAATGCCGTTGCCGTTCGCAATCGAAAACGAACCGCAGAGGCGCAGAGAACAGAGGAGAAAAAACAGGAGCAAAATCTTGTCCGACAGCAGGAAAGTTGGTATCAGGCCCAAGGCCGGCAGTTAGAAGATAACTCTCCCGAACCTGCTGAAATTCCCGTTCCCGAACCCGCGCCCGAACAGACTCCCACCGAGCAGCAACAGTTCGAGATTCCAGCACCGGGAACCGCCCCCACACCCAAAACACCCGCTGCGCCGAAACCGAAGCCGAAGCCAGCCGCGCCGGGAGTCCGCACCGCGCCTTCTCGGCGGACGGTTCCGTTTCCCGTAAGCCCGGCCGATACTATTGAAGTTAAGGCCGACAGCCAAGAATTTGACGACAAGCAGCAAATTGTGACGGCGGTTGGTAATGTCGTCGTGCGGTTCCGGCAAACTGTGATTGATGCCGATCGGGCGATCGTCAACTTAGTCACCCGCCAAGTGGTAGCATCCGGCAATGTCGCCTATACCCGCGGCCAACAAGTAGTGCGCGGCCAGCAGATGGAGTTCAATCTCGGGCTCAACACCGGCGCAGTCGAACAAGCTAGGGGGGAAATATTCCTGCCCGCAGCAGGTAGCGAATTGACCCCCACACTGCCGACAGATATCAGTGCCGGGACGATTCTCGAACAGCCGCTGAGCGATCGAATTACCAGCCAGCAGCCCCTGCGCGGAGTCAAATCCCCCGGCGCTGCTACAGTGACTATTGGCGGCGGCCGACAGCGAGCAGTCCGCCAAGTTACTGGTGCCGTCAACCGCGTCCGCTTTGAAGCAGAACGCATCGAACTCCTGCCAGACGGCGCGAGGGTAGCAACCAACATTCGGATTACTAACGACCCGTTTTCCCCGCCGGAATTTGAATACAGGGCCCGGAGGGCGACGATTAGAAGGATTTCGCCCACGGCTGAGGAATTGGTCACAACTAAACCCCGCTTGGTGTTCGACAACCGGGTGAAAATACCCGTGTATCCCCGCAGGCAAGTGTTTGACAGCCGGCAGCAGAACGGCCCGTGTTTGACGTTTGGTTACGACGGGGGCCAGCGCGGCGGTTTGTATGCCGAGTGCGGTTTTGAGGTGTTGCAAAACGGGCCGGTACGGCTAACCCTGGCACCCCAAATTTACCTTCAGCGCGTCGTCGAAAAGCACGGCGGTAATCCGTTTTTTCCCGACAGCTACGGGCTGAGAGCGAGGTTGAGGGCATCTCTGGGCCCGCGCACTAGGCTCGACGGATCGGCAATATTTCTGAGTTTGGAAAATTTCCCGAATTTGCCAGAAGAAAGCTTTCGGGGCAATTTGCGCCTGCGACAGTTGATCGGCACTCACTCTCTGGCAGCAGAATACAGTTATCGCGATCGACTGTTTAACGGTTCTCTGGGCTATCAAACCGTGCAGAGCAGTCTCGGGGCAGTCCTCACTTCCCCAGTCATCCAACTCGGAGGCACGGGCATCAATCTCAGCTACCAAGCTGGGTATCAATTTATCAATGCTGACACCGATCGACCAGACTTGCTCGAACCAGTGCGGGAAAACAACCGTGTCGATCTGGGCCGTTCCCAACTCAGCTTCGCCTTAAGCCGCGGCTTCAACTTGTGGGAGGGCGAACCTCTCCCCCGCACTCCCACCCAGGGTTTGAGGTATACGCGGACGCCGGTGGTTCCTTTCGTGCAACTGGCCTTGGGACTCCGGGGAGTTGGTACTTATTACAGCAGTGGCGATCGACAAAATTCCCTCGCCGGTAGCGTCGGCATTCAAGGGCAGTTCGGTCATTTCTCCCGCCCTTTCCTCGATTACACTGGGTTTAACGTGACTTATACCCAGGTGGGGCGGGACGGTATCTCGCCGTTTTTATTCGATCGCTTAGTAGATTTGAGAGTCCTGTCTTTTGGGCTTGTCCAGCAAGTTTACGGAGGCTTTCGAGTTGGATTTCAACGTGCTATTAATTTAGAAAGCGGGGAAGCAATCAGTACGAATTACACTCTAGAATACAGCCGCCGCAGCTACGCAATTATTTTGCGTTTTAATCCTGAGCGTCAAGTCGGCAGCCTGACTTTTAGAATTAGCGACTTCAACTGGAATGGGACTCCCCAACCTTTTTCCGGGGACGCGCGAACTGTAGAAGGAGGCGTGCGTTTATCCGATTAATTCAATTTGGTTATTAGTTATTGATTATTAGTTATTGGTTATTGCAACCAACAATTAACAATTAGCAATTAACAACGAACCAATAACAACGAACCAATAACAGCGAACCAATAACAGCGAACCAATAACAGCGAACCAATAACAAATGACAGAAGTGACCGCAATATCTGCACAAGCAGCGGCTCTGCTGGTTCACTACGGTTTTGACCTAGGTGGCAAAAAAGCCGAGAAATTGGCGGGTGAATGGCTAACCAAGTATCCCGGCTATTGGCTGCGTTTAGCAGTGGTTGAAGCGCTTTATCAAGGCCGCTACAAGGCTGTTTCTGTGGGACAGCTATTGAGTATGTGGCACCGGATAGGTGAACCTCTCTATCATTTCAATCGCGAGTTTGAACGCTTGGTCTGCAACAATTTTCCTCAAAATTTAACCGGGGAAAGTGGCGATCGACTGCCCCAGGACGATATACTTTTCTCCAACCCGGAATCGGAAGTTGGTGCCACAGAGTTAGATTTGCTATTGCCGCCAGAGACACAACTCGATCGGGCGCTTCATGCAGAAGTCCCGAACACAGACGCCCAGGAAACAGGAAAATTGCCCGCAGCCGACGATCGCACAAAAGAAAATACAGAATTTGTAGTATATGAAGATGTGGCTGTTACCGCCCTCGCAGATCGAGCCGAAGCCGAGCAAAAATTAGCGGACAAACCTGTGGCAAAATCATTCCCAGTTGTCAAACACACTGATTTTCATACCAAGTTAAAAGCGATTGCCCGAGAAGGCAGAAGAAAGAAGGGAGAAAGCAGAAATAGGGTGTAATACCCTTTTCGATTTTCGATTAAATAATTAGGAATGACGGATGAAGATCGTGATTTGGATCTGCCTAGAGTTGCATTTTTTTTGGGAATTGGTGTAATGTTTGGGAATTACATAGGTGTTTGTGAGAGTTAAGTTTTCGGACTTGCTCCCATCCGAATTTCCGAACAAAAAGATGCTTGTTCGGTACCGTTAGCTTGCTTAACAACGCTAGTCCGCAGCCGCAGGTTTGGTATGAGATACCACAGTCTTTCTTCGGCATGGAGAGTGTCTGATTCTGTAATCAATGTCAGCACGTCGTCGCCCATCACGTAGCGGCTGTTACCCTTGTCTTGCAACACTTTGCCTTCGCTGGGATTGTCGGGATTTGGTACGATCGCTAGTATGGTAGAACCGATTTGTTTAGCTTTGTCGCGATCGGGAATACCGTCCCAACTAATCCGAACGCCCTTTAGCCCAGTTGCAGCCGGGTTAATCGAGTGTTGTTGGCAAAGTTTGACGACTGCTGCATCACTAGCTGTCAGTATTTCTATTTTGAGTTCAGATTTACCGGCCTGCAATTCCCCAGAATTGAGATTGTGTACGGTACGCTGAGAAAACCATTTGCCTGCACTTAACTCGAAAAACTCGATAACATCCATGAAATTTGTCTCTAAAGTCAATACTGCTTTATTTGCGATCGTGACTTGCGCGCTATGGAGTCAGAAACCCGGTTTCTTCCTGCGTACTAGCGGCCAAACCAATGATTTTGTCTAAAAACCCGGTTTAAGAGTGCAAGTCCTTTTCTATATTTTAGAGGAAGGGGGCGCACCTGCAAAGCTTTCTAAGAGCTTTGGGTGAAACAGATTGCAGATGCCGCTGAGGTACGAAACCCAACCAAGGGGACATCTGCCTCGCTGAGGCGGCCGACTTGACAGAAAATTAGAGCATCCGCCATCGTATTTCGTTATAAAAAGTCTTTTTCGCACTGGAAATAGGATTGCGATACCTGAAATTTTTTAGCTTTAACAGTGTCGATCGACCATCATCGCCCAAATACCAGGTATGTTAAGAAAAACAACGATATATGTGAGCTTTTGTCGATCGATCGGTAAATTGGGCGTTGCTGAGTTTAATTATATTGGCGGCGATTTATTGTCATCGCACTGCTGGAAAATTCTCAAAGCAGACTCCGACTCAAAAACAAGCAATTCATCGAACCATCACCAAACCGAGGACAGCAATCCCATAGCACAGAGCATTCAAATATGTCATGCTAAGTCAAGAGACAAGATTCTCGATCGGCTTTTCGGTAGGGTGCAGCTAGCGATCGCATACATTTAAAAAACACATCCGTAAATTTATGACCGAGTTTAAACAATGGCTGGATAAAAAGCAGCCCGCAGAACAGACGCACTACCTAGAAATCCTGCCAAGTCAGCTAGCCGCGACTTCAGACTCCGAAAAATTATACAGCTTACTAACAGATTACAATTTTATTAAAGCCAAGCTGTCAGCATCGGGAGTACAGGCGCTAATAGAAGATTACGATTTAGCAACAAGTCCCGATATTATTACCTCAGACAAAAAAGCTCACCAACTCAAATTAATCCAAGAAGCAATTCGGCTGTCTGCCCACATTCTAGCCACAGATAAAAGCCAACTAGCCACCCAACTAATAGCCCGCTTGATGTGCTTTGAAAGTCCAGAAATTCAAGCACTGCTAGCACAGCCCAAACACCAAACAACCCCCTGGCTGCGACCGCTAACGCCCAGCTTTACTCCCCCCGGCGGAAGATTGCTGCGTACCCTCACCGGACATACAGACTGGGTACAAGGTGTAGCAATCACCCCCGACGGCAAGCAGGCAATTTCTGCGTCCTCCGACCACACTCTCAAAATTTGGCACTTAGAAACAGGAGAAGAACTGTCCACCCTCAAAGGTCATCTTACCTACGTCAATGCTGTAGCCGTCACGCCCGATGGCACTAAAGTAATTTCCGGTTCTTGGGACAATACGATTAAAATTTGGGATTTAGAAACTGGACAAGAAATATTTACTTTTGCAGGCGATACTTTTGCCGTAGAAGCAGTAGCAGTAACTCCCGACGGCAAGCGAGTAATTTATGGTTCTTGGGATGGCAGTATTAAAGTTTGGGATTTGACAAGCAGAGAAGTAATTTTTAACTTCAAAGGTCACAGTAGTTTTGTCCAGTCCGTAGCAGTAACTCCTGATAGCAAACGGTTAATTTCCGGGTCGGGAGACAACAGCATTAAAGTCTGGAACCTAGAAACCGGAAAAGAACTTTTTACTCTCACCGGCCATGAAGACTGGGTAAAAAGTGTAGCAGTTAGTCCCGACGGCGAACAAATAATTTCCGGCAGTTACGACGGAACTGTTCAAGTCTGGAGTTTGTCAGAAAGAAAGCCACTTTTCACTTTAGGAAAACACGGCAGTTTCGTTCAAGCTGTGGCAGTCAGTCCCGACGGCAAACGGGTAATTTCGGCTTCCGGGGACAAAACGCTGAAAGTTTGGAATCTGGAAACAAAAGAAGAACTTTTCACTTTTACCAATCACATCGCCCCAGTGAATGCTGTGGCTGTTACCCCCGACGGCCAGCGGATAGTTTCTGGTTCCTCTGACAAAACTCTCAAAGTTTGGCACTTAGAAGCAGGCAAAGAAAATTTATCATTTGCAAGTCACGATGACTGGGTAAATGCTGTAGCAGTGACGGCGGACGGTACGAAAGCAGTTTCCGGTTCAGGAGACAACAGCATTAAAGTCTGGAATCTCAAAAACGGACAGGAAATTTTTACTATTTCGGGACATCAAGATTGGGTAAAAGCGATCGCAATTACACCGGATAGCAAGCGAGTAGTTTCGGGTTCCGGCGACAAAACGGTGAAAGTTTGGGATCTAGAAACCGGCAAGGAAATCTTTACTTTCACCGGTCATACAGACTGGGTAAATTCTGTGGCCGTGACCGCAGACGGAACGATGGCGATTTCCGGTTCGGGAGACAAAACTATTAAAGTTTGGAGTTTAGAAACAGGAGACGAACTTTTTACTTTTTCCGGTCATGAGGACGGGATAAAAGCTGTGGCAGTTACTCCCGACAGCAAGCGGATTATTTCGGCTTCCGGCGACCAAACTCTGAAAGTTTGGAGTTTGGGGAAAGAAAAGAATATTTTGGCAAATTTCTGGAATTTAGCCGTCAAAAATCTACTTTTCACTCTCAAAGGTCATGAGAGTTTTGTGAATGCTGTGGCAGTTACGGCGGATGGCAAATGGGCGATTTCAGGAGGGCGGGAACACACTTTGAAAGTTTGGGATTTGTCAAGTAGAAAAGAAGTTTTTACTTTGGCAGGTCATGCTGATGCGGTAACATCTGTGGCGACTATGGGAACAAAGGCAATTTCTGTTTCGGACGATAATACTCTCAAAGTTTGGGATTTGTTAAGTCGAGAAGTAATTGCTAGTTTCAGGGGAGATAGTGCTTTGAAAGCTTGCGCTATTGCACCTGATGGGGTGACAATCGTAGTGGCAGAAGCTTCGGGACAGGTGCATTTTTTGAGGTTAGAAGAGGGGAAATAGTCAGTCGATTTTAGATTTTAGATTTTAGATTTTAGATTGACTCCACAGTTATTAGTAGGGTGCGTACTGCGCACCTTACGGCTTAATGTACCCCGATCGCTCTTTTCCCCCATCTAGTTTACAATTGTTCCGGGTCAATTCCCATCGCTCGCAGTCTTTCTGCCAGTACAGCAGCCCGCTGTTCGGCTTGTTGGGCCCGCTGTTCGGCTTGTTGGGCCCGCTGTTCGGCTTGTTCCAAGCTGCGAGAAACCTCCTCATAACTTGCAAACGGTTGGCCGTCAGGGCGATAAATTTGCAACTCTTCACCGGACAAATCAAAGCGAATTCCCAGTCGGGGACTGACCCAATTTTCGATCGCATCAATTACGTCCAAACGCCCCTCTGAACGCATCCAACCGCTGAAATCGTTGCGTTCCGGGTCGTACAGGTAATATTCCTCAACCCCGTGGCGATCGTAAAATACCTGTTTTTTATTCATTTCTGTTAGCCTGTTACCGGGAGAAAGAATTTCAAACACTACTTGCGGCGCGATATTTTCTTCTTCCCACTGCTTGTAAGAACCCCTATCTCCTTTCGGTCTGCCCAAGACTACCATCACATCCGGGCCGACGCGAATCTTGTTATCTCCTTCGACGGGATACCACAGCAAATCCCCCGCGACAAATACATTCGGGTCATCGGCAAAAAGCCACGCTAAATTTTGTTGGATGATGAGTATCCAGCGAAATTGTTTGGTATTGTCAGACATTGGTTGGCCGTCGCTGTCGGGGTAAATTACATCAGGTTTTTGAGGAGACTTGAGTTGAGTTACCATAACTGTTGTCCGGGGTTAGGGACGGTTTAATTTAATTTTAGCTTGTGGGAAAGGCGAGAAGTGCGATTCCCTACGGGATAGCTACGCTTCACGAGCTTTTTGATCCAATCCAAAACAGCCAAATTTCTAACTTAATGCGTCGGGGTTAATTCCCATTTCTCGCAACCGTTCCACCAAAATCTGCGATCGGCGTCGTTCTTCTGCTAAAGCGGTTTCTGCAAGTTCGACCCGCTGGCGTTCTTCTGCTAAAGCGGTTTCTGCAAGTTCGGCCCGCTGGCGTTCTTCCTCTAACAGTTGGCAAATCTCAACGTAGGAGAAAAACCTCGTTCCATCCGGTCGATAAATTTGCAATTGATCGCCCGATAAATCGAAGCGAATTCCCAATCGAGGACTCGCCCAATTTTCCATTAATGCGATCGCATCTAACCCGTCTTCTGCCCGCAGCCACCCTCTCAGTTGGTTGTTGCTAGGATTGTAAATGTAATATTCTTCAACTCCGTGGCGATCGTAAAATAGCAATTTCTTGTCCATTTCATCCTGCGTGTTGCCAGGAGATAGAATTTCAAACACAACGTGCGGTGCAATTCCTGACTCATTCCACTGCTGGTAAGAACCGCGTCTCCCTTTCGGTGTGCCGAACGCAACCATCACGTCGGGCGCGTTAACAATATTCGGTTTTCCCTCGATTGGATACCAAAACAAATCACCAGCTACGAATACATTCTCTTGAAATACTCACCGGACTGAAGTCACGGTGATTCTTGACGCTTCATAGGGATCTGCTACCGAAGTAGTCTGACAATCCCTCTGCGCCCGTTTAGAGTCGTGGCGATTCCCCATCCCGACTTTTTGTATATTCCTCGAAGCGTTACGATCCCTATCCTGTTCAGTACCGCAACTAACACAAAGCACTGAACGAACAGACAAATCAATCTTGCCCCACTTAAAACCGCAGTCTGCACAAACTTGGCTGGTAGGTTCCCACCTACTGATTACTTGAAATTCTCTACCAAACTTTTCAGATTTGGCTTCACAGAGAGTTCTAAACTCTCTCCACCCTTGCTGACTAATTGCCCGGGAAAGCTTCCGGTTTTTGACCATTCCTGACACATTCAAGTCTTCCAAAATAATCACTTGGTTCTCGTTAACTACTTTGGTCGATAATTTATGGAGGAAATTTTTCCGGGTATCGGCAATGCGGTTGTGCAACTTGGCAATCTTAATTCGTGTTATGTTTCTCCTTTTAGACCCTTTTGTTTGACGAGCTAATTTGCGTTGGAGCTTGCGGATTTTCCGGTCTAACTTTTTATAACTAGGACTTTTAGCTGTTTCGCCGTTGCTCATTACTGCAAATGTTGTTATTCCTAAATCGATTCCGATACTTTGGTTTTTAGGCTCACAATGCACGGGTTGGACTTCTACTACGAAACTTAAGAAATAACGATTTGCACAATCTTTGATTACCGTAACCGAGCTAGGTTCGGATGGAAGTTCTCTTGACCATATTGGCTTGATAACGCCTATCTTAGCTAAATAGATGCCACCATTTTTAAACGAAAATCCTCCAATCCGAAATCTAGCAGACTGGCTATTTGTCCTTTTTTTGAACTTAGGATAGCCAACCTTACGACCTTTTCGCTTCCCTTTGCAGGAATCAAAGAAGTTCTTGAAGGCTGTTTCTAAATCTGCTACAGACTGCTGTAGCGGGATATTAGAAACTTCACTTAACCAAGCTCTTTCTTCAGTCTTTTTCGCTTGAGTTATTGCTATTTTTTGCAGTTCGGCTGAACTTGGCTTTTTTTCAGACTGCTTGCAGAGGGCTAGGCTGTGGTAAACTAAGCAAGGCTGTCACCAGCCCTGCTCGTCTTCAAAACCGGACGTGAAGCTTTCACCTCATCCGGCTCCTCAGTAATAAGGCTCTTGTCATGAGTACCTCTATTCCCCGTTTTTGAGGGTGAAGGCTTGGCGCGATTACAGCCAGATTTGTTGCCAAGACTTCCATCCTTGGTTGTCTTTTCATCGTGGCAATGTCGGTGGAGTAGTTGCAAATTGTCATAGCTATCCTTTCCGCCTTTCGACTTAGGGATAACGTGGTCTACTTCTAACACCGATTCTTCTGTGAAGTGTAATCCGCAGTGGGTACATTTGCCTTTCTGTCGTTTCAAGAGTGTTGCCACATCTTTAGGGACTTCGGGGTTTTTGCCCATTCTTGCACTCCAGTACACAAGGTTGCCATCATAGGGACTAGCATCGCCTTTGACTTTCACATGACGCACGATATCTGTAGCGTTGTGATTTTGTAACCGCAAGGGGTTTTTCCTTTCTTGCCTGGTTGCGAATACCCAGTTATCATCGCCTATGGTTTGCCAATATTTGTTGGCTATCCATTCCCCTGATTTATTCGGGTGGCGTCTATGTGCCCAGCTTTTTAGCTTCTTGTACACTTTGTGTCCCAGTTCGGAGTATGTTTCCTTGCTGGTAACAGTGCGGTAATAGTTAGCCCATCCTCTGATGATTGGATTTAAATGAGTTATCAGCGCAGCTTGTGGAGCTGTTTTATGCTGTTCTATTACCTCAGAGATACTGTCATAGTGTAGCTTTAGCTTCTGCTTGCTGGGTTTGATGAGCGTCTTGAATCCAAGTGGTTCCCCATGAGGATTACAACCCGTGTTATATTTACCTACTGGGTACTGTCTGATATTAAACCCCAGGAAGTTAAACCCCGCGTCTTGCTCATCATGTTTATTCAATGTATGGGCAAGGCGCGTTTTACTTGGTTTCAATTCAAGTCCAATGCCGTTTAGCCACTCAGAAATCACTTCTTTACATCTATGGACAACGGTTAAGTCCTCGTGCAGTATTACGAAGTCGTCGGCGTACCGGATTAGGCTTAGAGATTGGCGATTTCCTCGCTTACTATGTCCTCGTGGTGTTGGCAATGTTTCAGCCACCTGCTTTATCCGTTCTTCCATCCCGTGAAGGGCAATGTTTGCCAGTAGCGGAGAGATGACCCCGCCTTGTGGCGTACCCTCAGATGTGGGGAATAATTGATTGCCATCCATCACTCCCGATTTGAGCCAAGCGTTTATCTGGCGTCTTAAGGTCGGGAATGTATTTAATTTTTTGAGAAGTTCCCCGTGGTTTATGCGGTCAAAGCATTTCGCGATGTCGGCATCCAGCACATATTTAGCCTTTGACTTAATAGCGTTAAAGATTGCCTCGACAGCATCATGGCATGAACGTCCTGGTCGGAATCCATAGGAGTTGGGTTCAAACCTTGCTTCCCACTCCGGTTCAAGCATCAATTTCACTAACGCCTGAAGCGCTCTGTCGTACATCGTGGGAATACCAAGGGGGCGTTTTTCATCCGTTCCTGGTTTGTCAATCCATACCCGTCGAGTGGGTTTGGTTTTCCCCTTTAGCTCAAGTTTTTCCACCAGTGCTATCCTTTGGACGGGTGAGAGTGATTTAACTCCGTCTACTCCGGCTGTTTTCTTGCCCTGGTTGTCTTGCGTCACGCGACGTACAGCTAGCATCTTTCCTGACCAAGACCTCATCAATGTCTTCTGGAGTCTGCGGACTGCTTTCAAATCACCACGACTAGAGGCTTGGAATATTCTTTTTTGCAGCTTAAAGATTCGCCGTTCCAGCTTACGCCAGTCCGTCTCTCTCCATTCCACCATCTGATTGCTCAGTGTTTTAGACATTTGTACTGCTACTCTACACTATTCCTTCCTTATCACCGTGAGTCTGTCTGCATATCCTTGTCATTACAGCAAGGCGTTTGCTTCTGACTCAATCCCACCCACTCGCAGCATCCGGTTAGCACCTGCTCACGGTATTTGATTTCCGAGAGAACATACGAGGGGTTACTTCGTTCCGAACGACCATGCTATGAACCTTTAGAGCTCCACTATCCACCGGGTTTATTTAGAGATGCTGTTGGTCGGGGAACGAACCGCCAACCTTTTTTTCCTTTGCCTTTTTGGCTCCAGCTAATCAGTCCTTTTTGCTGGTTGTAGTTGACGATGGTTCAGTCGTGGATTCAGACGTAATGTTTTACTCATGGGTTCTTTGCTTGCCCCGCACTATCCTGAACTGGAAGTGTTGAGAGGCTTTCATCCCCGCTCTACGGATTGAGGGCTAGTCGCTACCGCAGGGGATGTGCTTTCACCTGGCATCTACAGGGGAGGGTTTTGCACCCTCATGGTCGCTCAGTTGTCAAGGTTCATTTTCGGGATTACTCCCTATTTTTGTCCTTGCTGCTAATCCCCCAAACCCTTCTTATTGGATTTGGTTTCTAGCAAACGAATCGCACCGTTCCAGACTACCCGGACGCAGCCAAATAGCCGAGCCAAGCTCTGCTTTTGTTCGGCT
Organism: Oscillatoria nigro-viridis PCC 7112; assembly: GCF_000317475.1. NCBI lineage: Bacteria > Bacillati > Cyanobacteriota > Cyanophyceae > Oscillatoriales > Oscillatoriaceae > Phormidium > Phormidium nigroviride. The sequence goes on from NC_019729.1 coordinate 763,382, forward strand.
GTGGGATAAAATCTGTACTTGAATCTCGCCTTCATGGTTATACTGAACGTTGGTCTGTAGATTGAATTATACATTGGCTGACAGACAATGACAACTACTTATCGTCGCGAACGGCATTCTGTTACAGAACTTAAAATACACTTGGTCTGCGTAACTAAATATCGTCGGTCTGTGTTCACGGGTGAAAGTCTTGCCTTGATTGAAAAGTCGTTTCGAGAGGTAGCCCAAAAAATGAATTTTCAAGTCCTAGAGTTCAATGGCGAATGCGACCACGTTCATGTACTGATTGAATATCCACCTAAATTGTCGATATCTCAAATTGTTAACGCATTAAAGGGCGTTTCTAGCCGTCGTTACGGACAAGCTGGACACGAAAAACCCCACAAAGAAGCTTTGTGGAGTCCGAGTTATTTTGCTGTTTCTGCTGGCGGTGCGCCCTTAGAAGTCTTGAAGGAGTATATTAGGAATCAAGAAAAGCCGTCCTAGAAGGACGGGGCTTGTATCCCATTTTTCTTGGTCATTAGCATACATCCATTCTAAATTTTGTTCGATGACGAGAATCCAGCGAAATTGGTCAGTATTATTGGCCATTGGTTTGCCGTCGCTGTCGGGGTAAATTACATCAGGTTTTTGAGGAGACTTGAGTTGAGTTACCATAACTGTTGTCCGGGGTTAGGGACGGTTTAATTTAATTTTAGCTTGTGGGAAAGGTGAGAAGTGCGATGCCCTGCAGGATAGCTAAGGATCGTCAATTAAATAATTTCCCTTTTTTCTTGTGGGATGGGCCGATTCCGCCCGCCCAGAAAGGACGGGCGGAATCGGCCCATCCCACAACAGTCATGAAAAGTGGATTTTATTTAATTCTCATCCCTAAGCTTCACGACCTTTCTCAATACAATAACCTCTTCCTCTTTCTCATTCTTCTGGTCCCTCTGTGGAACAGGCGTCCCGCCTGTGAATTTCTGCGGTTCATTAAAAAAAATCTCACTCAGCATCGAAAATAGGGCGGACACCGCCCGCCCTACAAAACTACTTCCTCAGCAACTTCACCCCGCGAATCGAATAATCCAAAAGCTCGATCGGGTGCATTAAAGTAACTTGCTTCCCCTGCAACTCCAAATGCTTCTTAATTTGCAAAGAACAACCCGGATTAGAAGAAGCAATCAACTCCGCCCCAGTATTCAGCAAATTCTCCACCTTTTGCACTCCCAATTCATCAGCCACCTCCGGCTGAAGCATATTGTAAACCCCCGCACTCCCGCAGCACAAAGCCGCATCCACAGGTTCTTTTAACTTCACCCCAGGGATTTGTTGCAGCAACTGACGCGGCTGCAAACTAATCTTTTGCCCGTGCAACAAATGACAAGCATCCTGATAAACAATTGTCAAATCTCCATCAATCAAAGGATTGAGTTTTGCCGTAATTCCCGCACTTGCCAAAAACTCTTGCACGTCCTTAACATTAGCAGCAAATTTTTCAGCTTTCTCCCGATATTGCGGGTCATCTGCTAAAATGTGACCGTATTCTTTCAAAGTATGGCCGCACCCAGCAGCGTTGATAATCACCAAATCAACGCCAGTATTTTCAAAGCTATCAATCATTTGTCTCGCTAAAGCTTTCGCCTGTTCCGCTTGGCCTTGGTGTTCCGGCAAAGCAGCACAGCATCCCTGACTTTTAGGAACCACAACCTCGCAACCGTTAGCGGTCAAAACACGCACCGTAGCTTCATTCACTGGCGAAAATAACAGCCGCTGCACGCAGCCTAAAATCACGCCTACTCTATAGCGTTTCTCTCCTTGTGCCGGAATTACCTCTGGTAAATTATCCCGGAAAGAATCAACAGTAACTTTAGGCAAAATTGATTCCATCGCCGCCAAGCGTGGAAATACTTTTTTCAGCAAACCTGTTTTGCGGACAAGTTTTGGCAGTCCTAATTTTTGATAAATAAACAGGGGTACAAGCAAAGGCCGCAATCTGTGAGGATAAGGGAAGAGATTAAAAATCAGAGTACGAATTGCATTGTCGGAAAAAGTGCGTTCCTGATTTCTAGTAACTTGGTGGCGAGTTGCAGAAATTAATTTGTCGTATTGAACTCCAGACGGACAAGTTGTAACGCAGGCCAAACAGCCCAAACAAGTATCGAAATGCTGTGAGGTTGCTTTGTTTAAAGGTGCGTCGCCTTCGTTGATTGCATCCATTAAATAAATGCGGCCTCTAGGCGAATCCATTTCTTTGCCAAGTACGCGATAACTCGGACAAGTTGACAAGCAAAATCCGCAGTGCACGCAAGTATCGATTAATTTCGGATCGGGCGGATTGTTGGGGTCGAAACCCGAGATTTCCAGGCTTTGTAAGTGGGGATTTTGTGCTAAAAAATTACTTTCTTTGGCAGGTTTTAAATCGTCGCTGGGAACTTGAGATTTTTCTGAAGTTTGCATATATATATATTACCTAATTGTTTTGGTTCCTAGTGACTATCGCCTAAAATTCTTGATAATTCTTGCTTTTAGCTGAGTCTAGATCCCCCTAAATCCCCCTGGTTGTTGGGGGACTTTGAGCATTTCCTGTCCCCCCCTTGTAGGGGCGGTGCCCCCGTGCCCGCCCTTGGCTAGGGGGGATCTAGAGCCTAATAGTCAAACAGTAGATCGGTACTACATAAGACGTTAAGTTGACACCAATGAAACTGAAGTCCTGACTACAAAGTTTAAACTAAATACCGCTTATAAAACGATGGGGGCTCAAAATATTTTCCGGGTCAAACTGCTGTTTGATCCGGCGCATTAAATCGATCGCACTTCCAGTATAGCCCCAAACATCTAACTGTTGCTTGAGGTCGGTCGGCGCTGCTAAAACAGTCAGAAAACCGCCTTTCGCTTCGCACCCTCTGCGTACCTGCAACAGCGTTTGGGCCGTCGCAGTCTCAAACCGCAAAACCCCCAAACCGCTGCCTGCATGAATCAAAGCGTCCTGTACCGGCAATTCGTTAATGGCCGTTACAGCTTCCGACGGTCTGATTCCTATTTTGCAAATAATTGCCGACTTTGTGCCAGAATCCCACATTGTTTCTGGCAATCTTTGCCATAACCGATCCTCATCATTTTCGCCGCAGCTAGTGCCTTGCAAACCCAACTTTTCGGCAACTTCCAGCAAGCGGGCTGATTGTTGTTTAACACTTGGGGCGATACTTTGAAATCTGACGATTAATCCCGTGCCCTTTCCTAAGCCTAATTTTGCGACTAATTCAGGTGACAGCAAATCGATCGCACTTGGTGTCAAAGCAGAGGATAATAAGATTTGAGCCGTTTTGGACAGAGCATTAATTTCCCCTGTCAGCACTACGGTTCCCGACGATTCTGGCAGCGGATAAACTCGGAAAGTTACTTGACTTATGACGCCCAATGTGCCGTAAGCACCAGTAAACAATTTCATCAAGTCGTAACCGGCGACATTTTTAACAACTCGACCTCCGGCTACGGCAATTTTACCGTCCGATCGCACAAAGGTAATTCCCAACAGCAAATCGCGCACCCCGCGATAGCGATGCCGCAAGGAACCCGCATCAGCAGTAGCGACAATGCCGCCCAAAGTTGCCTGTTGCGGATACGCCGGATCGATCGGCAAAAATTGACCTGCTGCCGCTAAAATTTGCTGCAAATCCGCAAACTTCATTCCGGCTTCCGCAGTCACGGTTAAATCGCCCACAGCGTGTTCTACAAGTCGATTGAGGCGCGCGGTGTTCGCGGCAATTTTGACTCCCTTGACTAAACCGCCCCAATCAAGTTTGCTGCCGCTGCCACAAGGCAAGAGAGCACAGCGATTTTGCTGTGCCCAAACAATGACAGCCGCCAGTTCTTCCTGAGTATTCGGGTAAACGGTACAATCTATTTTCGTGTCGGGGGCAACTGCTTTTTCTACCCGTTCTTGCCAAAAGGGCTCTGTATCTTGCCAGCGACAGATGCCAGCAGTGCCGACAATACTTTCTAATTCTTGTGTGCTTACGTAATTTTCGGTAGAAAAAGATTTCATGAAGGTTATGAGACGCCCGGTCAAAAAAAATATCAAAACACTGCCTAAAACCATTAAATATTAATACGGGCCCGATATTCAAAAGATGAAAAAGCAAATGTCTCAAAACCGAATTTCTCTGGGAATTACCGGTCTCAACGAAGTGATTGGCGGCGGGCTAATTCCTCAACGCTCTTATTTGGTGCGCGGCGGTCCCGGTACTGGCAAGACTACATTGGGCTTTCACTTTTTGGCAGCAGGTGTGGCTCTGGGAGAAACGCCCCTGTTTATTACTTTAGGAGAACCGGAAGCGCAATTGCGTGCCAATGCCACAAGTCTCGGTTTTGATATGGATGCGATGGCGTTCCTCGATTTGAGCCCATCGTCAGAATTCTTTACAGAAATTCAGACTTATGACATTTTCTCCCCCTCCGAGGTTGAGCGAGAACCGACTACACAAAAGATTATCGAGCGAGTCCAAGCTGTCAAGCCACAACGGGTGTTTTTGGACGCCATCACTCAATTTCGCTACTTAGCTGCGGATGAGTTCCAATTCCGCAAGCAAGTTCTATCTTTTCTGCGCTTTTTAGTCGAAGGGGGGGCGACAGTGGTGTTCACCTCCGAAGGCACATCAAGTTCTCCCGATGACGATTTGCAATTCATCAGCGACGGAGTAATTTATTTAGAACTGCGCCCTGAAGGACGCACCCTGTCTGTCACCAAGCTGCGAGGTTCCAACTTCCGCAGCGGCCGCCATTCGCTGCGCCTGACTGAGGCTGGTATGGAGGTATTTCCGCGACTGCTTCCGGACAACTTTCAACAGGATTTTGTTCCTGAAGCGATTTCTGCTGGGGTTCCAGAAATCGACGAACTGCTGCACGGGGGACTGGAACGGGGGACTGTGACGGTGATTAGCGGGCCTAGCGGCGTGGGTAAAACGACGGTGGGGATTCAGTTTATGAAGGAAGCCGCAGGAAGGGGGGAGCGATCGGTAGTTTACATTTTTGAGGAGTCAAGTTCTACTCTGCTGCGCCGCTGCGAATCAGTTAACATCCCGGTTGGGGCGATGATGGGGCAAGGAAGTCTTTCGGTGATACCCGTGGAACCTTTGCTGTACTCGCCGGATCAGTTTGCCTGTATGGTACGCCAGGAGGTGGAGCAGGAAAAGACGCGGATTGTGATGATTGACAGTATTTCTGGCTATCAGCTTTCGATGCAGGGGCAAGATTTGGTGAACAATTTGCACGCTTTGTGCAAGTATCTGAAGAATATGGGAGTCACCGTTATCTTGATTAATGAGCTAGAAACCCTTAGCGGAGATTTTCGGCTGACCGAGATCGGGATTAGCTATTTGGCGGATAATCTGCTGTTTATACGCTATCTGGAACGCCAACTGCATAATAGGACAGAAATCCGCAAGGCGATCGGAGTAATTAAAAAACGAGTCAGCAATTTCGAGAGAACTCTGCGAGAACTCGAGATTACTCGCTACGGCATCAAAGTCAGCAAACCGATAGGAGGGCTGCGCGGCATTTTGAGTTCGGCGCCGGTGTGGATTGAGCAGGGAGCGGATGAAGATTGAATCCGGGTGTGTCGTGCTGTTTTTGGGCAATTGCAGCTAATGCGTGCAGTCGTGAATCTACTAATGAGTAGGGGGCGCACCGCGCACCTCATCGCTAGCTGTAGGGGGCGCACCGCGCACCTTACTACTAGCCTAAGTCCTGGAAAACTTAAATATATTGGTAAATTTGTGTATTTTTCGACTTTTATCGTAGTGTAGTTTTCAATTCTATGAAATACAGTAGGGGTAAAGGGCACGCTGCCGTGTCCTTTACCCCAGCATCTCTACTTCACTCAACTGAAAACCAATGTAATCTATCGCCGAAAAGTAAACTAATACCAGCTCAAAAAAGAATCCCACTTTAGGTAGCCTCCCAACCCATCATATACAATCAATCACTCCCCATTCTAAAATCTAAAATCTAAAATCTAAAATCGTATAACCCGTATTTAAAGGAAGCTGATAAATGACTGGCAACTCCATAATTTTAGCCGTAGACCGCAATCAGCGAAACTTGGAACTCCTAGCACAATTTCTCAACAAAGAAGGATACCAGATGATCGCCGCTTATAACTTGGAAGATGTTGCACAAGCTATCAGTCAGCCTGCTAGAATCGGGATGGCTTTAGTAGATATTTCTGGTTTCGACCGCCGGATTTGGGAGTGCTGCGAACAACTGCGAAATCACCAAATCCCTTTTCTGATACTCTCGCCCAAACAAAGCGCTGCCATTCAGCACGAAAGCCTCTGCCACGGTGCTCGGAATATGTTGGTAAAACCTTTGATCGTTAGAGATTTGCTGGGTATTGTGCACAGCTTGCTAGGAGAACCTGCGTGAGTCAAATTTTATTGCTTGTCGAGCAGAAAGAAAATCGCCGCCTGTTATTAGAATGGCTAGCTGTTTACTATGAGGTATTGCTGCCAAACTCAACAGAAAATAGTGAGGATTTTTTACCGTTTAATCAATCTTTTGACCTGGGGATAATTGACGCTCTTGCCCTGAAACGCCACTGGGAATGGGTGGCCGCCCAAAAAGATGCAGAACACCCGGTATGCTTGCCTTTTCTTTTGATTACATCCCGCTCGGATGTAGGGATGGCAACGCAATTTATTTGGCAAAGTATTGACGATTTGATTGTCGCTCCGATCGAGAAGATTGAATTGCAAGCGCGGGTGGAGATTTTGCTGCGATCGCGCCAGTTGTCTTTAACTCTCAAATTGTCTCACGACCAACTCGATCGCACTCTGCAAACAGCCCAAGAACTCAACGAGATGAAAACATCTTTGCTGTACATGATTGCCCACGACGTTCGCAATCCTTTGAATTTCATTATTGGCACTACACAACTTCTTAGCAAGTACAAGTTGACATTAACAGAGGAGAAAACACAAGAACTTCTAGACAAAACTCAAGCAGCGGCAAAAGGCATAGATTTGTTATTAGATGATGTTCTGCTGCTGGAGCGTTTTGAGTCAGGAACAACAGGCTTTTCCTTGCTACCGATAGACTTAGCAAAGTTGTGTAATGAGTTGGTCGCGGAATTTCAGAGCAGCCTGAAGTTGAAACCTGAAAATGAGCGGGTGACGCTGATTTTTGTGAATCACAGTCCATTGGCGATGGCGTCTTTGGAGGTAAGCTTGCTCCGGCGGATTCTGGGAAACTTGCTGTCCAATGCTATTAAGTATTCTCCCCCAAATACCGAAGTCATCTTTGAGTTAAAAGTTACTGAAACCGACGCAATTTTTTCATTCCAGGATGCAGGAATTGGTATACCTATCGCCGACCAAGAACGGTTGTTCGATTCATTTTACCGGGCTAAAAATGTCGGTCGAATTCCCGGTACTGGACTGGGGCTGAGCATTGTAAAAAAATGCGTGGACTTGCACGGTGGCGAAATTACTTTGACCAGTGAAGAAGGCGTCGGCAGTACATTTACAGTAACGCTGCCGATCGCCCAACCTAGAAAAAAGCAAATCTCGCCTGCAACGCCTTAAACTAGATGCCGGCATTATATTGGGATTTCAAGACGGGATTTTTCGCAGGGATGATAAATCGCTGGTTTCTCATTTTTATTAAGGCATCGATGGGACGCTTTTGATGGTTTTTTCGTGGGCAATTGCAGCGGAAATTTATCACGATCGATCGCACCGCTGGCAGAAAATTCACACTGTTTTAAACTGCATCGCGCTGCTGGTATTTCTCTGCCAAAGAGTAATATCATGTCCGATCGATTGACCATAATATCCCGGCCGGGGCGGGTTTTTGAGATTGGAGATTGTTGGCAGATCTTGGCAGGTTTACCCGCCCCTACCTGATTTTGGGCGAAGCGAAGCGGAGGGAATCGACCGGACATAATATAACGGGTTTTCGCAATTTGTGGGAAATTCCTTTAAGCTGGCAAAAATAACTTATTTATGACTGCGATTTCAACAATAAAACTTGTCCGAAACTAGGGCTAAAATACAGTAAGATAAAGTATTTTATGTTCGTTATTACTTGTTTATACTGACTAATTCAAAGTTCTAAAGGAGCAATAGCATTAAACAAGTTTTCTAGGATAAATCGCAGCAAAGATTGAGTGGCTAATATTAAACCTAATCGAGCTTGGGCGAGTTTTGGCTGTTCTATTTTAACTTCTCCCCAAATTCGGCACTGGCTGTAAAAAATCTGAAATGCTTCGCTCAAACTATTGGCTAATTTGAAATAATTGACAGGTTTTTCGCGCTTGTTTACCTCAAAAGTAGGATATAAATTGTCTAGCACTGTTAAGAGTTGGGATATTAAACGGCGTTCGGCTGGATGCACTAACCGCAGTCGATCGCCCTCGTCAATCCAAGGGATAGGATTTGGACTCGCCAGGAACCAAATTTGCGGGGCTGTAGCGACATCGGGCTGGGCGATCGCAATTATTCGATCGCGGTGGGCCATTCGCAGCAGGGAACAGCAGCGTGCGTGGCTGTACTGAATGGGAAACAGTCGATCGGCACATACAGCAGAAGATAATATTCTAGATTCTGAAACTGGGAGGTTCGTTTGAGCTAAACGCTGCAACCAGACGGCTAAACCTGCATCAGTCAACTCCATCTCGATAATTCCCTCCGGCGCTACTTTAACGGCGAAATCTGGGTAGCACAGCGGTTTGAGAGTTTCGGCCAACTCGGTGCCGATTGTCTGCGGTGTCTGCTGCCAAGTTTTAGCCAATTTCAGGGCGATCGCAGACACGTACACCACCCGCGCGCTATCTTTACTCCGATTTAAGGGAAATATTGCACCATTCTCAATTACTTGTTTAGGAACAGGCAAGATGCCTGTTCCACAATCAAATTCATCTCTCGCTTCACGGGCATCTTGCCCGTTCTTGAGAATGGTGCCACCTATGAGATTGAACGGAATTTCCCCTAGTGTCTCTTGCTGGTCGATCGCCCTTTGGAACCTTGAAAGCAAGAAACACTTCACTGTAACTTCCGGGCACTGCCAGATATTTGCTGTATCCATATCGGCTCATCCTACCGTAAGAACAACGATCCGCTGTTACCACTTGCACTGTTCTTGTACGTTAAACTGCTGATATCAGAGATAGTCGATCGGCTCCTCCGAGCGGGGCTAGATCGAATTAATGTGCTTTCTAGCGATTTGTTTGCTAACTATACAATAATTTACGACAAATTTTTTGCAGAACTCTACCATTTTGATGTATTTTTTGCTACATTGAATTTTTCGGTAAAACTAACAAAAGTCAGCACAGTTAAGAAGCGTGCAAGCTCGATCGGGGGTTGGTTGTCTCACTTTGTATCGCACTGCTGGCAAAAGCTGTTTCTCTCACTCTTAAATATATCCCAGAGCCTCACTTATGCAATCAACTTCCACACCTGTAGAGACTATCGATCGACCTTTTATCACTTGGCAGCGAATTATCGACTGGGCCCAGGAACACTACCGCTGCCGGACTTTTAGCAAAGACGAGCGGATTCCCGCAAGACCCGGACTGCTGTATTTAGTTCAGAAAGGTTCTGTGCGGCTCGTAGGCAGCGCTCAAGTTAGCGCTGCGGCGGCAAAGTCAAAATCCGCTGACAAAACTACAGAAGAAGCTTTTTTGGGCTTCGTCGGCGCCGGTCAACCCTTTGAACTGGTTGCTCAGTCTCCGTTTACTCTTCAAGCTTACGCTCATGCCGATCAAACTCACGTAGTGTGGATGTACTGGCACGACTTGGATAACTGGCCTCACTTTCGTAGGGAAATTTTGGATGCGTTTCGCTACCAGCACCAGCGGAAACTTCTTTGGCTGAGCACTTTGGGACAGCGCCGGACTATAGACCGACTGTTGGGGTTTCTGACTTTGTTGATCGAAGAGTTCGGCGAACCTTACGTAGGTGACGGCGAACCGGATGTGGTTCGGGGCTACCGGCTGCCTTGGGCCTTGACTCACGCTCAAATTGGCAGCGCAATTGGCTCAACGCGGGTGACGGTGACGCGGCTGATGGGTAAGTTGCGATCGAAAGGTTTGATTAATACTGAGGATGATAATTTAATCTGTTTGCCGGCTAAGTCTAACCCCCAAAAGACAAAAAACCAAAAGCAGGAGGTAGATGATTCCCTGGAAGATTCCTTGGAAGATTCCCTCGAAGATTCTCTCGAAGATTCTCTCGAAGATTCCCTGGAAGATGAACTGGAAGATTCCCTGGAAGATGAAGATTCTCTCGAAGAATCTGCATAAAATCCTGCGGGGAATTGCCAACCAACAGCGCGTCACTATTAGTTTTGGGCAGTCGCGTTCGATCGCTCGACAGTGTACGATGAATTGTGTAAACTTTGCCCGTTCTCGAAAGGTGCGACTGACAATGACCGATGACAAGCAAAAATCTTCAATCCCGAACAATCGGCAACGGGTGGTGTTCTGCGACTTTGACGGCACGATAACAGTTGAAGAAACTTTTGTGGCAATGCTCAAGCATTTCGCACCGGAACTGTCTTCTCAACTGATGCCTGAAATATACGCTAGAAGGCTGAGTTTGCGATCGGGAGTGCGGCACTTACTAGAGTCTATTCCCTCGGAACGTTACGGGGAAATTGTGGAATTTTCTAGGGGCAAGCTGATGCGGCCGGGATTGTTGGAATTGCTGGATTTTTTGGACGAGCAAAAGGTGGATTTTGCGATCGTTTCCGGCGGTCTTCGGGTCATGGTAGAGACGGTTATGGGCGATTTGGTACACCGGGCGAGCGTTATTTACGCTGTGGATGTGGACGCTAGCGGCCCTCGCTTGCAAGTCAATTCTGAGTTTGAAGGAGATGAGGAATTGGTGTCTAAGGTGCGGGTCATGGGCCAGCACCCGGCCGAGGAACAGGTGGCGATCGGAGATTCGCTGACTGATTTTAATATGGCTTTGCAGGCTTCGTCGGTGTTTGCGCGCGATCGGCTTGCCGAGTATCTAGACGAACAGCAAAAGCCTTATATTAAATGGGATAATTTTTTTGACATTTTGGAAAGTTTGTCCCAGAAATGGAAGTGAAACTATCGCCTTTCTCAGGTAATATAAATTCCGTTTGCATCGGTATTGTATGATGTTAAATTTTGTAGGGGCGGGTTCACCAACAATAATTGCCCATAACAGACAATATAATAAACCCGCCCCCGTGCATATAAGTCCGATGCTACCGGATTTGATATAAGCTTTGCACGGATTAGCCGACGTTTAGATATGCCAGCGCAATTCCTATTCAAGTAAAAAGTAGATTAAAAACTGAGGATTTGTAAAGAATGAGTGGCGATTTGAGATCGGATTTAATTGCAGCAGCCAAACATTTTTACGATCGCGGTTGGATGGTTGGGACTGCTGGCAATCTTTCAGCCCGCTTAGCAGATGGCAGTTTTTGGATTACTGCTAGCGGCCGCGCGAAAGGGCAGTTAACTGAAGCAGATTTTATCAGAATGAACTCAGACGGCGCAATTGTCGAGCAACCTGTTCCCGACAGCCGCCCTTCGGCCGAAACCAGCATTCATTTAGCCGTTTACAATTGTTTTCCAGACGCTAAAGCTTGCTATCACGTCCACTCCATCGAGGCAAATTTAGTTTCTCGGCTAACAGCAGGAGATGCAGTGCCTTTACCCGCGATCGAAATGCTGAAAGGTTTGGGGGTGTGGGAGGAAAACCCGCAAGTGTCGATACCCCTCTTTACAAATTATTTAGAAGTCCCTAAGATAGCCAAGGAAATTTGCGAATTCTTTGCCATTTGTGCGCCCTCTGTACCCGCTTTGTTAATTCGCGATCACGGCATCACAGTCTGGGCAGATTCGCCAGCCGCCGCCTACAATTACGTAGAAATTGTAGAATACATTTTTCGCTATACTATCGCAGCCCGCCAATTAAATTTAGATTTAAGATTTGGGATTTGAGATTGAGCGGTGCATGAATTCGGAATTATGTAGGGTGCGTCCTCAGCACCTTACCGCTATTACCGCTATGATTAGCCTCTCAAACCCCTTGTTGTATCCCGGACTGTAGGAAACGAGCAAACATTCAGAAGAGGCAACAGTTATGGCTAAATATACTAGAATTTTATCCATAGATGGAGGCGGAATTAGAGGAATTATTCCCGCGCAAATTTTAGTTAGCGTTGAGTCAAAGCTGCAACAAAAAAGTGGCAACCCAGATGCGAGAATAGCTGACTATTTTGATTTAATCGCCGGCACGAGTGCGGGAGGAATTTTAACTTGCATCTATCTGTGTCCAGATGCCGAAAATCCCAGCAGACCTCAGTGGGCAGCCCAAGACGCGGTTAATTTTTCGATTAAGAGCGGCCGCGACGTTTTTCAGACTTCATTTTGGCAAAAAGTCAGATCTCTAGATGGTTTGAGAGATGAGAAATATCCCAGCGAGCCCTTAGAAAAATTATTTTGGGAAAATTTTAGAGATTGCAAACTCAGCGAACTGCTAAAACCTTGTTTAATTTCCAGTTACGACATCGAAAGGAGAAAAGCTCACTTCTTCGATCAAATAGATGCTAAAAAATGTCCAGCAGAAGACTATTTTATTAGAGATATCGCCAGAGCAACATCGGCAGCTCCCTCATATTTTGAGGTTTGTAAAATCTACTCTTTTAGCAATGAATGCTACGCTTTAATTGACGGGGGAGTATTCGCAAACAATCCCGCACTTTGTGCCTATGCAGAAGTTAGAAATAAATTCATAATTCCTGACGATCGCCCCGACAAAGGCCCGACAGCCAAAGATATGGTAATTTTATCCTTGGGAACCGGAGAAGCTCAGAAAAAATACCCCTACGAAAAAGTAAAAAATTGGGGTCAAATTGAGTGGGTTGAGCCTTTGATTAATATCATGATGACGGGAGTTGCGGAAACTGTAAATTATCAACTAATCCAAATTTATGATGCGGTTGAAAGACCGAATCAATATTTGAGAATTACTCCCGATTTGAGCCACGAACAACCGCTGCCGATTGATGATGCCTCGGAAGAGAAGATATCGGAACTGCTGAGAATTGGCAAGGATCAAGCCGAAAAGAATAATGAAGAATTGGATAAGTTTATTGACTTGTTACTTGCGGAGTAGTCCTAGGGTTTGAGATTTGAGATTTTAGATTTGGAAATGAGTGATGATTACCACAGAATTAATTAGTCCCAATCTAAAATCTAAAATGGTATAGCGCACCAACCGCAGGGCAGGCAGAGTGAAAATATATGTTGACAAATCGTGCAATAATTGCTGTAGGATTGCCGAAAATCTCTATGTGGGAGTGCTTGGCCCTGTTTGCAATAAATCCCGAGTCCTGAGTCTTTGGTTAAGAAATACCAAGAAAAGCACGATCGACATTTAGATGAAACCTTCAATAACAGGTGGTTTCAGCGGTTTTTTGTGACGTTGTTCCTGGGCGGCCAAGTGCTGTTACGCATACTCCAAGGCAAAATTGACCACCGCAAAATCATGGAACATTTAGTAACAGTAGGCCTGGATTCTTTGCGATCCGTGTTGCTAATAGCCTTTTTTGGCGGCATGATTTTTACCTTTCAATCAGCCAGAGAATTGGTTCGCTTTGGGGCGGTTGGGGCGGTGGGAGGTCCTTTTGCTGTGGCATTTTGCGGCGAATTAGCACCACTTTTAACGGCGGGCGTGGTGGCGGGACAAGTCGGTTCGGCCTTTGCGGCGGAGATAGGAGAAATGCAGGTGACGGAACAAATAGACGCCCTGTATATGTTAAGAACAAATCCGGTTGATTATTTAGTAGTGCCGAGGGTGATAGCTTGCTGCATCATGCTGCCAATTTTAACAATTTTTTCGGTAGCCGTGGGGATTTTGGGCGGGCTGTTTGTGGCGGTTAATTTTTATAATTTGGAACCGTCGGTATTTTTGGAATCGGTGCGGACTTTTTTGGGGCCTGGGGATTTAGTAACTGTGGTGATTAAAAGTTTTATTTTTGGGTTGATAATTGCCCTTGTCGGTTGCGGTTGGGGATTGACGACGGTGGGCGGAGGGAAAGGAGTAGGCAAAGCTGCAACGGCGGCGGTGGTAACTTCTTGGGTGTTGATTTTTGTGGCAGATTTGTTTTTATCGCTGTTGATGTTTCACGAGTTGGGGATTCCGAGAAGTTGATAATCTTGGCGATTTTAGTAGGAGTCAATCGATTTTAGATTTTAGATTTTAGATTTTAGAATTGACTCCAGGGATAAAGTCGGGGGGCAAGTTTCATCGGATACACGTCAATACGGTTCAGATAAGAATAATCTGATTTCCTTTCACAAGTCGGGAACTCTCATAAATGCGTGAAATGAAATTCGTCTGAAAGCGCTAACCCAAGCGTATTGGGATACAGGTTTTTTATTTCTCCGTCCTGAGTCTGCGAAGGAATGAATCTGGGGGCTTGTATCCTGGATGCTTTCGTTCAAGATGCTTAAATATTAAGGGTTTGAACAATCATCAACCCGATTGCTACCAGGATTGCTATAAAATAATATGAAGATTTTTTAAACCGCAGATGAACGCAAATAAAGGCTGATAAAATTGCATCAGCGTTCATCCGCGTTCATCCGCTGATATCTGCGGTTGAAAAATCTCAACTTTAGATGCTAGATTGGAGAAAGGAGGGCGATACACTCGAATTGCTTGAATTGGAACTTTCCCATCTGTTTCGGGGACGATTTCGAGGATGTGTTTGGAGTTGCTCAAATTCTGAGCTAATGTTGTAGAATACTCGCGGCTTGAATCTGCAATTTGTGGAGGAACGTATAAATCAACAAACATCGGCCTCACCTGCCAGGAAATTTCAAAGCCTTTAGGCGTCGGTTTTTTAGAGTATTCATAGGCATTTTTCAGCCACCAGTTTCTCGGTTCAATCACGATGCGGCCCGAGTTGGAGACAAACATTTCGCCGTTTGTACCGCTGCCGTCGTAACCTGTTTTAGAACCTACAACGTCAAATTTAAACTTGCTGGCGTCGCTGTTAATCTCAGTAATTACGGCTTTCCAATCTTCGACGATTAGCGGTTTTTGGCTGGATACTTGGAGAATAGCGGGCCAAGGGACGCCCAGGCTAAGGCTAGGTCTGGTGATGCTGTAAAGTTCAGGAAATTCTGAGGGTTTTTTGCCGTCGATCGCAATTTTAGCAGAAATTGCCTTGCCGTTGAAGGTTTTATCGGCGATCGCATCTATTCTATTTCCTTCAAATTCTAAAACCAACTTGCCATCTTGCCACTTAACATCGCTGCCAACCGTATAGGTTTTCACTAAATCCTGCGGCGGTTGAGGAGAATTTGGCTTGTATCGCAGATGCGGTTTTATGAGGGCAGCTAGGAGAAAATTTCCCCAATCATTGAGGTGAATTTCATCCCTCAATAGCTGTTTGGGCTGCAAGCGATTATCTTTCAAATACCGCATCCAAGGTTCGCGAATTTCGGCGATTTCGCACCCGTATTTATCGGCTAACTCCGGCAGCCATTTAGTAGAATGAGTGTTGTGCCATTCGTATCTGCTGACTGAATTTGGATCGTCGCTGTTGCCTGTCGGCATCCAGTCGATGTGGTCTGAATGCAAGAGTATTTCGCTAGCCGTGCGGCTGCGGACATTGGCAATTATGGCTTCGTAATCTTCACCGCCTCCGTAGACGTGAAAAATTAGCAAGTCTGGATAAAAAGGATACAAATCGTGTTCGCTGGGACGGATTAAAATCGGGGCGGAAAATCCTCCGATTGCCCGATTTTCCACAATTAAATCTGCATTGGGAAATCGCTGTCTCAAATCCTTCACTACATCTTTCCACCAGTCTTGCTGAGTGATGGATTGACCGTAGAATAGAATACGCACTTGGCGGCGGTCTGTTGGAGTGCTAGCCGCAAGTAGCCCCATCGTCCTTTGAATCCTCGCTCCAAAAGCAGCATTATTTTCAATAGAAGCGGGTGGGGGGAATGGCGTATCGGCAGCTATTTTTTTGATGAGCGGAACTAACAAAAAACTCAGACACAAAAAAATCAGCCACAAGTAGCGATAAATCTTGGATTTTCTGCTATTTCCTGGGTGTTTTGCCATTGTTTTATTTTTTCCTGTCCGTTTCACTTCGTTCGAGGCGACTGCGGGATGAATGCTACGTCTCTAATCATTAGCTGTAGAGTGCTTCTGGGCGCACCTGACCAGTAGCTGTAGTGCAGGCTGTATGGAAATATATTACCAAATTGAGCGCGACAAAAAGTGATATAATGCCTGCTAATTAATTGCAGGAGATCGATCGCACGTCAAATGGATTACAAAACAGCCCGCAGTTTTCTGATCGACCAAGGAACCGCCCTGGAAACCAAGAAAAATCCCGACGCCTTCCTGATGCGTCTCAAACAAGGTCAACCGCCCGTACCCGGACAGGTGACATCGATTTTATTAGCTTTAAAAATATTGTTTGAAGGGCTGCAAGAATCTCCAATGCTCGATCGACAATTAATCTCGGCACTGCATTTACTGTCAGTAGAAGGTTTGCAGCAATTTGAAGCAGGACTCCGCAGAGGAGTTTCTTGGCCGCCGCTGCTGAAGGAAGACTTAAATCGAATTGCGATCGCAGTCAAGAATATCTTTTCCGGCGTCTGGCAATAATTAGCTCAGTAACCACCGCCAGCAGACTCAATTTTTTTTCTACATTTTTTTATACAATTATTTGTAAAAATTTATGTTAATTTTGCTAAATTTACCCTCAAATTGTGGCATCTTAATATAAAAATCGGTTCTAACCAGCAATTGGAGAAACTCCTCATGAACGCCGAAGAAAAAGCTAGACAACTAATTGCACGAGAAAGGCAGCACAGCGAACACTTGCACGAATCTATGCTCAACCGTTCCTCCCACGAGCTAGAAACACCTGGGGAGGGAATTGCTGAAGAAAAAGCCAGAGAATTAATGGCTCAAGAAAGGCAGCACAACGAACACCTGCACGACTCTATGTTAAGCCGTTCCTCCCAAGAGGTAGAGGCATCGATCGCACCCGATGACACTGACAAATAAATTTTGTTAACACAAGACTTACGGACAGATACCAAGAAACCTGGTTTTTATACCATTTTTCATACCATAACAAAGGGCTGTAAAAATGTTTTTGTATAAACAACCAGGTTTCTGAGTCCTGCAATAGTTCAGCACAGCAAAAAAATACTCAAATCGAGGAGAATTTTAGGTGCAATCAAAACAGCCCTTGCTCGGTTTGCAGCCGCTATCACCAACCTCAAAGCGCCAAATATAGCAAGAGAAAATGCCAAGTTCTACTACTCGCGAAAGCTTTCGAGGGATGCCAAAAGAGCTGGCAGCCCCGCTAGCGATGCCGACACCAGAGCCTCATCTTTGTAAACTCGGGATCGGAGAATAGGGGTACTTTTAGACGCAGAGGTGAAAGAGCCTCGCCGTTGGGAATTTCCGGTTTCTCGCGTCACGCAAAACATAGCAGTATCCTCGCAGTATTGTCAATTAATCCCTAAATATGCGCCCGTAAAATTTCTCACGGCTTGCTGTATGTTTCTATTATTACTCAGATAGGTAACAGAGATGAAACCATGAAATAATTATTCACGATAGCGAGGGATCGACTTAAACTGCTTAACAGCTTTTATTAATTTGTTACACGGCGCGCGTTTGTTTGTGCCGATCGCCCGCGACTCAGACACCAGGCAGCAAAATCACCGATTTCACAGGAGGAAGGCGGATCAATGATGCTAACTCTTAGTCCAGCAACAGTTATAAGTCAAATTAGACCGACTGTCGAAAGTTTACCCGATGGAGACTACCGGTACCGAGACTCCTTTGCGATCGATCGACCTTTTCGAGAAATCCAATTTCGCAAACAAGACAGATACATCACCGGCAGCGATTCAGACAAACGCACGGGAAAAAGTTACTGCTTCCGGGGCATCCCCCAGCACAACAACATTATTAACATCACGGTAGCGATCGAAATTTCCCCAAAAACAGCACAGAAAACTGAGTGGAAATTAGCACCGGGAAACCCGATTAATTTCGACAGGCTTTATCCCCTGCCAGCAGGGCCGGGATTAGAATTGTACAAATGTTTGACAGCATTTTTACCAAACTTGAAGGATTAGTTATTCGTTACTTGTTATATCAAGTCCGGTTAATTACTTATCAAACTTATACGGGTATAGGGTATAGGGCATAGGGTATAGAGCATAGTCGAAGAAAAAAAAGGTACGATCCCTATTCAACCGGACATGATATTAGTGGTGATTGTTTAATCGCTTTGGCTTCTTAATAACCAATAACATTCGTTAACAGTTAACAGGCAACAGTCAACCATCAACAGTCAACAGTCAACAGCCAACAGTCAATATTTAACTCCCTAAGAACTCGCATTTTCCAATTCTTCCCGCAGCATTTCCCGGTAGATTTTCGGCAAACTAGAACTCATAGAATTGTTCTCAATTCCATATCCCAAACTCGTCCAAGTTCCCGAAAGCATCCGCAATACCTCAGTTAATCTTTCCTGCCGCAACATCTCAGAAATATCAGCTTTCCAAAACTTGCGATCGCTCAACCAAGCATAAACCACAGCATCCTGATCTTCTGGTTCAAAACTGTAATCTTCCCAGAATAAAAAATTAGCACGACGCGCCTGATAGCGCTTAGCCTTATCCTTCCAAGTTGTAGTCAGAAATTGATACCTGCCCGCTGCCGTAGTACACTTACCGCGATTCGGGCCATTAACAATTTTCACGCACCAGTCAGGATGGTGGCTCAAATCTAATACGTATTTTCCACCGTAAACAACGTGATAAGGTCGAGCAACATTCGACTCGCTAGCAGAAATAGTACGCATCAGCGCCCGAATATAAGGATCTCCGGTTTTCATAGCCAGCGGTGGCAATTTTCTCACCTCGCTTGCCGACTGCGATAACTGCCGATTTCCCCGCAAATTAGCAACCAAAAAAACACCGCCGCTAATCACAGCGCCGATTAAAAGTAGAAATCCGAGGATTTGAATTTCCGATCGCCTCAGCAAACCTCTTTTTCGACGGCTAAATTTCTCAGCTTCCAGCAAAGTCATTTCCATTTCCGCAAATTCGGCTAATTTGCGAGCCGCCCGCATCCGGCGCACCCGAAAATCGTATTGATATAGCGGCGCGGCTAACAGCGTTAGACTCGATAAAACCCCCGCCAATTTAATCAGCCAGAAATCTAATTCACTGGCTGTGGCAACATTTGTCAGAGTAGATATTCCTGTTAGTAACTGAGCCGGATCGATCGATCGCGCGGGCCAATAAAAAATCGCAAGTTGCACCAACAGCGACAGATTAAAGGCAAAAAAAATCACTACAACAGCATTCAAGCCTTCTCGCAAGTGCGATCGAATACCCGTATGCCGGCGCTTGAACTTGCGCGCAACGCCAAAGCGCCCCGGCAGCATAATTAGTAAGGGATTTAAAATTTTGACTGCTAAAAAGTGACAAACAAAAAACACAGGCAACTGAATCAGCCAAGCCGCCAGCAGTAGAGTCAGAAAGCCGATATCGTCGCTGACAAAAGGAATGCCCCTGCGAAGGACAAAACTAAAACTCTGAGCGAGAGCAAATGCCCTTAACCACGAAATCGGATAGGGGAACCAAGCTGGCCACTTGAGAGTTTTCATGCTGCGAGAACGAAATTTTAAGGGCGAATCGTAAAACTATTAAGATTTTGCCAGATTTGGCGATCGGAAAATTGGTGTAGGGTGCGTCAGCCCAAATCTTTGACCCAAATCACATCTTGCACCATTCTCGATAAGCCTTTTTCGGGCGGGCAGGATAAGGCTTTTTTGGGCGGGCAGGATGCCCACCCCACAATAAAATCCACTTTTTGTGGAACAGGCCGAAAAGCCTGTTCTTGACAATGGTGCAACATCTTAGATCCAAATCAAAGTGTTTTTTGTTTGACAATCAAGCATCCAGGATACAAGCCCCCGGATTCATCCGTCCAGAAATAAAAAACCTGTATCCGATCGAGGAGCCCCCGAATTTATCGGTGGGGTCAATGCTTCAATCTAAAATCTCAAATCTCAAATCTAAAATCGATTGACGCACCGAACCCAAGCGAGGCTAATTCAATCAAATCACACTGGCAAACAACTCCTCAAAACTCTTTTGCGGAGCCTCCGACTTCGCCACAATTTCCACAACCTTGTTGCGAGAAGCCGGCTGAAACAGCGCCTCCACGCACACTTGGGCTACCTTGGTGCGGGGAATGCTGCTCTCAAACATTTTGTCCGCACCAGTCATGACGATCGCATCTGAATTATCCTCATTTTTGAGACCGCCCGGACGGACAATGGTATAAGTCAATCCGCTTTTTTGCAAATACTCCTCAGCTTGTTTCTTCCAAACCAAAATCAGCCAGAACAAATTCAGCGGGTGAAAAAACTGAGAGACGCACAGAGAAGTCACAAGCACAAAATGCTCAATGCCCTTAGCCTTAGCTGCATCCACCAAATTTTTAGTACCTTCAAAATCCACCTTGTAAGGCGCTGTCGGGTCAAAACCAGGGGCCGCCCCTGTCGCGCACAGCAATACCGTACTATCGCCGATGGCATTGCCCAGGGAAGTTGCATTTAATACATCCCCGGTCACTAACTCAGCCTCCGGTGGTAAAATTTGTCTGGCTGTGTCTAGATTTCGGACTAAGGCGCGCACGGGAATACCTCGCTTGACTAATTCTGCGACGATGCGGCGGCCAGTCTGACCTGTGGCTCCTGCTACAAATGCTTTCATAAGTCGAGTTATGCTGAACTAGGGTAAGTTTTGTTACTATCAATTTCTCAATTGTAGGGAGGAAACTCCCTTAACACATCCCCAACCGGATCGGTGCGTATTACAGGAGAGTATAGGATGAAGCAAGATTCCGCTGAATATCAAACTTTTGAAGCTTCTGACGAAAATTACTACCCAGATGTGAGTTTCCGACAGCCAGAAAGTGGAAGCGCGGATGCACCAGAGGAAGTTGAGCCGATTTGGTTTCAGACGCATTTTGAAGACAGCATGGAGATGTACGCCGATGCGGAGACGGTGGCGAAGCATTTGAACAACCACAAGACTTGGTTTTGCCAGTGCGCTTCGCCGATGAAGGCCGAGCCGATCGGAGAAAACGGCTATGATTTATTAATCGGGCGTTTTGGGGCTTTCGGCTACCGCGTTGAAGCGAGAATTGGTTTAGAGTTGCTGCCGCCGGATGCTGAAGGCTGCTATTTGATTCAGACTATTCCGGTTCCGGATTATACCTCGCCTGGGTATGAAGTGGATTTTCGATCGGCAATGAAGCTAGTGGAGATACCGTCTCAGGAGTTTGCCGCCGATTGGCCGAGTGCGGAACGTGCTAAGCTGCCGCCTGCGATTACCAGCGCTACGTGGAAGCTGGATTTGGCTGTGGGAGTTTGCTTTCCCAAGTTTATTCGATCGATGTCTCAACCTTTGATAGAAAAAACCGGCGATGCGCTTTTGGAAAAAATCATCAAACAAGTTAACCGGCGCTTGACTTATAAAACTCAGCTTGTTTTTCACGAAAGTTTGGGCATTCCTTTTCCAAAAAATCCTAAGAAACATTAACAATACTTACGCTCTAACCTGTTGTGCATTTAAATTGTATGT
Organism: Oscillatoria nigro-viridis PCC 7112; assembly: GCF_000317475.1. NCBI lineage: Bacteria > Bacillati > Cyanobacteriota > Cyanophyceae > Oscillatoriales > Oscillatoriaceae > Phormidium > Phormidium nigroviride. The sequence goes on from NC_019729.1 coordinate 785,058, forward strand.
TAAGTGCAGGATCTCCTGCCCACCCCACAAGAGTCAAGATTTATTTTACTCTGCAATTTAAATGCGGCTTAGCTTAACTCACATTTGTAGGGTGTGCACTGCACACCTTACTCATAAGTGCGATCGTAATAAATCATACCATTTGATATTTTAGACTTCGGCGTGAGCGCTCAGTCGCACAATTTTAGATTAAATTATGGGGAATAACTGATTGTGTATGAGTTGGGATCGCGAGCCGACAGTTGCTTTTTTGAAACTGATATCACTGTCTCCGGGTGCTTAGGGCGCGCCTTATGCCTATGTTTTTGAATCCAACACTTGCTTGAGCAGTTAATCCAAATAACCAAGTTATTGCTAATAAAATTTAAGGGTAAGGTCGTGATTGCATTTTGACATATAGCAATCCTTGCAGGAGTCGTAAATTTTTTACCCCACTCCAACCCTCTGCGAACCCGCTGGGAGTCCGTAAGAAATTCACAAATGATGCGAGGATTGCTATATGCTGATTTCCGATCACCGTAATTAGTTTTTATTATGGGTCAATTTAGCACAGGGTTGGACACAATAGTTTCAAGTCAGATGCCATCAACTTCGACAGCATTGTTATTAAAAGATGCTCTTTCTGCGATAATGCTTTCCCTCGTTATTCCCTGATGATTAAGCCGTGTAGCCGATGCAGTTCAAAGCTGGCTCCGATCGTCCTCGGAAACCAGCAAGTGTCTCAGATCACAAGGCCGATCGATCCCTCTCACTGCCAAAAAACCTAAAATTATGTCAAATTAAGTAATGAGTTATACAATAACCCTTGCCATATCCCTAGAAAGTTATGACAACGAAACTAAGAGCTACACACACAGAGAAAATGGAGAGAGACTTGCACCAGTTGAGGGCAGACCAAGAACTGATTCTCAACCAAGTAGACAATGCGATCGCTCTGTTCGACTCGTCTGACTGCTTAGTTTTGTTTAACAAAAAATTGGCGGGAATCTGGGGACTGTCCCCAGAATGGCTGGAAACAAAGCCGAAGTGCCACTTGCTGTTTGCGGAAATTGTCGATCGGGGTTACTTGTCCCTTCAGCAGTGGCAAGAGTTTCAGCAAGCACTCGAAAAATCTCAGCATGAAAGTTTATCATTTTATTTCGAGCAATCCAATGCGGTTTGTTTGGAGGTGTGCGCCACGATTACCAACAGCGGCGGACGGCTGTTTACCTTTCGAGACGTTACGGTATACCAAAACTCCCAAGCTAGCTTGAACGCAGAAGTCAGGCGGCTGAGATTTCTTTTAGGTTTAACCGAACGCCTGCAAAAATCTGACAGTTTGCAAGAAATAGGTCAGTTTGCCCTCACCTATTTAGTAGGGGCAATGAATGCAGCTTTCGGAGATGTCAAGGTGATTAACGGCAAGGGAAACGACCGGCAAGCGTCGGGGATTTGCAACCAAGTTTCCGGTCAATTTTTGGCTACTTACGGGGAACCCGTAGTCGCAGGAATGCAAGAATTGCTCGACCAAGGCATTCCCTACGGCATCGGTTTGCTGTGGGAAGTGGTGAAAACCGGTAAACCTTTGTTCGTAGAGGATTATGCCCAACATCCCAATGCCGTGCCAGAATTTCGGCATCCGGGAATTGGACAACTGGGCATTTTTCCGATCGCAGCCACCGACGGTACAATTATTGGCGTACTGACGCTGGAGTCCCGCAACGTCAAAAAACTGCAAACCGCCCTCAACCAAGAAGTGCTGGAGGCTGCTTGCCGGACTTTGGGGGCGGCGATCGAGCGGGCTCAGACACAAGAAAACCTGCGCCAAGTTAACGAACAATTAGAGTATTCTTCTCAGTTGAAATCTGAGTTTTTAGCATCAATGTCCCATGAATTGCGGACGCCTCTTAACAGCATTCTCGGCTTTTCTGACTTGCTGCTGCGGCAAACGGCCGGACTGTTGAGCGATCGACAAATCAACTATTTAGACCTGATCGAAAAAAGCGGCCAGCACTTGTTGCAGTTAATTAACGATATTCTCGATCTTTCTAAAATTGAAGCGGGGAAAGTAGAACTCAATTTACAACCGGTTCGCGTTCACGAACTCGCGACAGACTGTATAAAAATGATGCAGCCGCGGGCAGACAAAAAGCGCATCAGTTTGTCTTTAGAATTCGACTACCGCATTACTAAAGTTTGGATCGACGAACGGCGAGTGCGACAAATTGTGATTAATTTACTTTCCAATGCCATCAAATTTACCCCAGAACAAGGACAAGTTAAACTCAGCGGGCGTCTGGTCTACGGCAGTGAAATAGACGGCGACTACCGGCCGGATTGTTCTCCTGTAAATGCCAGCACTCCTTATTTTTGTTTTGAGGTGAAAGACTCGGGGATCGGCATTCCTCAAGACCGCTGGCACTTGCTATTTCGACCTTTTCAACAGGTCGATTCTTCCCTGACTAGGCGGCACGAAGGTACAGGTTTGGGTTTGGCTTTGACTAAGCGATTGGCCGAATTGCACGGGGGGACTGTTTCTTTTCAATCTGTTTGCGATCGGGGAAGTCTTTTCCGGGTTTGGCTGCCTTTGACGGAGATGCGTCAACAGTTGGGAAACTTTGCTTCTTGTGCTTTGGATACCAAGTTAGTTCCTGCTTCTGCGATTGCTTTACCCATTGCCAGGAAGCGGATTTTGATTGTTGAAGACCAGCCTTTTAACCAAATGTTAATTTCTGAGGTGATGGAATTGGAGGGGTACGGGGTAGAGATACTCGCGGATGGTTCGGCAATGGTCGATCGTATTCTCGCCGCCTCAGCAGCCCCGGAGTTGCTGCCGGATTTGATTTTGATGGACATTCAGTTGCCGGATGTTGACGGCTTTGAGTTGATGCGCCGAGTTAAAGCAGATCCTGTCTGGGATTCGATACCGATGATTGCGGTGACGGCGATGGCGATGCCCGGTGACCGCGATCGATGTTTGGAAGCTGGCGCTTCTGCTTATTTGAGCAAGCCGCTGGATTTGAATTTGACGATCGCTACTGTCCGTTCTTTTCTGGGCTAACAATAATTATTTGCAGTTCCAGCACTGCAATTTATGATAATTGATAACAACAAAGGTTAAACTCAATAGTAGATAAATATCTATATGACTTGCCCGCACTTGCCTCCGAAAGCCTGTTCCTACGAAAAATATCGAGTTTAGTAAGGAGAAATATACGAATCAACCAGTTTTCGAGCTTCCCCACGCGCCACTCCCGATCTAAATTCAATATATTATATATATCATTTTCCATGTCAAACAAGTCGCCCTGCATCATGTTGGTTGATGACGAGCCAGCTAATCTGACTTTACTGGAAGAGTTATTGCACTTGAAAGGATACGCTACAGTATCAGCGCTATCTGGCCATGAAGCGCTCTCGCTTGCCCGCGCCTCTCGACCCGATTTAATTTTACTGGATATTATGATGCCGGAGATGGACGGTTTTGATGTTTGCGAGATCCTGCGGAAGGATAGGGCGTTGCAAACTGTACCGGTGATTTTTTTAACTGCCCTCGACGACGATACCTCTCGCATCAAAGGGTTAGAAATGATGGCCGATGATTATTTGACAAAGCCTTTTAACAGTCGTTTGTTGCTGGCAAAAGTTGAAAATATTTTGCAGTTAAGCAAAATGCGATCGCAAGCTGTATCTTCCCAATTCAACCAGCAGGTAAAAGAGCAAAGCAAGCGCCAAATCGCCGCAGCTTGGGAGGCAAACGAATATCTTTCAGAAAAATTTCAGCTATTTGTGCCGGAGCAGCTTCTCGAACGAATTGCGCCGCAAGGAATAGAATCTATTCAGTTGGGCAATGTCACAGAAGAAGAGCTGACTGTTTTATTTTGCGACATTCGCGGGTTTACTGCGATCGCCGAATCTCAACAAGCTCGCGAGACTTTTGAATGGTTGAACGCTTTTTTTACTCAAATGAACGAGTGCATAACGTCTCACGGCGGGTTTATTGACAAATACCTAGGCGATGCAATCATGGCAGTATTTGACAAGCCAAATTCTCACGCCATGGATGCGATCGAAGCTGCAGTAGCAATGCAAGAAACCTTGCAAGAATTTAATGCCAGTCGCCACCAATACAATTTAGAATCTCCCGTCAATATTGGTACGGGAATTAACACAGGTATCGGCATGATCGGCACTTTAGGTTCCGATCGCCGCATGGACTCTACAGTCATCGGCGATGTAGTAAATACAGCTTCTAGGTTAGAAAATTTAACTAAAATATACGGCTGCCAAATTATTGTTAGCGAAAATGCGATCGTTCATGCGAGAGAATTTCTAAATGGCATAAGTTCCAACTCCCACTCAAAAGAAAGTCTATTATTAAAGTGCGACTTAGAAGTGGAAACACAGCAGACTATTATTTCTACTTCTGCGGCGACTGCTGGAGACAGCGATTTGCCAAGCAACAATTATTACTATCGCTGGATCGATCGAGTAACGCCGCGCGGCAAGCAGCAAGCTATTGAAATCTACGAAATCTGGAGTGCCTCATGTCCAGACTCGGAAGCAAAGCAGCTTACCCAGGGTTTATTTGACAAAGGAATTCAAGGATGGCAATCCGAAAGATTTGTCGCCGCCTTGGGATATTTTCAGCAACTAATCGAACAAAACCCTGCTGATACAGTCGTCCGTTTTTATATAAATCGCTGCCAGGAAAAACTAGGTTTTCTACCTGCAAATAGCAGTTCATAAAGATTTAACTTTTAGGGCAGGCTAGAAGCCCACCCCGCAATAGTTTAAAGCTATTGCAAAAGTCGCTAACTATCCTGCATTGCATCTACATTGCGTCTGTGCTTTCCCTATCATATCAAATCCGTTAGCATCGGAATAGTAAATTCGAGTTCACTGTTCACGGCGTTGAGGGTTGACTGTTCACCGTCAACCGTCAACCGCCAACATCATGTATGAGTGTAACCGGAAATGATATCAATGAAAGATTTATGCCATAAGTCTACTCTAATTTAAGTTAGCATCAAACAGCCGTCAAAACTTGCTCTCTCAACTTCCCGATCAACTCATTCACCCCCCCCGCATTCAAACGGTAACTCAGAGGATGACCGATCAAATAAGCCGAACTTTCAAACAAAACATCAATTTCCACCAAACCATTTTCCCGCAAAGTTTTGCCAGTCGAAACCAAATCCACAATTGCCTCCGACATACCCGTAATCGGCCCCAACTCCACAGAACCGTAAAGCGGCACAATTTCCACCGGCAAATTCAAATTGTGAAAATATTCCCTGGCACAGTGTACGAACTTAGAAGCAACTCTACCGTGAGGAGGTAAATCGACTGTTCGCCGATAAGAACTAGATTCCTTCACCGCCACAGACAGCCGACACTTGCCAAATTTTAAATCAATTAAATTGGCAACTTTCGGCTTTTTTTCCCGCAAAACATCATAGCCAGCAATCCCCAAATCCGCTTGACCGTATTCCACATAAACCGGCACGTCGTGCGTCCTTACTAGCAAAGCTTTGGCAGTGCCCGTCGGGTCATATATTTGAAGTTGTCGGTTAGAGGAATCGAGAAAAGCACTGAAGTCTAATCCAACCGATTTAAACAGCCGAATGCTATCTCCTAACAATCCGCCTTTGGGAAGTGCAACAGTAATCATGTCAATTTTTAGAGTGTAAATTTCTCAAGTTGGGAAGGGGGCGATCGCGGTACAAGCAGAAACAGCTTTTACCAAACTCAGAATAACACATATAGTTCACAGCTAAAAATAAATTTTGGGTATTGCTCGATCCTTTGTTTGGGTATATATTATATTTAGTAAGTTTTTATTTAGTCGCGTTTTTCAATAGCAGTCTGTATGGAAAACAATCAAGAGTTTGAGAGTCAACAATTTGACGGAAAATTTCACAGTGTAAACCCGGATTCCCTCAAAAAAATTACAGTAGATGAAATCCTCTCAGGCGGTGGTGTAGAGCCCGAGGAAATGCACTATACAGTGGCCGTACCTACCGCTAACGATGCCAAAATCCACAGAGACAGATCGTTAGATGCCAAATCAAGTGTGTTCGATACAGCCCCCCGATCGAAGTTTGCAGAAAAACGCGGAACGCTGGGAGGTTGTTAATGTAAAATGCTTGCAGAGGCTGGTGCAGAAAACGGGCCGATCGCGCGTTAGCGTTAGCTTTCGCGATCCGAAGGAAAGCCCGCCCCTACGGGGGCTACGCCAACGAAGAGGATCGTCATTTAGTCTCACGCCTTTGTGTATTCAACTCTAAAACTTAAAATTGCACGGACGATAGGAAATAGCTAACAGCTACATTATGACCAAATTGACTCTGGTAATCGGCAACAAAAATTATTCCTCTTGGTCGCTGCGCGCTTGGCTGGCGATGAAACAAGCTGGACTGGAATTTGCCGAGGTGAGAATCCCCTTAGACTGGCCGACAACCAATGAAGAAATTCGGCGCTATTCTCCCTCGGGAAAAGTGCCAGTTTTAATCGACGGCGACTTGAAAGTGTGGGAATCTTTAGCAATTTGCGAATACGTTGCAGAACGCTTTGCAAATGATTTGTGGCCGGCGGATGTAGCGGAACGGGCGATCGCCCGTTCCATCTGTGCCGAAATGCACGCAGGGTTTCCAAATTTGCGCGAAAATATGCCGATGGACTGCCGCAACCGCTATCCGGGAGAAGGGATGACTCCCGGTGTCGAAGCAGATATCGATCGCATCTTTGCCATTTGGCGCGAATGCCGCCAAAAATTCGGGACAGGCGGCAATATGCTGTTCGGAAAATTCACAGTTGTTGACGCTATGTTTGCCCCAGTTGTGATGCGTTTTGTCACCTACGGAGTCAAGTTAGATTCAGTAGAAAAAGCTTATGCGGATGCGATTTTGGCCTTGCCTGCCATCCAGGAATGGGTAGCAGCAGCTTGCAGCGAAACAGAAAGTATTCCACACATTAAAATCTAGGAAAAATCAGTTTACTTAACCTAAAATCTCAAATCTCAAATTTGAAATCAGGATGCGGATTCTTTTAGTTGATGATGAAGTTGAGTTAACTGACCCTTTGAGTCGAGTCTTAACCCGCGAAGGTTATACAGTTGATGTGGCATTTGACGGAGCAAGTGGCAGCAATTTAGCAATGCAGGGCAATTACGATTTGCTAATTTTGGATTGGATGCTGCCGAGACAAACTGGACTGGCAATTTGCCAGAAGTTGCGATCGCAAGGACGGAATACGCCAGTGCTATTTCTCACCGCCAAAGATACCGTAGACGATCGCGTACAAGGACTCGACGCCGGTGCAGACGACTATTTAGTCAAACCTTTTGAACTGCGAGAACTGCTAGCCAGAGTCCGCGCATTGCTGCGGCGGCCTCCTACTTTTGATGCCGAGGTTGCTGTCGGGCGGCTGCAAGTTGCAGATTTACAGCTAGACTACGACAATCAATTAGCTTATCGGGGCGATCGTACAATTGATTTATCAGAAAAAGAATGTCAGTTGTTAGAATACTTAATGCGCCATCCCGGTCAATTGCTAACACACGAACAAATCCACCAATTTTTGTGGAGTGAAGCAGAAAAACCCAGCAGCAATGTATTAGCAGCTCAAATTCGCCTGCTGCGCCGCAAAATAGAAGCCCCCGGCGAATCGGTGCTAATTCACACAGTCTACGGCAGAGGCTATCGCTTTGGAGAAGCCAATTAAAAATAATAGACATTGTAAAAAAATCCTTGTTCCCTCTTCCTTCTTCCTTCTTCCTTGTTGCCTCTTCCCTCTTCCTGCGGCTGTATTATTTATTATCGGGAAAGTATGCACCCTAAACCAGCCTTTACGTATCTTGAGAAACTAAAGTAATTACTGTCACCTCCGGCGGACAAAATAGCCTTCCCGGCGAATAAGTCCCCAAACCCCGATTCACGTACAGCAAATTACTCCCAACCTGATGCAAACCGCTAGCCCATTCCCAGTGAGTAACTACTCGATCCCAAGCCGACATAAAAGGAATGAACTTTCGGATTCGTTGAGGAATCAAATAGCCAATTTTTCTGACCCAAGCGTACAAAGGCCCGATACCGGGAATAACGATTTGACCGCCGTGAGTGTGGCCAGACAACTGCAAATCAATTCGCCAATTTTGCAGCTTTTCAGCAGTATCAGGATTGTGAGACAATACAATCCGAGGAATCGCGGGATTTATTGATGCCATTACAGGTTTAGGCGCAAAATCGCCCGACCAAAAATCTGCTAACCCAACTAAAGCCAATTCCGATCCCAAAGGATAGATTGCTTCGTTGTACAAAACCCGAATCCCGACGCTATTTAAAGCATTAGCAACCTCTGTTTTTGCCCCCGGCCAATAGTGGTCGTGATTGCCCAAAACCGCGTAAATTCCCACCCGACTTTGCAAGTTTTTCAATCGCTGCACTAAGCCGTAAATAGGTGCGGGGTCGTAGCTAATAAAGTCACCGGTTAAAAAAATCATGTCTGGTTCAGCTTCATTGGCTGCAGCAATCGCCTTCTCTAGCAACCATTCCGACAGCCTCACCCCGTCATAGTGAAAGTCAGTAAGCTGTACAATTTTAGTACCGGATAGATTTGCTGGAAGATTGGCAATGGGTATTGTTAAATACTCTACTCGCAGTTTCCCAGTTAATAACCTGTGCATAAATCTAAGGTTTATTGGTGACATAAGCGCCACCTCTAGCTTAGCAAATAAACAAGCAAGACTGCAAAACTAGATATTTTCCCCTTTTCCTTCTGTCCTCTGACTAATAACTACTCATTGCTGACTAATGGCTACAGTCCGAGACGCAATAAGTGGGATTGTATCAAGAGAATTGAAACAGAAATCCCCACTCTTCAGTTAGGCTTTCTTGCAAAATTGTTTGGGTCTTACCCGCCCAAATACTACAGCATTTTTATAATATTATGACTGGCGTAACAAGTTGTTTAAAACGCTATCAATCCTCTTCAGACTGGCATTCCCCGTCCCGCATCTATATTCTTTTGCCAATTTTCAAAGCTGAGACTTGTGCCGCATCCCCATCGCATCGGCCTACCACGGGGGGATTGCCACTACCAAACACTATCTCATCACTAATTATTTATTACTGAGTAGGTGCAAATAAACATGGCTTAGAGGAGGCTGGGTTTTGCATTAAAAATAAACTGATGGCTAGTATATATAGCAATTGTAAATCATTGGTGAATTTCTCACTCCCTCCCAGCGGGTTCGGGGAGGGTTGGGGTGGGGTAAAAAATTTACGACTCCTGCAAGGATTGCTATAGTTCGTTGCGTTACCCGCCCCTAAGATTTTTTATTTTGGGTCGCGTCTGCCTACTTTTTAACTAATAAATTTTGACGAATGACGCTTCTTTTCAATATACTGCTGGTGGTAATCCTCTGCCAGATAAAATTCACCAGCAGGTTGGATTTCGGTGGCAATATCTTTGTCGTATTTACCGAAAGTTTGCAATTTTTGTTTGGAGAGGCGAGCGGCTTTTTCTTGTTCCCAATTGTGATAAAAAATCACAGACCTGTACTGTTCGCCTCTGTCGGGGCCTTGGCGATTGATTTGGGTAGGATCGTGACAGTTCCAGAATACCTCTAGCAGTGCTTCGTAACTCACCTGCGATCGATCGTACTCTAGCAGGACGGCTTCAGCGTGACCGGTGACTCTGGCGCAAACATCCAGGTAGCACGGATTCGGCCAGTGACCTCCCGTGTAGCCCGCAGCAGTCGAGACGACACCCGGAACGGCGCGAAACTTGTGTTCAACTCCCCAAAAACAACCGGCGGCAAATGTGGCTTTTTCCATCGTGTTACTCATCGTATTGGGTTCAAACTTGGCACTAGGTTATGCTTGACATATTCCCATCAGTGTGCATTCCCAAACTAATCGCGGCTGTACGTAGTTTAGCAAATATTGCCGCGCTTTCTCCAAGGGTTCTAAGGGCGATCGACTAATTCCGCCTGCCAAAAATTGCTGCCAGTAACAGTGCTGTAAATAATCGATTAACCACAACTGAGATTCAGTATCTAAAGTTTTATCAATTTCCTTGGCCAATTCCAAAGCAGACCGCAGATTTTGAGGCAACTGCTTCACCTTTTGCAGCAAATCATCGGGTATTGATTGCAGTTGCTGCCAAATTGCAATTGCCTCGCCAGGACTGCCTTGAGCCATCCCCATTACCTCGGGATGGGATAAAATCTCTGCGAATCCGGCTTGCTGCAAAACTTGTGCCATTGCTTCGGGATTGAGCCGTGAAAACTGGATTTTTTGGCAGCGGGAAATCAAAGTGGGCAGTAAAGCTTCCACTGTCGGAGCAATTAAAATGAGGGCTGCTTTTCCCGGTTCTTCCAATGTCTTTAACAAGCCGTTAGCGGCTCCCTCACCCATTGTTTCTGCTTGTTCCAACACTACGACTGAACGCGCAGCTTCTAGCGGCGGTCGGCTGAGAAAATCACCGATTTCTCGAACTTGTTCTAAGCGAATTTGTGGCGGTGCTTTCCGCTTTAAACCGGCTTCCTCTGCTTCCTTTGGTGTCAGCCGTTTGCCTTGGTTCATATAAGTTGGTTCGACCCACAGTAAGTCTGGATGATTTCGCTGCCGCACGCGATTTTGCACGGAGGCTGTTAGTCTGGTTTCGGGAAGATTGGCTGAGAATAAAAGCTCGATGAAACACTGGGCTGCTAAACTTTTGCCGATGCCGTTAGAGCCGACAAATAAATAACCAGGAGCAATTCGGTTTCGCTCGACTGCTTGAGTTAGCAATTCTACTGCTCGCTCTTGTCCGATTAATGATTTAAAATAATCCATGTTTGCGGGAGAAGGAAGAAGGAAGTTCGGCAACGGATTTTGTAGCGGATGTAACGGATGTCAGGATGAAGGATGAAGGAATAAAATCTAGGGGTTCAGCAATTAAGAACATCTTAAGCGTCGGGCGCGGTTGCTATAATACCAAAAGGTTATTGTGTTTTAACGGACTGCTAAATAATTGTTTTGACTTAAGAATGTTAAATTGTAAGTTGCCGGAGCCGGACAGAGGATTGCCGTGTTTCTACACATTATCTAGCGCTATTTTTGAGAATTGGTATTATTTAAATATCCCCAAGCTTCTAATCGGCGAGTTACAATAGCTTGAATTTCCTGAGCGATCTCATATTCAGGGCGATCGGCATTTATCCGGACAATTCGAGATTTATTTGCCTCGGCTAACTCCGCAAAACCTTGCTGCACAAGGCGGTGAAACTTCAAATCAGCTTGCTCGATCCGATCGCGCTCTCCCCGAGCTCTTACCCTCGCCAAACCCTCCTCCACATTCATATCTAGCCATAAAGTCAGATCGCTTTGCAAGCCGCCCGTGGCAATTTCATTCAACTGTTTAATTAAATTTAAGTTAAGACCGCGGCCGTAGCCCTGATAAGCAATCGTAGAGTCAGTAAAGCGATCGCATAAAACAATCGTTCCCTTAGATAACTCTGGTTTGAGAAAAGTTTCGACGTGTTGAGCGCGATCGGCCGCGTACATGAGTAATTCTGCTCGATCGGATACAGATTCGCCCGAATCTTGTTTCAGCAGCAAATGTCGCAGTCCCCTTCCCAGCTCAGTACCCCCCGGTTCGCGAGTAGCCACCAACGGGACTCTCAGCAAGCAACTTGCTTGCAGGAACTGTATCAAGCGCTGCATTTGCGTAGTTTTCCCCGCACCTTCAACCCCCTCAAACACGATAAGTTTGCCCTTCATTGCTCTAACTTTCCACCTGTATAAAATAAATCTATTATTGTTCTGTGCATCTGTTCTAGGTTCGGTATGATAATAAAGTCTAAATGCCTCACGGCTGGAGTTGTCTATGGCTCGCTATACTGGTTTTTTTATCGTTGCCGTTCCGATCGACCGTCTCCGTCAATCCCTGATTGAAATTTTAGAGTCATGCAATCTTGATATTATCTACAATACAGGAGATTCCGTCATGGCTCGCGAGATCCCAGGTCAAGTTTCGATTGCCAAACTTGTCACCGCAGAAGTCCTAATTGAGAAAAACACGGCTAGCGACTCAGAGGTTCGTATGAACTTCGTAATTAAAAACGAAGAACTGCCCCTGCAAACCAACAACCACTGCCGTCAAATGTTCGAGCTAGTGAGCCGTTCAATTATGAACAACAATAATTGGCGGCTATTGGAAAGTATGGCACTGTAGCCATCAGTCAGTCAATTTGAGGTGTGAGATTTTCGATTGACTCTACAGATGAATCAGGGGGTTCTAACTAATGTCGAAACTTCTTGGCTATCGACTCCTGGTGTGAGGGGTTTGTTTCCCTCTTGGGAGGAGGTCATCAGTCATTAATTTCTAACTAATGACCGATGGCCTCTGACTTTTATATGCAATCCTTAAATTTAAGGTCGAAATCCCCGGCGCAAAAACAAAGAATTTGTAACAACGCTAACAGAACTAAACGCCATAAATGCCCCAGCAGCCGCAGGACTGAGTAGAATTCCGGTTGCAGGCAGCAAGATACCCGCGGCCACCGGAATTCCCAGAGTATTGTAACCAAAAGCCCAAAATAAATTTTGGCGAATCTTGTTGAAAGTAGCGCGCCCCAGCTCGATCGACTCAACAACATCCATCAAAGCATTTCGCATCAGCACAATTTGAGCAGTCTCAACTGCCACATCCGTGCCGCAGTGCAAACCGATACCGACATCAGCTTGAGCCAAAGCCGGGGCGTCATTGATGCCATCCCCCACCACAGCCACTTTACAGCCTCGGGCTTGCAAAGTCGCGATCGCCCTCGCCTTCTCCTCCGGCCGCACCCCGGCCAAAACATCAGCCGCCGTCAAATCTAGCTGCTGCGCCGTCGCCGCCGCCGCAGACGCCGTATCCCCCGTCAGCATCATCACCCGCAATCCCATGCCCCGCAAACGTTCCACCGTCGCCTTAGCATCCGGCCTCAGAGTATCTTTTAGCCCGATTACCCCCAGCAAAACGCCCTCAGAAGCCACGTAAACCGCCGTTTTGCCTTTGCAAGACCCCGACAATTCCGTCGCCACAGCGACCCCCTGCTGCTTCATCCACTCGGCATTTCCCGCGAACACCCGCCGGCCCTCCACCAAAGCAGAAACCCCGAATCCCGGTTCCGTGCAGAAATCTTCAGCAGCTAGCAGCGGCAAACCTTGTTGTTGAGCTTCCAGCAAAATCGCTGCGGCGATGGGATGACAAGCGCCCCTTTCCACCGCCGCCGCAATTTGCAGCAGTTTTGAGTCAACCCTGCCAGCAACTCCATCAATTGTGGAACAGGCATCTTGCCTGTTGCCAGAAACCCCATCAATTGTGGAACAGGCATCTTGCCTGTTGCCAGAAAATCCATCAATTGTGGAACAGGCATCTTGCCTGTTTCCAACATTAATATCGGAGTTCAAATCCCACTCCGAATTGTTGTGGAAAATCGGCAAATAATCTGTGAGTGTGAGATTTCCGGTTGTCAGAGTGCCAGTCTTGTCAAAAACCACCGTATCTAATTGATGCACCCGTTCTAAAACATCGCCACCGCGAATTAAAAGCCCGCGCTCCGCCCCGATGCCAGAACCGACTAAAATTGCAGTTGGGGTAGCCAATCCCAAAGCGCAAGGACAAGCGATAACTAAAACTGCGATCGCCAATTTCAAACTCACAAGCAAAGGCGATTGATAATGGATAATTGGCCATTGGTAATCGGTAACTGATAATTGATTTCCCACGCCCATTGCCCCATGCCCGATCCCCATTGCCCCGTGTCCCATATCCATTGCCCCGTGTCCTAAAAGCACAGAAGGCCAAATATGAGTGCCGGCAAAATACCAAAATAGGAAAGTTAAAACCGATATCGCCATTACCCCATACACAAAATATCCCGCGACAGTATCAGCTAAATTTTGAATCGGCGCTTTGCGAGTTTGGGCTGCCTGCACCAAAGCCACCATTTGAGCTACAGTTGTTTCCTTACCGGTGCGAGTTGCCCGCATCACAACTGCCCCGGATTTATTGATAGTTCCGGCGGCAACTGTATCTCCTGGCTGCTTCAAAACCGGCATTGATTCGCCAGTCAGCATCGACTCATCTACGGTTGTTTTGCCTTCGCAGACTTCACCGTCTACCGGTATCTTTTCCCCGGGCAAAACTTGCAGCCATTCTCCGACTCGGACGCGATCGGCGGGAATTTCAATGTATTGTGGATCGTAGACCTCTGATGTCGAGTTGAAAGGCAATTCTTGCGATCGCAAATCTAAACTCGAAAGTTTAAAATCAACTAAGCGGGCTTTCGCCGGCTGCAATGCGATTAAAGCTTGCAAAGCTGATGCAGCGCGCCGTCTGGCTTGCTGTTCGAGAGTTTTGCCCAACAAAATAAAGCCCAGCAGCATCACCGGTTCGTCAAAAAAGCACTCCCATCCCATCCGTGGAAACAGCAGCGCCGCGTTGCTAGCGGTGTAAGCTGTAACAGCGCCTAAAGCTACCAAAGTATTCATGTTGGGTGCATTTCGCCACAAACTGCGGCACCCGTCAACGATAATCGGGCGGCCCGGTAGCAGCAAAGCTAGGGTGGCGAGTCCCCAGTGAAACCAAATATTGGTGAGAATTGGGGCTTTTGTGCCTAGTACGTGACCTAAACCCGATAGAATAATTAGGATCAGGGCGATCGTCAATTGCTTGATTTGCTGTCTAATTTCTTGTCGCCGCCGTTCAATTGTTGCCGCTTCTGCTTCCTGCTGATTGTCTCCTAAACGAGACTGAGAGGGAAATCCATTATCAGTCAACTTTTTCGCTAAAGCTTCTGCATCGACAGCCCCCGGTTGACACTCAACCGTCGCGACTTCTACGGCCAAGTTAACGCAAGCTGAAATGACGCCTGAATACTGCATGAGTTGGCGTTCCACAGCTTTCGCGCAGCCGGCACATTTCATACCGCCGACATCGAAAGTAACAATTTCTGGCGGTGATTCTTTAACTGGTATGATTTCTGGTTGAATTTCGGAGATTGTTTTGGGGAAAAATTGCATGGTTTTTTTTGGTATTGATTAGAATATTTTGGTAGTTCTGAATGGGTTTAATGCACTGTTTAGACAAATGTCTATATTTTTATCATAGGTAAATTTTGTGGCATCTTCCGAAAGTGTTAGTTTTTTTTAATTCTTATTAATTCCATGCGGTTAAATCCGCAGTTTGGCAGGGTTTGAAACCAATGTCGGACTGCGGGTTTAATGCTAAGACACGCTTTGGACACGGCAGTGCTGTTTCCCTATTTGATATAATTAGCCAATTGCCTAGTTAGTATCCAGCTTTTATTTGACGAATTTAGCTATGACAGAAACACCAAAATTTTATATTGTCAAACGTCCTGCCGGTAATTGCGAAATTTTGCCGTTGGCGCAACTCGAAGCACAAAACCCCAGTATTATTGAAAAGTGGGGCCCTTACGATTCGCCCGAAGATGCCATCGCCCGCCGCATCGGATTAATTCGCGCCGGAAAATGCCAGCCGCAATGACGGATTGCGATTGCTTTCCTCCCATCGCGAAAGCTAACGCGATCTCAAATCTGTTAGCATCGGAATTATTCCTATCTCTGCGATCGACCTCTGCGTGAATCAGCGTCCATCAATTGTCATCTGCGGTTTACATTCTCTTTTTTTTACCGCAGATGAGGGCAGATAAACACAGATTAACGCAGATGAATTATATAAATTTCGGTTGCACCGGACGCAGTGCAAAAAATACCGAAGCATTCGAGTTTAAAATCTGGGCTTTTAGCCGTAAATCTTCCCCCGAATGCTTTTTTTTAACTGAAACCCTACACAGGTTTTCTACTTCGATTTAGAAGGTGCTGCACTGGGTTTTGCTTGCGCCGCATTCGGTTTAGGTGGCGCAGTATTCGGTTTCGCCTCCGCCTTATTGTTCCCTGTTTTACCAGTAACTTGCTGTGTCAAAACTTCCATAGCTTTCGCGTACTGCGGATCGGCCGTCGTAGCAATTTTATCGCGATCGCGCCTCAATTCCTGTTTTTGAGCGTCGGTGAGTTCTACCTTGAAATCCGGTTCAATCCCGGCGTGGTTGATATCAGTGCCGTTGGGAGTAAAATACTTGGCAATTGTCACCGCTAAACCGGCACCATTTCCCACGCCGCGTACTGACTGAACTAAACCTTTACCAAACGTCTTTGTTCCTACCAAAACCGCGCGTTTGTTGTCTTGCAAAGCACCGGATAGAATCTCGCTAGCACTTGCTGAACCGCCGTCTACCAGTATAACTAACGGTTTGTCTGTGAGTTCTGCCTTATTTGCAGTTTGTTTGTCGGCCTCACCGACTCGATCGACCGTCGAGACGATCGTACCTTCTTTGAGCCACATCCGAGCAATTTCAATACTTCCGTACAGCAACCCGCCGGGATTGGAACGCAAGTCTAAAATATAACCCGTTACCTTTTTCTGTTCCAAATCCTTAATTGCCGATCGCATTTCCGATGCAGCATTGGCACTGAACTGATTTAAGCGAATATAGCCGACTTCTCCGATCGGGGTTTTCTGCACCGACTTCCGCACTGGATGAATTTCTATTTTAGCGCGTTTCAGCTTAAATTCTAATTCCTTGCTTCCACGCAAAATCGTCAGCGTCACCTCGGTATTCGCCTGGCCGCGAATCAAAGTTACCGCTTGATTCGTATCCATGCCTTCTGTGCTCTTGCCGTCAATCTTAGTAATGATATCTTTTGCCAGAATACCAGCAGTAAAAGCAGGGGTATCTTCGATCGGCGAAATCACCACCAACTTTTTGGTTTCCTCATCTTGAGTCAACTGAATCCCAACTCCTGTCAGTTCCCCAGAAGTTTCTACCTGCATATTTCTGAACTCTTGAGGGTCCATAAACCGCGTATAAGGATCGTCCAGCTTCTTCAGCATTTCCCGAATTGCTTTGTAAGCTTCCTCGTCGCTGGTATAAGTCCGGTTCAAATAATCATTCCGCACCGCTTTCCAGTCAACCTGGTTAAAAGTGCCATCCACATAACTTTTGTCAATAATTTGCCAAACTTCATCAACTAACTCTTTAGGGCTTCCCCGAAAAGAAGCCAGAGATTTAGAACTGCAACCAGCGTTCGCAAGAGTGACAGCAGTGAGTACCACTGCTGCTGCACTTAGAACAAGCCCTCGTTTTGTTATAACCATTTGTCTGACGCGCGGGAGGAAAAGAGTTCAGAATAATTACGCTCAATCTAACACAGGCAAGGCCGGCTCGCGTTTGGCCTACATATATTATTCCACTTTGCCGAGTTCTATTCAGGGCGGGCTCGCGCCCACCCCTGAATAGAACACTCACTCTTTGTGGAACAGGCCTTCCAGCTTCTGACAAAGGTGCTCTTCAGTCGGTTTAAACCGACTTCAGCTATGAGACAGGGGTTTCAACCCCTGTCGGACTGTCGGAGTGTCGGACTGTCGAACTCTAACAACAGAGAAAGAATCGGCTAAGGATCGACCCAGCGATCGTCCGATTTAATCAAGTCAATCAATTCTGCCACGCCTCGGTCTTCCGGCACCTTCTTAATTTCTTCCCGGCCCCGGTACAGCGAAATATAACCCGGCTGCTTCCCGACGTAGCCGTAATCAGCATCAGCCATTTCTCCCGGGCCATTGACAATACAGCCCATTACTGCTATATCCAAACCGGTGAGATGCTTCGTCGCCTCTCTCACTTTGTGTAACACTTCCTCTAGATTAAACAAAGTGCGACCGCAGGAAGGACAAGCGACATACTCAACCATCGTTTTCCGCAGTCCCAAGGCTTGCAGAATGCTGTAGCAAACCGGAATCTCCTTTTCAGGGGCCTCTGTCAGCGAGACGCGGATGGTGTCGCCGATACCGTCAGCTAACAAAGGTGCCAGCCCTGCGGTGGATTTGATGCGGCCGTATTCGCCGTCTCCTGCTTCCGTGACGCCCAAATGCAGCGGGTAATCCATGCCGAGTTCGTCCATCCGGTGCACCATCAAGCGGTAAGCAGCCACCATCACCGGCGCGCGGGAGGCTTTCAGGGAAAGTACGATATTTCGGAAGTCGAGGGATTCGCAAATTTTGATGAATTCCAGGGCGGATTCTACCATGCCTTCGGGCGTGTCGCCGTAGGTAAACAGCATCCGTTCGGCGAGGGAACCGTGATTGACGCCGATTCGCAAAGCTTTGCCTTGGTCGCGCAGGGAAATTACCAGAGGTTCCAGGGTTTCGCGAATTTTTTCGCCAATTTCCGCGAATTCGGCATCGGTGTATTCGGTTCTGTCGGCTTTCGGCTTCTCGAACACGTAAAGTCCGGGATTGATTCTCACTTTGTCTACGTGTTTCGCCACTTCGAGGGCAATTTTCATGCCGTTGTGGTGGACATCGGCGACGAGGGGCACGGGTTGGTAGGTGGCGTGCAGTTTTTGCTTGATTTCGGCTAATGCTTTGGCGTGGGCCATGCTGGGCACGGTGACGCGGACGATTTCGCAGCCAATCTCGTGCAAGCGGCGAATTCCGGCGACTGAACCGTCGATGTCGAGGGTGTCTTCGTTAATCATCGACTGTACTACGACGGGGTTGCCGCCGCCGATGGTGACGCTACCGACTTTGACGGGACGGGTTTTGCGGCGTTTGATGGTGGTGTCGAAAATCGGTTGGCTAGATGCGGTTTTAGTTGGATTTGGTAGAGTTTGCATAAGTGATTGCTAGTGTTCTGTTACCAAGCTCTATAAAATTCTGTTTCCTATTTTTCAGGTTGCCATAGAAAGGGTCTATTTGGACAATGAGGTTTTGGGATTTAGGATTCTTAATGGGATTGTGGCGAATTTGTCGATCGAATTATGTCGGAAAAGGGCGATCGAACTAAAAGCCAACCATCACCGGGAAAGCGCAATGAAGTTGGGCCCGTGGAACTAAACGGAACTTAGAAAATACAGTTAAAATACGGGCTATGCCGAGATAAAAATTAATATTGGTTGGCGGTGAGGAGAATGGTTTGGACACCGGGGCAGGGGTTAAATGGCGATCGGTATATCATTGAAGGCAAGTTAGGTGAGGGCGGCTTTGGGGTCACGTACCTAGCGCAGAAAGCGCAAAACAGGCAGCGGGTTGTGATCAAAACGCTGAAAGACGACTTATTGAGCGATCCAGATTTTGCCCGGTATCGCGAAAGATTCCTGCAAGAGGCACTACTGCTATCTTTGTGCAGGCATCCCAATATTGTGGAAATAGACAACTACTTCACTCACGGTGATTTGCCTTGCATTGCGATGGAATATGTGGCGGGAGAAGATTTGTGGAAATGGGTGGCAAGGCGCGGTATTCTGTCAGAAACAGAAGCTTTAAACTACATCCGCAAAGCAGGAGAAGCCGTAATAGTTGTTCACGAAAAAGGTTTATTACATCGGGATATCAAGCCACCAAACATTATGGTGCGTGACAATCAAGATGCAGTTTTGATTGATTTTGGTTTGGCGCGGGGTTTTATTCCCGATCGCACTCAGCAAATGACTTTTGGATTAACACATGGTTTTGCGCCTCCCGAACAGTACGGGGAAATTGGCAGATTTGCTGAGTACACAGATGTTTATGCTCTGGCGGCAACGCTATACTATATGCTAACGAAAACACCACCAACTGCTGCATTTATGAGGGCTTTCAATGATCCTTTAAAGCCGCCGTTTCAGATTAATCCTAATATTAGCGAGGCGGTGGAGCGGGCAATTATGAAAGGGATGGAAATGGATGAGACAAAGCGCCCTCAGTCGGTTCAAAAATGGTTGGATATGCTTTCTCAACCTACCCTTGATAATTGTGGGCAAAGAGGGGGTGTTTTGCCAACGATTCCTAGCCGGCAGCCACAGCCACAACCTGTAAAATTGATTTCAGTTGATTATAGTCAACTCGATTGGCTGTTGGCTAGCGGAAAATGGGAAGAGGCTGATGAGGAAACGTTGAATAAGATGCTGGAAGCAGCAGGGAGAACAGAGGATGGGTGGCTCAGAAGGGAAGATATCGATCGATTCCCCTGTGAAGACTTACGAACTATTGACCAACTTTGGGTAAAATACAGTAACGGAAATTTCGGTTTTTCGGTGCAGAAACGCATCTATGAAAGTCTGGGGGGAACCAGAGAATATGATAAGAAAATTTGGGACGCTTTTGGCCAGCGGGTGGGTTGGAATGTGAATAACAGATGGTTGTACTACAAAAATCTAACATTTTACACCGCAGCACCAAAGGGGAAACTCCCTTTAGGGCAGCGGAGGAGCTATATTCGGACCTCGGGGGGGCTCGTTTTTGGGTGTGTGGACGGGATGTGGGAAGGGTACTCTTCTCTCGCGTCGAGACTTGTAGGCTGTAACATCTAAGCGTTTCCGAACTTTGTTAACTACGGATAGATTAAAGCCACTCGAATACAATGTTAGAAAAAGGTGCAACAAGTGGCAGACCTTTCAATCCCTCGAAAGCGGGCGGAAAGATTCTCAACTTATCTTATCAAAATGTTAAAATTACTGATAAAGGCGTTGGTTTAGTTGAAGCTCATGTTCGCAGATTTAATCCTGTGGGTGAATCTGAACTAAAAATTGTAGAACGGTTAAGAAGTATAGCCACCCAAACCCTTGTAGCTGAGCCTGTTGATTTACGCTTTTATACTCACGAGTTACGCGAGTATCTCAGGTATAAAAAGCTTGGCTACCCAACTGGACAACCCGCTGACCCGGATGAGGCTTATGAACTTTGGAACAATGCTCACACAGCTACTCTTGAAGATTATAAATTAAAAGAAGGATTCGGCGTTTTATTTCATCCGAGCGTAGAGGAATTTTGATGAAAAACCTAACTCAATTAACCCAGCTTGAATTAGTGCTGCTGGAATTAGTAGCTAAAGGTCAAGGAAAGTGGAGTTGGTACGAACTCGCGAATGCACTTTCCCGTCGAGATGTACCGCGAGAACCTGACATGATGGTTGTCTTAAAAAAACTGGCTGCTGATGGCTTGGTTAAACGATATGTAGAAACTAATTCGCCTCGCGACAGATGGGAATTGACGCCAGAAGGATCTATGGTGTTGGCAAACGCAAAAGCAGATAGTCAAAGCAGAATTATACGTTATGCAATTGCGATCCAGAAATCAGAAAGCAATTATTCTGCTTATGTTCCAGATTTACCCGGATGCGTAGCAACAGCGACAACTATCGAGGAAGTAGAACAGCAAATTAAAGCAGCCATAGTTTTTCATTTGGAAGAGTTGCGTCAATCTGGTTCGTCTATTCCTGAAGCCAGGACTTTATGCAAATATGTTGAAGTTTAACTTAGAAACCAGATTGGTAGTTTGCATTAACAATCAAGACTATCAAGCATCCTTGGAAGTACGAAAAATCTACCAAATAATACCCGATAATCGCGCTGCCAAACATCAATTTATCCGAGTTATTGATGAATCCGGCGAAGATTATTTGTATCCAGTCGCGTATTTCGTGCCGATTGAATTGCCGAAAGCCGTAGAAGCAGTGTTTGCATAGACAAAGGTTATGTAAGGGCGGGTTTACCAACCTCTATGTTTATAAACAGCAATCTCAATAAACCCGCCCCGCCCAATATTGGGTTAGAATAAATAAACCTGAGTGTTAACATCGCAAATGTATGACAGCCAAAATACACATCAGCAAATTAGGTAATTCCTTGGCTTTGCCAATACCAGACTACATAGTAAAGTTTCTCAACCTTAAAGCCGAAGATTCAGTAATTTGCAGCATAGAAAATGGGAAACTGGTCATAGAGCCTGTAAATAATAAAATATCAAAGTATACCCTAGATGAATTATTGGCAGGCGAAATAGAATCTAGCGAAGAAGTCTCTTGGGGAAAACCAGAAGGAGAGGAAGTTTGGTAAACTATATCCCCGAACGAGGTCATTTTATTCGCCTCAATTTTGACCCTCAATCAGGACACGAACAAATGGGGACTAGGCCTGCACTGGTGGTAAGTCAAACTAAATTTAACCGAAAAATGGGGTTTGTGTTTGTTTGTCCCATCAGCAACACACAACGCAAAAATCCGTTTTATGTTCCCATTCCCGAAGGTGAAACGATAACAGGTGTAATTATGACGGATCAACTCCGCTCTTTAGATTATAGCGCAAGGCAGGCAAGTTTTCTTAGTGAATGTCGAGCAGATATAATTGAGGAAGTTTTGAGGCGAATTCAACCTATTTTGTTTGAGAAGATGACTGTTGATGAATAGTCAATCAAAGTCAATCAAATGTTAGGTTAGTTAAATCTTCAAAATATTTTACTTTCCCCCGCATATCCTTAAAAAATTATTCAGTTTTTGAAGATTATAAATTAAAAGAAGGATTCGGCGTTTTATTTCATCCGAGCGTAGAGGAATTTTGATGAAAAACCTAACTCAATTAACCCAGCTTGAATTAGTGCTGCTGGAATTAGTAGCTAAAGGTCAAGGAAAGTGGAGTTGGTACGAACTCGCGAATGCACTTTCCCGTCGAGATGTACCGCGAGAACCTGACATGATGCTTGTCTTAAAAAAACTGGCTGCTGATGGCTTGGTTAAACGATATGTAGAAACAAATTCGCCTCGCGACAGATGGGAATTGACAACTGAGGGGACGATTTTGTTGACAGAGTTAACTGCTTCTGAACTGACTACTTTATGCAAATATGTTGAGGTTTAACTTAGAAACCCAATTTGTAGTTTGCATTAACAATCAACACTATCAAGCTTCCTTAGAAGTACGAAAAATCTATGGAATCATACCCGATAATCGCGCTGCTGAACATCAGTTTATCCGAGTTATTGATGAATCCGGCGAAGATTATTTGTATCCAGTCGCATATTTCGTGCCGATAGAATTCCCGAAAGCCGTAGCAGCCGTATTTGCATAGATTGCACCCGGCGGTTGAAACCGATCGCGCACAAACAAAGTCTGCCTCCGCAGACAAGCGAAATCGAGGAGGCATTTAAGCCACATTTGATATCATAGCAAATCCTGCTTTAATCTCGGGTTGATTCTTCAGTCCCCCTCTGCTAGGACTTTGTTTGACAAGAAACGATTTCAATCGCCGATCGCCTAAAATCAAAAATCAGCTACAATTAAAAATTAAAAAGCAATCAAAAAACATCGCCATGAGCGTAATTGCAGCCAAATGGACGATCGCCCAATACCACCAAATGATATCTGCAGGCATCTTGGAACATCGGCGCGTAGAGTTGCTAAAAGGAGAAATCGTAGAAATGTCGCCGGAAGGAGAAGCCCACGCCTATTTTAGCAGCGAAGCAGGAGCATATCTGATCCGGCTGTTAGGCGATCGCGCTACAATCCGATCGGCAAAACCAATTACCCTTCCTAACAACTCGGAACCAGAACCAGATATTGCGATCGTACAGCCCTTGGGCCGCACATACCTCGAACATCACCCCTATCCAGAAAATATTTTTTGGCTGATTGAATACTCTGATTCCACTCTCATCAAAGACTTGGAGACGAAAACGAAAATCTATGCTGAAGTCGGAATCCCCGAATACTGGGTAGTTAACCTCAAAAACAGACAGTTGGTCGTATTTCGAGACCCCCAAGACGGAGATTACGCTTCCAAATTCACGCTAACAGGTGGAACAGTTAACCCGATCGCATTTCCCGATGTAATTATATCCGTAAGTGCGATCGTCAGCAATTAAGGCAATTCTCCTATGATTTAAAGCAGGTTTGATAGAGGTAGAGCGAGATTTGCCGTTGGGTGCGAGCGGGTTTATGAGATTATGGGTCAAAGGCACAGATTGTTTGTAAAACTCGCCCCTACGAGAATTCATCCCGCCGCCGACTCCAACCACGCGATCAAATCCTCTTGACTCCTAAAATCCAACAAAGCTTCTCCCAAATCATCTAACTGTTCCGCAGATAACCCCTGGATGCGAGTTTGAACTTCCTCTGTAACATCACCCACCCGCCGCACTATCTGACGCATAATTAATCCTATTTCCCCTTCAATTTTACCCCTTTCGATTCCTTGTTGTATTCCCCGTTCAATCCCCTGTTGTATACCAATTTCTATCCCTTTCATCACAGACCCGATTTGGTCTTGGATAAACATTTCTCGCTTGTCTACATCATTCAATTCGTCAAGTGTCAAATTTGCTCTGTTGGCAATTCCCAGCGCGGTATTAATCTCTTCAATAGACCCCAATTTATCTGGTACTGCTTCTAAAGAGGGCGCGTTCTTCATAAAGTAGATCCATTTTTCCGGCAGAGTTTCGAGTTGATTCAATTCTTTTTTGAATTTCGGTAACTCCACAAACACTAACTTTAACTCGCAGTTGGGATAGACGAATTTCTCTTCGGTTTCTGTGAATTCAAAATTAGAAATTAGTTTTTCGGTGTTTTCAAATAAGATAAAGTCGGTGATGGTTAAAGCAATGACCGGATTTAACTTTAAATAACCTTCTCCGGCTTTGAGTTGAGTAGAATAGGTTTTGGCTGCATTGTACACTACCCGTTTTTCAAAGGCGGCGACGTTGAGTACCTGCATTTCAACAATCACTGTTTTGTTGCCGGTAATCTTGGCTTTGACATCCAGGTAAGTGTCTTTCAATCCTGTAACGCTTCCGGCTGAATAAGGGTCAATGATTTCTAATTCTTGGATTGTTGGTTCTCCGTTATACAGCATTGCATTTAGGAAGCTGATTAAAATTTCTGGATGTTCGGAAGAAGCGAATATTTTTTTGAATGCAAAGTCTGTTTTGGGACTGATGAAACGCATATATTTTATAGGAGTTTTTTTACCGCAGAGGGCGCAGAGGACCCAGAGGAGGAGAAAAGAGAGGAAGATGGATATTGGCTAATATTGGAAGGGTTGGGTTTTGTTGTCTCAACCCAACCTGTTATCTGAATGCTTTTATCAGCCTGTTGCTTCAGTAGTAGTTGCAGGCGACATAACTAGCTTTCCAGTTATATCCATAGTCGCAAGCTTCAGCACTTCATTAAAAGCTAAACCCCGAATTTTGAGTTCCCACCGAATGCCTTTTGCTTTCATTCGCTTGGCTTTCCGCATATCGACATCAGCAGCTTTTTGATGCAATAGCAAATATTTCATTGCTGCTGTAGCTTCTACTTTTGTGGGAAATGCAATATAGCTGATAAATCCGCCGTCCCAGTGATTGGCGTTGCGGACGCTGCTGATAGTCGCAACTCTCGGACTAAAGCGGTTCCAGTAAAAGTCGCTGTAGCCGATCGACTCTGTTTTTACTTGGAGTTTGTTTGCCATTTGACTTAACTCCTATAACCTTGTGTGCGGGGTTGGCAGCACCAATTTGCTGCTGTTAACTATTATAGCAAATTATTTTCAAATTGGTAACTGTTGACTGTTGGCTGTTGGCTGATGCCTAAAACCTCAATTCATATTCAGCAGTGACGCGATTGTCTCCTTGAAAATTAGTCGAACTCCTGAGTAAAATTTTGTCGCTTATACGATACCGTAAATTAAATTCAGTAGGCTGATTAGCTGACAAAACCCTAATGATTGATGCTGAAAGATTGCGCGTGATATCGGCCCCAACTTCCAAACCTAAACCGAGAGAACCCCCACCAGAAGCAGTCCCCGAACCCGATCGCGCTGTTTGTGCTTCGTTGCCTCTAATCCGAGTGGGAAATAATCGAAATTCGCTCAATCCTGTGGCGTTAGTAATCGCAGATTGAATGTTGTTCAATAAACCCGCACCGGCTAAATTTGCGATCGCCAGTGTACTGTCTCCCTGTCCCAAAGTCTGCACGAAACTGCCGCCCAACAGCGCTACAATCTCTGTTTCCGATCGACTCGGAGAACTCCTCAACTCCAGACTTTCCGCCAACTGAGAAGCCCTTCCCCGCACTAACGCTTGAATTCGGACACTCCGCACATTGCCGAAACTTGTCGGTTCGTCTGCTATTTCAGAGGCTACAGATGTGCCGGGAGTGCGGAACCGCGTTACTTCCTGAACCGAAGTTGCTAATCTCACATCCAGCGTCGGATCGAGTCCTTGTGTTGGTACAAAGGTAGCAGTCTGGGGGTATCCTCGATCGAGTCTAAACTCTGTGGTAAACAAATTCACCGACCCGGAAGTCAACCGAATCGTACCCTCCGGGCGAAGATCATCTAAAGTTCCATTCACCGTCAAGCCCCCAGTCGCCTGAAAACTCAATATCGGCGCACTCGTTACCCGAATTCCCCTGCCCAAATTCAGCCGCAAATCGTTCAATCCAACTTCAAAGGAAGGGGAAGGGGAAGGGGAAGGGGAAGGGGAAGCAGCAACATCAGTCGCAGGGGAAGGAGAAGATGTGGAATCAGAAGCAGAATCAGAAGCAGAATCAGAAGAAGCTAACTGAGTTGTGCCGCCGCCGGGACTCCGGAGAAATACTTCACCGTTGTACAGTTCAATATTACCGCTCAACTGCGGGCGCCTAGCCGTGCCCCTTGCCTGCACTTGACCGACAACGCCGCCGCTGTACAATCCTCTGAGGTTCACTGCCAACTTGTCTAAATTTACAGCCAAAGGATTATCCGCATCGACATCGCCCTCAGCAAAGGGCACAGACAGCGGAATCACGCCAGCGGCGACAACTTCTCCCTGACTCAACTGTCCCCGAATTCCCTCTACCCGAATACGATCGCCCTCAAAGCGCACCGTCCCAGTCAGCCCTGTCAGCGGTTCTGGGAAGGCTCTCGCGCGGACGGTTGCATTTTCAAAATTCGCAATTCCTTGCGCTACAGGCTCTTGCAGCGTCCCTCCCACGCGAATTTGCACCTGTCCCTTGCCGCTGACCCACGCAACTTGCGGAGTCAATACATTAATAATTGCCAAACCTTCATTTTGCAAATTCGCCCTCAAATCAATTTGATTGCTATCAGCTTTCACCGCTGCAAACGGCAACTCAAAAGGCAAACTTCCGGTGACCTCAATCGGTTCGGTTTGAGTTACCAAAGCGCTGCCGCCAAAATTCAGGCGGGCGTTGCTGTAACTGAAACTGCCGTCGGCTTGTTTAATCGGTTCTCCGTTTAGCGTACCGTCAAGCAAACTCAATTCTCCGGTGGCTTGCGGGTTTTCCAAACTGCCGGCCAAATTCGCCCGCAAATTCAAATTTCCCGTGACATCCACAAAAGGCAATTCCACCAGTTTTGCCAACTCTTCCACAGGCACATTTTCTACCCGCAACTGCCCGGATTGAGCTTTTTGCCCGAGTTGTCCCGAAAAGCCGATCGCACTTTTGCCCGATCGAATTTCCAAAGGCAAAACAGTTAAAATCCCGTCCTGAAAACTGCCTTCTATGCTGAACTTTTCAGCGACATATTTTCCCCACTGCCAGTTATCGCCTTTCACGTTAAATTGAGCTTGCACGCCCGTTTGCAAAGAACCGGCAACAGCAATTTCCGCGCCGAAAGTGCCTTGCAATTGAGATAGCGCAGGCAATTTTTCCGATGATTTCACTGCCTGCTGCTGCTGCAAAATTGTTTCTATTTCTGCCAAGCGGCGCAACTGTTCGATTAGCGGGGCATCCGGTTCTCCGACTGCCACAGTTTGCACGTCGCCGCTGTCACCGTAAACGGGAGGTTTTATGCCTCGGGCTAAGTCGCCTAAATTGAAATATTGCAAAGCCGCTAAAACCTGCTGCAAATTCCCCTGCTGGACGTTAACTTTGCCGGCAAATTGCGGGTTGGCCCCTGTTTGAACATTGCCGGAAATTAAGTATTGACCGCTGCCTTGGCGGAATATGCCATTTGTGAGAGTGGCGCTGCCTCCTTCGTAGCTGAATTCGGCTTGGAAACTGTCACCTTTAATGTAGCCGATCGCCGGTTGGGCGATCGCAATTTGTCCGCTTGCTTGCAAAGTCGCCGGATTTAAAGGCATCTTCCAACCGGGCACATTCACTTGTCCCGAAACCGTACCGGTTATCGGCCCCAAACCGGCTTCTTTACCGGGTGATAGATTCAAAGCAGCCAGGGGAAAATCGCTTAAATTAACTCGCAAAGTTTCTCCCTCGGTTTGCCCCCTAGCCACAGATTCCCCGCGTTGAATTAAGAAAGATGTCGGCAGAAAAGATTGATTTAAAGCTACTTCGATTTTGTCGCTGGCACCGGCCAAACGCAAATCTACACTTTTCCCAGCATCCGCATTCACACTCCCCGCCAGTACCGAGTCAAAAGCGATTTGATTTACTGCTAAATCCCGCACTTCCACGTCGCCAACTAAGCTGAGGGCGGCGAGGGTTCCGGTGAGGCTGCCGGTAAAATCGACATTGCCGCGCAGGGGTGGGTTTTGCTGTGAGGAATTTTTGCCCGCAACGGTGGACAAAAATGCTAACTGTTCTGCAGGCAAAGCTTCCAGATTAAAGTTGGCGAGTTTGACATCCAAATCTAAGTTGGAAATCGAAGGCAATCCTTTACCTGCCAACTCGACGTTAACAAAGCCATTTGCTGTCAAACCCGGAGTTGTGGCGTTCTCAATTTCCACCCGTTTGCCGTCCCAATTAAATACTGTCTCAAAAGGTTGTTTCAAAAACGGCAATTCCGAGATGCGGAAACTGCCGCCGGCGCGAACATTTTGTAGGGGCGGTGCCCCCGTGCCCGCCGCAATCGGGCCGGATAAATTGATATTGCCGTTAAACAGTCCTCGAAGCTGGGGGAGATTTGGGGTACCAGAGGCTACTCCTCCGGTTTGCAAGCTTTGTCGCTGGGCTTCAAAGGCTTGCTGGAAGAGACTTAGAGCAATTTGCTCGCCCTCGATTGACGCGCGCCAATTCCCCGATGCGGCGCTGCCAACCGCATTGACAATTCCTCCGCCGTTGGCGAGTCGAATTTGTCCGTCGCCGTTGGCGGTGATGCCGTTGGCGGTTAGATTATCTACTGTTCCCAAAATGCGGGCTTTTCCGTCGAGGGTTCCGTTAATTTCTGGCGGTAAATCCGCTGTCAGCAAACCTGTTTGTTTGAGGGTTTGTTCTAAATTGCTGACGGCAATTCCGTTGGTTTCTAGCAATGCTTGCAAGTTGCCGTTTTCCAATTTTGCTGTAGTATCGATCGCCCCGAGTCGATCGACCAAAATCCGTCCTTCTCCCTTAGCACTAATTCCCTTGGCTGTCAAGTTATCCAAACTGCCCGCTGCTTGGAATTCGCCGTTAACTCTGCCGTCCAATCCTTTAGGCAAAGTTGCTGTCAGCGGAAACAGTTGCAGATTGCGAACAGTTTGTTCTAAGCGGCTGAGAATAACTCGATCGGCATCGGCGAAAGCTTGCCAGCGTCTGTCTTCTAATTTACCTCTAAAAGCGACAGCACCGTCGGCAATATTGAGTTTGCCGCTGCTGTTGACAGAAATATCGGCGGCGGTTGAATTATCAAGATTGCCGCTGGCTTGAATTTGATTCGATATTTGTCCGTCTAGCGATTTTAGATTTTGGATTTTGGATTTGAGATTGTTGAGGTTGGCGACTGTTTGGGCATTGTCAGCAGTGAAAGCCAAGCCAACATCTAACAGCGGCAATCCTAAATCTACCAGACGGCCGATCGAAGTGCGATCGGTTTCTGCTGTTCCCTGCCAATTTCCATCTGCCAATTCTCCTTTAAAATTAACATTGCTGCCAGTAAGATTGAGTCTGCCGCTGCCGCTGGCATTGATGCTGCTAGCAGTCAAATTGTCAAGAGTTCCCGATGCTGTAAATTGACTCGATAGCAGTCCGTCGAGCGATTTTAGATTTTGGATTTTAGATTTTAGATTGGCAGATTGTTGATTTTCGGGATTGAATGCTGAAGCCACATCTAAAATCGGCAGTGTCAAATCTACCAAACGGTTGATGGAAGTGCGATCGGTTTCTGCAGTTGCTTGCCAGTTTCCCGCTACTATTTCTCCGTTTAAATTGACATTGCTGTCGGCAAAATTGAGCCTGCCGTTAGCATTAATATTGATTCCGTCGGCAGTCAAATTGTCAACATTTCCCGCGGCTTGAAATTCACCTGCTAGCTGTCCGCCCAGCGATTTTAGATTTTGGATTTTGGATTTTAGATTGTCTAGATTGGCGGTCGTTCCCCGTGCTAAAAACGGCAAGCCAATATCAATTAATTGATTGACGGCAACTTTTTCAGTGTTGCCAACAACTTGCCAGTTCCCCGATTCTAGTTCGCCATTAACATCAACTATACTGTCAGCAATATTCAGCCTTCCTTTGCCCGTCGCTGCGATCGCCTTTAAACTCAAATCGTCCAGAGTTCCTGCTGCTTCCAGGGTTCCGCTGAACAAACCCGCTAGTTCAGGAGGCAAATTAAGCCCCGGTACGACTTGCTGCAAACTGTTGAGTTCCACGCCATTGCCCTCGATCAAAGCTTGCCACTGACGGTTTTTTAGCGCCGCATCCACGTTAACAGAAGCGTCGCCAATTTTCACAACTGTATTTTGTAAATCCGCCGAATTACGTCCGGCTCGAATTTCGCCCGCTGCGGGGAAAGTTGCTTGCGGTGCTTGCCATTGAACTCTCGCTTGAATGTTGTCTAACGGGCCGAAAATTTGAGTTTTGGCGGAGACACTGCCAATATTAACACCAGCAGGAATTGGGAGAGCGTAAATTTGGGCGATCGCGTCTCCGGGTACATTTTCAGCTTGGAAGTCAAACACCAAACCCGATCGCGAATTCTCACTTCCCAATGCAATATCGACTTCACCTTTGCCGCCAATTTTACCGCCCGCCGCCGGCACTACCAAAATATCGCTCAAAGTCAAACCTAAAGAGGAAAACGGGGGAATAGAAGATTGAGAATTGGGAGTTGGGATTTGAGCCATTCTCCCCCGTTCCAATTTGAAATTAGTGCTAATATTATTTAATTGCAGTCGATCGACCGTAGCGGGTTTTGTCGAGGCGATCGTACCTGTCAGCACCGGCATAGCAACTGTTCCAGTCAGCTTGGCATCCGCCTTCACTTCCCCCGCAACCGCAACGGGCAATGCTACTTTTTGCCCTAACTCTGTTTCCACCGCACTGACAATACTTGCAAAAGCGACTGGTTGCACGTTCGTTGTCAGATTGAAGCTAGCTTGTTGGAGATTAAAATTAGTTCCAGTTGCAACTGTTCCTGCTATTTTCAGCGGAATTAAACCGTAATTAGCCGCCAGACTATCGACAATCAAATTAGTTCCCTGAAACCGCAACTGACCGCTGCTATTTTGTACGATCTGTTTCAGCGGAGAAATGCTCGCTTGCACTCCTCCAAAACTAGCCGCTCCGGTAATTCCCGATACTTTATTGTCTCGCAATTGCACGGTCAAATTGCCATTAGCCAGACCTTTTTGTAAATAAATGCCGGGAAGCTTCAGCAAGCGAGCGAGGTCGGGCAAAGGCAAATTTTGACCTTGCAACTGCACGTTAGTTTGAGCCACAGGTAACAGAGAATCCGCTTTTACTATAAAATTATCGCTGTTAGTAAACTGACCGTTTAGTTCGTAGAGAACGCGCTGATTTTGGTCGCGAAATAGAGCGCTGCCATTTTTCAAGCTTACAGAAATGGGAGCCGAAGTTTTCTGTCCGACTGCGGGACTCGGCACCAAAACTGCGGCGACATTTTCAGCTCGAATTGCCTCAACTTCAGTTTTAAATAAACCCGGAGATTTCCGCTCCGCAGTTGGAATATTAACCCAGCGGCCCTGAGCATCCTGTTCGATATAAGCGCTGGGTTTAACTAAGGTAATATCTAATTTGAGAGTGCGGTTGAACAGCAGTGGCAAGATTGAAAATTTCACTTCCACTGCTTCTGTAGAAGCGTAATCGGGATCGGTAGGAGTTGCAGGTAAAGTCGATCGGCCAAACCGCAAACTTGTCAGAGAAAATCTCTCCAAACGTCCGATTTGCACAGGCCGCTTCAGCAACTGACTGACTTCAGTTTCCACCAAAGGAGCTAACTTTTCCCGCACCCACTGGTATCCTACCGCCGCCGCAACCAAGGCGATAATGCCCAATCCCGTACCGCTAAGCAGCAGCAGACGCCACCAGCGGCGGTGGGGACGGGGTGCGAGTTGATTTTTGTCGTCGTCCGAGTTAGTCATGGGTGTTTCTCAGAAATCAGAGAATTCAGGAATTAAGGAAATCAGCCGATTTTAGACAGGTATAATTTCTGTGATTCGCCAGGGTGGCTTCTGCCTTTGGTAGACTCACAAGTGAGGTCGGAAGTGCCGTAGGGGCGTAAGCGTTGCCCGCCCCTACGGGGGCTACGCCAACGCAGAGGATCGAATTTCAAGATTCACGTCGCACTCCGGGGCAGAGTCCAATAACCTTTACTAAACTTAATCAAAACACGCAACACGATTTAAAACCAAGTCCTCCAACTCCCCTAAATCCATTCGATCCCGCCAGTGGACGATCGTCAATCTAAAATCTAAAATAGAACATCTAAAATCGGTTAGATTCCCCCTGCAGTGCAGGATCGGTGGTGAATCTGAAATCTCAAATCTCAAACCAAGTCCTCCAAAGGGCCTAAATCCATTCGATCCCGCCAGTGGACGAACGTCAATCTAAAATCTAAAATAGAACATCTAAAATCGGTTAGATTCCCCCGCAGTGCAGGATCGGTGGTGAATCTGAAATCTCAAATCTCAAACCAAGTCCTCCAAAGGGCCCAAATCCATTCGATCCCGCCAGTGCACGATCGTCAATCTAAAATCTAAAATATAAAATCTAAAATCGGTTGCCCGATCGCTTCTAAGATAAAAAAACGGTGGTTAAGAAGGTCTTTAAAACTTATGCGAGTGTTCGTCTTACTCTTCAATGCCCGCACCGAGAACGAGGGAATTCATACCATTCAACTCGGCGATCGCAATAAAGTTCTAATGTTTGAGTCAGAAGACGACGCCACCCGCTTTGGCGTGATGTTGGAAGCTCAGGATTTCCCCGAGCCCACTGTTGAGGCGATCGACGAGGAGGAAATTAAGGAGTTCTGCGACAGTGTAGATTATGATTGGGAACTTGTGCCAGCAGGCGCGCTGGCGATCCCGCCAGAAGACAATGTAACACAGACTCAGTGGCAGCCGGACTCCGAGCCCGAGCCCGAGATCGATTCTGAGGTTTCCCAAAATGAACTGGATTCTATTCGCCGCCGACTCGAAGGACTTTTGTAATGGGAAGTTCGGCAACGAGTAGTGTACGGGATTGAATGGATGGATATTGAGGCTCGAGGTGAAGAAGGAAGAGGGAAGAAGAATAAATTTGATATCTTCCAGCGCGATCCTAGGCTCAATTTCTAGATGAAGGCTTCCAGGCTGAACCGGGGACTGTTTATGTCTCTTGACTTCGGTTGCTAGCCGACAACTGACAATTAACAACTGACAAAAAATGAAGAATTTGGAAGAACGGGGCCATCTGCTGACGGAACAGGTGAATGCCAACAGCGAGAATTTAGACCAACTCAGTTCGATCGAATTAGTGGACTTGTTCAACCGGGAAGATGCCCAAACCTTAAGCGCGATCGCCCGTGCCCGCAAACAGTTAGCCCAAGCGATCGACATTGCAGCCGAGTCTCTGCGTCAGGGAGGCCGCCTGTTTTACGTCGGTGCCGGTACTTCCGGGCGTTTGGGGGTGCTGGATGCGGCCGAGTGTCCCCCTACCTTCTGCACGCCGCCAGAACTCGTACAGGGCATAATTGCCGGGGGCGCGGGGGCTTTGGTGCGGAGTTCGGAGGATTTGGAGGATCGGGCTGAGGATGGGGCCGAGGCGATCGCCCACCGTCAAATTACCAACTTAGATGTGGTTGTCGGGATTACTGCTGGAGGTACGACGCCGTTTGTCGCCGGCGCTTTGCAGGCGGCGCGCCAGCGGGGGGCGAAGACTGTGTTTATGGCCTGCGTACCCGTCGAACAAGTGAATTTTGAGGCTGATGTTGATATTCGGTTGTTGGTTGGTCCGGAGGTAGTGGCGGGTTCGACGCGCTTGAAAGCCGGTACAGTCACAAAAATGGCTTTGAATATCCTTTCGACTGGCGTAATGGTGAAGCTGGGGAAGGTTTACGGCAATCGGATGGTTGACGTGGCGGTGACTAATAAGAAATTGCGCGATCGGGCTGTGCGGATGTTGCAGGATTTGACTGATTTGAACCGGGATGAGGCGGGTTTTTTGCTCGAAAAAAGCGGCAAGTCTGTTAAGTTAGCTTTGATGATGCACTGGACTGGTTTGGAAAAGGAAGAGTGCGATCGAATTTTGGGCGAGTTTCAAGGGAATTTGCGATCGGCTGTGGCATCAATTCGTCAGTAGTCAACCGATTTTAGATTTTAGATTTTAGATTTTGGATTGAAGAAATAGACCCCACTGATAAATCCGGCCCCCCAAACCAAATTGCTTTCGGTCAGCAGTCAGTAGTCATTAGTCATTAGTCAGCAGTCATTAGCTCTCTTTTGTCACTTCGGGCGAGAGTATCGCGGTAGGGTGCGTCGCTCATTGATAGTCGTAAATAATCAGAATTCTGGCGGCGACGCACCCTACTTTAATTAGAATAGGAGTAGGATAATCATCTCTACCGAAAGTGACAGAAGAGGGTTAGTCATTAGTCATTAGTCATTAGTCAGTGGTGACTTGTTAGCACAATGCCTTGCGGCGATGATGCCCCATGCCCCATGCCCCATTCCCCATTCCCCATTCCCCATGCCCCATTCCCCATTCAGTTGTCAACTGTCATTGGTACTATCGATTCAACAAATTGTGAAATCTCTTCAGTAGATCTGATGTGATAAACACTTTTGGTATTGTGAGCGCGATCGACATACTCGCGATATCTGGGAGTCAAATACTTGTGACACAACCACAGAGCGCGGTAACTATTAATTGAACTCTTCAAGATCGGACTTTTTTCCGGCCAGCCTTCTGGCGGCATAAAGCTACCTGTGATTAGTCGTTTAGTCACCCACCAGAAATGCACGTATAGTGGCAGATCGACAAAAACCAGACTATCCGCCTCATTGAGTCGAAGCCAGACGGTTTCCATACAACCAAAACCGTCAATAATCCATCTGTCAGTAGCCAAAATTTTCTCATGGATATGCTTATATTCTTCATTTGGAACCTCAGCGCCCCCAGATTGATATTTAATCTTATCCAAGGCGTAAAGTGGCAAACCAGTGATTTCAGATAATTTCTTGCTGAGAGTTGATTTACCGCCTCCAGCGTTGCCAAACACGGCTACTTTTTTCATAGTTATCCATCTTAGTAATCATGCAGTTTGTAGCAAGATTTTGGAGAATTGCTATAACAACTGAAGTAGTAGGGTGCGTCAGCTTCGACAATCTGGGCTACCCATCCAATCCATACGAACTGACGCACCTTACAAGCTGCATAAGTGAAATTTTACACTACCGATTCCCCGTTACCCATTCACAAAAATGCTCGATGTAAGTTGACTTTGACTGACACCCTGCACGATTCCCAAATAATTACTGCCCGACTTAATCGCCCAAGAAGCGATGCTTGCACCTCCATCCAACTGCAAACTCACAGCTTCAAAAGTCAAGTTTGCAAAGCCGATACCGTCAGTCAAACCAATTTTATCCCCAGCCCCAAAATCGACAATTACATCGGCACTAATTAAAGTAGCAGAAGCAGACAAACCTCCTGCCAAGATAAACGTATCATTTCCGCCGCCCCCCGTCAGAATATCTTGACCGCGATCGCCCCCCAACAAATCGTCGCCGTTACCGCCAATCAAGACATCATCTTCTTTGCCGCCGCGAATAGTATTGTTACCGTCTCCTCCGATTAGTCGATCGTTATCGTTGTTGCCGCTGATAAAATCATTGCCAACACCGCCATCAATTAAATCCGATTCTTTGCCGCCCGATAAGCTGTCATTGCCTCCTGCGCCGTTAATTGTATCCGCACCTTGCATTCCATTAATGCTATCAGCACCTTCTCCCCCGGTGAGATTGTCTTTGCCGGAAAGGGCAAAAATTGGCAATCCCGCAGCATTTGTCGGTATTTGAGTATCGGCACTATCTGATAGGAAATAATTGCCGCCGCTGGCTGTATTTTTGGGTGCTGTCGTCGGGCTGCCGTCCCCTGTAGCATTGGGTATTGGCGAAGTAATAGATATAGTGTTTGGTGTGGGAGTCGGTGTGGGAGTGGGAGTCGGTGTCGGTGCGGGATTGACACTACCGTCAAGAGAAGTCGCAAAAACTTGCGTCCAATAGTGATTCCAATTTTCTGTGCCAGTATCGTCGGCTAAAAAATAGTAACCAATCCCAATTTCTTTGAGATTCGGGTTAAGAATGTTAGCGCGGTGGCCGCTGCTGTTCATCCACGATGATACAACTTGTTCGGGTGTAGAAGAACCCGCAGCGATGTTTTCTGCCGCCGCTGAGAATTGATAGCCCGTTGCAGAAATCCGGCTTGCTAATGACGAACCATCTTTTCCGGTATGGGAAAAGAAGTCTTGCAGTGCCATGTTTTGGCTGTGATTTTCCGCCGCATTTAGTAACTGAGTATTTAAGATTAGCGGGGACAAACCTAATTTACTGCGTTCTAAGTTAGTAAGTTCTAAAACTCTATAAATAAAGTTTTGATTGGTTGAAGTTGGTGCGACTTGAGAAGCCGATCGCTCTCCTGTTAAAATGTCCGAGGACTGAGAACCTGAATTTTGTAGTTGTTCAAGCATGGGGATGATAAATAGTTTTAAGACTTGGCTTTGCTGGTAGATGGCTTACCGTCTTAACGATAGTTTCCCCGATCGCAAGCTGGTTGCGTACAATTCAATAATTGTCTTAGTCCCTGCCGCTGCTTTATCTATTTTGATTATAGCTGTTGTCAAAGTGCGGATGTCAAGAGGCTGGCTCTGGTTGGGAAAGGGAAGAGTGCGATCGACTTTGAGGAGAGTTTTCAAGGAATTCGCGATCGCCCGTGGCATCAATACAATTTTCGAGTTGAGATTTTCGAGTTGAGATTTTTCCTGATTAGTATGGTTTACGCTACGCACCCAGCCTGCTGGCTGGCTGGCGAGAAACCCGGTTTCTACGACTTTTGCACAGAGGAACAAGAAATATAGGAAGAAACCGGGTTTCTGAAATATGCGTGCGATCGCGAACAGAGTTTTTAGTAGAATCATCAGAAAAAATTCTAAATTAATTCAAAATTCACAACCGCGCAGGCTTGTTCGCGATCGCCAAAGCACTCTCAAGATTTCAAACTATTTTCTTGTCCGACTTTAGCCTCCTGAGCCACTTGCTCAACCTCATCTTTGGCGAGAATTTCCAAAGCCGCCTCTGCTTCTTTACCGCCCAACCGCCCCAAAGCTTGAGCTACTCTATAACGGATCTGCCAATCAGCATTGGAAGCGTAGGGAAGCAGCAGCGGCAGCGCCCGTTTATCTCCCAATTCACCTAATGCGCTAATGGCAATAGTTTGGATCAATTCGTTTTCAGAAGTCAGGGCATTTTCTAACATCGGAAAGGCTTTCGGATCTCCCATTTCTCCCAAAGCGGCGACGATGCTCAGTTGCACCAACCATTCAGAGGTACTGCTATAAACTTGCTGCAAATCTTCTAAAGCATCGGTTAATTTCAATGCGCCCAAAGCATCGGCTGCTGCTGCTTGCACGTCGGGTTCGGGGTCGTTGTTCAGGCTGTGAAGCAGTACCTCTAAAGCGTTCGGCAGATTCTGCGTACCGAGGGTTGATATTTGGCTGACTGCTGCGTAGCGAACCCGGACGTTTTTGTCGCCGATCGCAATTTGAATCAGTTTATAGGCGATCGCGGGTTCTAGTTGGCGCAGTTGGTTGACTGCTCGCAGTCTTTCGCCAAAATCCTCGGAATTAAGCAATTGTTCGACAGACTCAGGGGTAATGCTCATCGGATTTTAGATTTTAGATTTGAGATTTTAGATTTGGTAATTGGTAATTGCCAAAAGCGAGCGAGATTTAAGGAGCGATTCCCTACGGGATAGCTTCGCTTCACGACTCATGTTCTGATACACTCCTGGAACTGCAAAAGTTAATTAAGACTCCGCCGCCATCGAGCGAATAATATCTCCCCTAGTGAGGATGCCGATTACTTTGCCGGCAGAATCGACCACTGGTAATCGGTGGATGCTGCGATCGTGCATCAGTTTGGCAGCTTCTGGGACAGATTTGTCGGGCCCGATGGTAACTGGGTCTGTACTCATCGCTTCTCCTACTGTTTGTCCTAAAGCCTTGTGGAGTTCTCGCTCGTAACGAGAGGGATTTTCCAAATAAATTACGCTATCGAGCACCATGATATAAGCGGGCGGAGTTACGCCGCTTTCCCGCCACATCAAGTCGGTTTCGGAGATGACTCCTACCAACAAGTCATTCTCATCTACGACGGGAAGACCGCTAATGCGTCGATCGGCTAAAATTTTAATCGCTTCGTTCAAGGGCATTTCGGGTCGCGCCAAAATCGGCTCGCGGCTCATTACATCGGCTACTGTTTTTGGCATGATTAGCGGTTGATTGAGTTGTTTCTCTAAATCGATCATATAGGGAAAGCGCGGCACAGACTGAAGAAAGGCAGCTCTGCTGAAGGTATTCGTTAGAAGGTAGAAGGAAGGAAAAATTTTGAGTGCCAGAATTTTTGCTGTTTTTTTCGATCGCACTCTAAAATTCTGCCCTTTCCCGGACTCCGGCGGGCGATCGGGCTGACAAGATTGTTAAGATATCTTAAAGAGCGGATAAATCCTTAGCAATGCCAGAATCTCCAACCTCAGAACCAGACTCCCAACCAGAACCCCGCTGTGTATTGGTTTGCCAGTATCAATCTTGCCTGAAAAACGGTTCAGCAGCAGTGCTAGCTGCTTTTGAAGCTCAACAAGTTGCAGGGGTAACAGTTGAGGCCAGTAGCTGTCAGGGACAGTGCAACACTGGCCCGACTGTACGAGTTACCCCTGAGGAAATTTGGTATTGTCGAGTTAAACCGAGTGATGTACCCTTGATTGTGGAACAGCACCTCAAAGGGGGAAAACCTGTAGAGGCGCTGTTCAATCCGAGAATTCATGCGCGTTATTATTATTAAAATTGACTTTACTCCGCGACACTTCCAAGCTCTCGCGCATCTAATTTTAATAATTATTGTTAAGGAACTTGCGCTCATCAACCCGGTTTGTACGATCGATCTCTAATATATGTACGACTTGAGAATCAAAGGAATTGCGCTTAGTTTGTTAGTGCTAGTTCTGGGGCGTCCGCCGGCGGTTGCTGCTCAAACGTCGGCGGTTGCTGGGGATATTTGTCCTGCGGAATTGGGGTCACAAGTAGATGCGATCGTCAACCGTCCCGAATTTAGCCGATCGCGCTGGGGCATTTTGATTCAACCTCTATCTTCTACTGCTACTCTCTACAGCCGCGACGCCCAAAAATATTTTATTCCCGCATCAAATGCCAAGCTGCTAACCACAGCCGCTGCTTTGCAGAAACTCGGTGCAGATTTTCGGATTAAGACATCGGTTTACAGCGGCGAAAATGGAAGTTTGTACGTTGCCGGCAGGGGAGATCCTAGCATTGCTGAGCCTCAGTTGAAATCCTTGGCGCAGCAGTTGAAGCAGCGGGGAATCAGTCAAGTTAACGAGTTGATTGGCGATGACAGCTATTTTCAAGGCAGTGCAGTCAATCCGAATTGGGAATGGGAAGACGCGCAAGCTGGCTACGGAGCACCGATTAACAGTTTAATTTTCAATCAAAACGCGATCGACCTTCTCTTGTCCCCGCAGAATCTCGGGCAACCTCTGAAAGTTACTTTTGCCGAACCCAAGCTGGCAAATCAGTGGCAAATCCAGAATAATTCAGTAACAGTCGCCCAAAACGAATCTGAGTTTATTGAAGTTGGCAGAGAGTTCGATCGACCTGCAATTCGAGTTAGCGGACAGTTGAAAGTTGGTGCAGAATCAGAATCAGCTTATGTCGCCGTTGTCAACCCCGCTAATAATTTTTTGCAGCATTTTCAGCAAGTTCTGGCGGCGGAGGGAATTCCTGTCAAACAGGCTTTCGTTGCATCTGCTTCTGGGAATTATAATCAAGAATTAGCGACTGTTGAATCGCCTGCGATGGCGGAATTGGTGAAAGAAACTAATCGAGAAAGCAACAATCTTTATGCAGAAGTTTTATTGAGGTTGCTGGGAAAAGTTACAGACAAAATGCCCCTGCCGCAAACACTCACAGCCAAGATGCCCCTGCCACAAGAGGATACAGGTGAAATCGGTTTGAAAGAGTTAAAGACAGTTTTAACTCAATTAGGAGTAAATCCAAACAGCTACATATTAGCCGACGGTTCCGGCTTGTCTCGCCACAATTTAATTAGTCCAGAAGCCTTGGTGCAAACTTTGAGATTTATGGCAAATTCACCTGCTGCGTCTATTTACCGCCAGTCACTGCCGATCGCTGGCGAAAACGGCACTTTGAAAAATCGCTTAAATATTACACCAAACCGCGTAACTTTGCAAGCGAAAACAGGAACTTTGAGCGGAGTTTCGGCACTGTCGGGATATATCGAAGTTCCGAATTACGAGCCTTTGGTGTTTAGCATTATAGTGAATCAATCTGACCTATCGGCTGCAAAAATGCGATCGGCAACTGACGAAATTGTGCTATTATTGAATCGCCTGCGCCGCTGTTAAAACAACAAATTTAAGGTGAGAAAGTTAAGATTAGTAATTACACCTAAAAAGCAGGACACCGAAAAACCCTACCAGTTTTAAGTTTAATTAGATTGCAGCGGCGGGACTCGAAAAGCAGCTACAATAAAAGCAGAAACATTAAAACCATTGGGTCGTTTCAGCCTGCTACCAGTCGGCTGGTTCTGTACTTCCCCAAAATAAGTCTAACTTTCCAACTATGAATTCTTTCGATTCCGAACAGCAACACATCTTTGTCGAAACCAACAACATCCGCCTGCACTGCGTTTCTCAAGGAGAAGGGGAGCTCGTTCTCCTCCTGCACGGGTTTCCAGAGTTTTGGTACTCTTGGCGCCATCAAATCCCTGCTTTAGCGCGTCATTTCAAGGTTGTGGTGCCGGATTTGCGCGGCTACAACGATTCTGACAAGCCGGCCAGCGGCTACGATTTAGATACGCTGAGCGCCGATATTCGCGGTTTGATTGCCAGCTTGGGCTATGCAAAAGCTCACGTTGTCGGTCACGATTGCGGAGGGGCGATCGCGTGGAATTTAGCTCAAAAATTCCCCGAAAAACTCAACCGCTTGGCGATTTTAAACGCTCCCCACCCGCAGCGATTCGTGCAGGAAATGGCGAGCAACTTAGATCAAATCCGCCGCAGTTGGCACATTTTGGCTTTTCAGGTTCCCGGCATCCCCGAATGGTTGATCCGGCAAAATTTGAAAGATTTTGTGCAAAGTATTTTGCAGGGACAAGCTATTCGTAAAGGAGCTTTTAGCGCTGAAGAAACTAAGATTTATCAGACTGCTTTAGAAAAGCCGGGAGTATTAGCGGCTGCGATGAATTATTACCAGCAGATGTTTCACCCGCAGCGGCTTTGGAATTGGGGACAGAAATTAGAACCCGTGACAGTTCCTACTTTGGTGCTTTGGGGAGAAGAAGATTCGTTTTTGAGCCACAAACTTGTAGAAGGTTTAGATCGGTTAATTACGGCTCCGTTTAAGTTGAAATTAGTTCCTAACTGCGGTCACTGGATTCAGCAGGAAGCGCCGCAAACGGTGAATCGAGAATTGCTGAGTTTTCTGAGAAATTCTTCTCCTTCTTTGGCTTTGGCATAGAAAAAAATTAACGCTTGCAAATAAGAACGGGCTTTCCGACCCGTTCTCGATGTCTGAGAAATTCTACTGTTTCATATCAACTCCGGTAGCGTCGGGATTAATAGTACCCACAGTCAGGACACCGCGAGTGCCTGCGTCCCCACAATTAATCGGGGTAGGGACACTCTTGCACTCGCGGTGTCCTCGGTATCATTCAGATACTACCGGAAACGATATCAGTCGCGATCGCACGCTTTCCCAAAAAACCCGGTTTCTCGCTGTCACGTTCGAGCGTATATGACCAAATGGCCTGAATCAACCGGGTTTTTGCGTCCAGGACTGTGTTGGTTAATCCCAGAGCAAATTTTCTTGGATCAGCAGTGCAATCATCGCCGTTCTGGAACAAACACCGAGTTTGATAAAAATCCGCCTCACGTAAGTAGCAACCGTCCAGTGACTGATATTTAAATTTTTGGCAATACATTTATTTGGCAGACCTTGGGCTACTAATTGCGCGATTGCTCTTTCCCGTGGACTCAGGCTAATTTCCGGTTTGTAACTTGTGCTTTGCATATTTTTGCAATGAGGTAACGAGTTAAAATCTAATCAATTAAGGGTTGAATTCTGAGTTTTTCTCGAACTTCAGATAAAGGAGTTTCCCAATCAGATGCAACATCCCAATCTGTTAGCCGATTGGCTAGTTTTCCGTGTTTTAAGCCTTTGATAATTTGTCCGATCGCCCATTTGCCACCGAGCGGTCCAACTAACACTAAAATCGCACAGGAAGGACGAAATACTTGAGCGCGAGTAAACGCTTGAAGTACCAATTCATCTTCTGTTGAAGCTGAAAGACCCGTCAGAACCGGTTAAACGTCGTGGT
Organism: Oscillatoria nigro-viridis PCC 7112; assembly: GCF_000317475.1. Taxonomy (NCBI): domain Bacteria; kingdom Bacillati; phylum Cyanobacteriota; class Cyanophyceae; order Oscillatoriales; family Oscillatoriaceae; genus Phormidium; species Phormidium nigroviride. The sequence continues at coordinate 827,665 of NC_019729.1, forward strand.
TTCGCTGAATCCAGTCTCCTGATGCGATCGGATCAAAGCCTTGTTCGTCTAGAAATCGCGCCACTTCGCACCCTAATGTTCCTGCTGGCAGTTGGCGCAATTTTGCCAAGTCTATTTCAAAATGTCGAGCTCTCTCAATTTGAGGATTAATTGTTTGAGCCATCTTTAATATAACTCCTAATTGACCGTCAGTCATAATTTATTATCTGTTCAACAATGATTTAACTTTCGAGCCAATTAATCTGTGTTTGTCAAGTTCATTTTGACGCTGAATCAAGACGACTTTTTTTACCGACTCAGCTTAAAAACCTTACTTTCTGTGACACCAATCGGCGATCGGGAGCTTTTACATTTCTTTACAAACCTTCTGAGATGTGAAATCTGCTATCTGTAAAAATCGCCCTAGTGTTTGGAATCCCAACTTGACTCACTGGGAAGTACCCGTAAAATCTACAGTATTTAGCGGTGATTGGAACTCCTTTACTTACGTATATAAATTTATTCTGCTGCTAATTATTGGAACTTGCAATGAGTCAGAAGTGGAAGCTTGCAGGCATTGCGATCCAGGTGCATACAAGTGAAGAGAGTTGAAGGGAGCGGAAGCAAGGTGAAGTTATGCAGAGTTGATTTTTCGGAATGACGCAGTAGTCCCAATCCCCTGTGGTTGCGGAATTTGTCGTGGCAATCATGGGGGATTGCCCGTATGTCGTTAGAATGTCGCTCAAATGAGTGACACTATTTTGAGCGACTGGTCAAATATCTTCACCAACAGCTACAAATAAAGTAGAGATTCACATCATACAAGGTGGTGCTATGAAAAAGCTTTACATTTTGTTATCCACAGGAGTTCTGTCATTAATTTGGTTCGGTGCTGCTAGCGCTACGACTTATGTTAATCCTAACGGCAGAACTACTTTAAACCTGTCAGAAAAAGGCAACAATCGCAGCGGTTTTTACTTTACCAAAGTAGGCAATCGGGAATTTTTGGGCAATATTCAAATTACCAGTTCCGAAGGAGCAGTAGGCTCTTACTATTACAATGGGACTTTCAAAGACAGTGCGACAGGCCCTGGCAGAAAAATTGTTTGTTCTGGGGATATTACCATTGTTAGGCGTCAAGTTGGAAGGAGCAGCCAATTGGGTTCCGAAGTTACTTGGAAGGTGAAAGGAGGAGAAAATTGTCCTTCTCTTGGCCAGACATTTAAAGTAAATTTAGTCGAATCTTTACCGCGTCCTAATGGAAGTGGCGACTATACTTCTAGCAATTCTAATACTTGGTTGACTGAAACTGCTGGTTCTGCAACTTGGCCTGCTTGGCGAGTCACGTCGCGAGATGGAGAACTCAACTGCCGCAAGACGCCAAACGGAGCAATTAAACAAGTTTACCGCGCGGATAGAGATACAATTGCTGCTGAACTCAGGGGAGGAAATGCGATTACGATGGCGAACGGTCAACCCTGGTTGCTGACAAGGCAAGGCTGTTATGTGCGCGCTAATTCTCAATACGTTCAGCCAGTTTCTATGCCACAGTAAGTGACAAAAGCGATCGATAAACTGCTGCTCATCTGAAAGCCTGACTTCTTAAATAAAGAAGTCAGGCTGCTGGGTGTTCTGTTGTTTTAAGTTGTTCTAATTAAAACTTGATTGGCGATTTAGTGACCCAGCAGCATAGCTTCTTCTGCCAAATCTTTGCTTTCAATAACCTTCGGTTCCTTCAGGATAAAAACACAAAGGAAGCACACAATTACAGCAGCAATTCCGAGTAGCTCAAAGAAGCTGCGGTTGCCTGCCACTGTTTGGGGCAAAAAGCTATAAAGGGTGGCATAAATTACAGAGCCGACACTGCCGTAAGCACCGATATTTCCGGCAATTTGACCAGTTACTTCTCGTTTAATTAAGGAGGCGATGCCAAAAGTTGCACCTGCGGCGGCGAAGACAAAGAAGGCACATAACATGGTCATGATAATCACAATTGCTAAATGCCAGTTTGCCGTAATTTGGCTCATAATTAAATACCCCAATCCCACTCCGCCGGTCATCACTGTCAGCGTCCACTTGCGGCTGCCGATTTTATCAGAAATTAACCCTCCGGCTGGACGGCTGACCAAGTTCATCAGCGGATAGGTAGCAGCTATCGGCCCGGCGATCGCATGATTGAGATTGAAGGTGTGTTCAAAAAATTCCGGTAACATGGAAACCACAGCGAGCTCTGAACCAAAGCTGACTGCATAAGCTAATTCTAATAGGAATACTTGACTGATTTGATAGCGTTCTTGAGGTGGGTAATGTTTTTGACCGATGACAACTTCTCGGTTAACTTCCCAGGCTTTGTAAGCCTGAATTAAATAGAGTGCTGTCAAACTAATCCAAATAGCGTACATCACATTTGCAGTCATAAAATGTGCTTTCTGCAAGCGCCACACAATCAAAGCTAAGGCACCAAATAGAGGAATATTGGTCATCGACAGTGCCCAAAAGCTTTTGGCGCTGGTGACTTCCATTGCGCCGTTGCGGGTCGGGCGCTGATAGACTTTGCCGGGAGGAGTGTCTTGAACGTTGCAGTAAAAAATGACTCCGAAAACTGCTGCGGCAATCCCAGTAAGGGCGATCGCCAGCCGCCAATTTGTGTGTCCGACTGAGAGAAAAGCTGTTCCTGCCGCGATCGCCGGTAACGCTGCTTCTGCAGCAAAAGAGCCAAAGTTGCCCCAGCCGCCATAGATACCTTGAGCGAAGCCGATATCTTTTGGGGGAAACCATTCGGCAACTAAGCGAATGCCAACCACGAATCCAGCGCCGACAATTCCCATTGCCAAACGGCTCAAAACCAACTGATTAAAGTTTTGGGCAAAGGCGAATGCCAGTGTGGGAAATGCTGCATACACCAGGAGTGAAGAGAAGGTGATGCGAGGCCCGAAGCGATCGAGCAACATCCCGATAATAATACGTGCAGGAATTGCGAAAGCTAGGTTGGACAGACTGATGATTCTGGCTTGCCCAACTGTCAGTCCCAAATCGTGCTGCACCGTTGTGCTGAATGGTGCGTAGTTGAACCACACTACGAAAGTTAAGAAAAAAGCAAACCAACTCAGGTTCAGAATCCGAAAAGGCCCTCTGAACGATAAAAGCCCTTGAAGCATATATAACTTGTCCTAATAAATAATACAGATTATTAATTTAGAGTTGACTTTCTAACTGTTTGGGGTAACGGTTTTTTTACGATCGCGCTTTGATGTTGCGTTCCAATTCAAGTGGATGTCCAGAGGAAAAATTGTATACTAAGTTACTGTTTGCGCTCAAAAACCCAACTGGCGCATGGAATTAATGCAGATCGTGCATTTTAACCTTATTTTAGTAATAAATACTTATTGCGTTGAAATAAAAAAAACAGTATATTTGAATACAGAAATTAAATTTATTTTAATAATAGGTAAGTAAAAATGCTTGTAAGCTTAACCGAAAGAGAAACTCAGCAAGGCGATCGCCGCTCAACCAGTGCCATGAACAACGGATTAAAGGTTCAATCAAGACTTTTTAGTTTTCTGACAGTATGTGTAGCAGTGGCTGGATGCTTGGGAACTGCTTCTGGGGCGATCGCCCAGGAAGCTCAACCGCAAGTAAAAGCACAGGCGATCGAGCAATCCAATCAGCAGCCAGTCAACAGCACGACAAGTCAACCTACTGCTGCGCCTCAATTCGATGCAGCAGCGCAAGCAGAAATTGCTCAGATGTTGCTGGGATTTATCTATTTTGTGTTGCCAGTGGGTGTGGGCTTAACTATTTTTCTGCACGACAAATACGCTCAGAAGCGCTCTGCTACTCTCAACCAACAGATAGAAGTTTTAGAGATTTCCTTCCACCAAAACCCTCAACATTAAACGCGCTCTCAAAAGTATCTGGCGGTTAAAACTCAGATTTTGCAACAATTTCAGCAACAGGCAAGATGCCTGTTCCACGAGAAAATTGAATTTTTGTGGAACAGGCATCTTGCCTGTTCTTGAAAATATAGTTCTTGGGTCAATTCAAGCCCACCTACTATTGCTAAGCTGTCGCGCATCTTGCATTGTATTTTTAGGGCAGGCGAGACGCCCACCCTACAGGAACTTCATCGCACTTGACTGTAAAATTTAGATGCAGCTCAGCTTAAAAGATTTAGATTTCTTCCAAATCCTCTACATCTTCTACATTGTCTACATCTTCTACATTGTCTAGATCTTCTGCATCCTCATCATCATTGTCAACAGGGGCAACAGAATTAGCAGAAACCACAGCACCAGTCTCAAGTTTCTTTTTAACTAGCTGCTCAATTTCATTTTTGAAGTCGGCATTTTTCTCCATGTGTTGGATCACTTTGTCTCGTCCTTGAGCTATGTTCTCGCCGTTATAGCTATACCAAGAACCTTTTTTGATAATTACTCCCATTTCGTCGGCCAAGTCAGTCAGACAGCCTAAAGTGGAAATGCCTTTGCCAAATACAATGTCAAATTCGGCAATGCGGAAAGGCGGAGCAACTTTATTTTTAGCAACTTTAACTTTCGTGCGGTTGCCGTACTCTTCTGTACCTTTTTTCAAGGTTTGAATCCGGCGGATGTCAAGCCGCACGCTGGCGTAGAACTTGAGTGCGTTACCGCCAGTTGTGGTTTCGGGGTTGCCGTAAGTTACGCCGATTTTCTGCCGCAATTGGTTGAGGAAGATGACGGTACAGCCGGATTTGCCGATGTTGCCGGTGATTTTCCGCAAAGCTTGACTCATCAAGCGCGCTTGCAAACCCATGTGGGAGTCGCCCATGTCGCCTTCGATTTCGGCGCGGGGGACGAGGGCGGCTACGGAGTCAACTACTACGATATCGACGGCGACGGAACGCACGAGTTGATCGACAATTTCTAGGGCCATTTCGCCGGTATCCGGCTGGGAAACTAAGAGATTTTCAATATCGACGCCCAAAGCTGAGGCGTAGGTGGGATCGAGGGCGTGTTCGGCATCGACGAAGGCTGCGATACCGCCGGATTTTTGAACTTCGGCGATCGCGTGGAGGGCTAGAGTGGTTTTACCGGAACTTTCGGGCCCGTAAATTTCAATGACTCTGCCTTTTGGCAAACCGCCGCCCAAAGCAATGTCCAGTGTCAGGGCTCCGGTGGGAATGGTTTCTACCCTCATGCGAGTGGAGTCTCCCAATCGGACGATCGCCCCTTTGCCAAAGCTGCGCTCGATTTGGGAAAGTACGGAAGTTAGGGCTTTTTGCTTTTCTGAGTTTTCAGTGGAAGTTTTTATAGACGCTTCTTTTTTTGGCATTTGCGGTACGCGGGTAGACCCCTTGCGGAGCTTGTTGATTAACTGTACAACACGTATGTTAGCAGTTATTTTTGGGCTCTGGAGCTTCTGGGAGGATCTGGTTGAAGATTCTTGATTTTGGGGGTGGTTCAGCCTCAGCCAGCTTTCAGAAGGCTCCGATCTATAAGGTATTCGGCATCCGGCAGAGGGTAAAATTATTGTCTGTTGGGATATGTACTGGGTATCGATCGCTCCTTGAGTGAGGTTTGAGATGGTCTACAGTGCCAAATTCCGTCAACCGTAGCTATCCTGCAGAGAATCGCCACAATTAGGACAAGCATGGGATCTAAAACACATCAAGACACATCTGTTAATACCAAAAATTCCCGCTGGCTGATGAACTTATTGGCGATCGGCATTTTACTAGGTATCGGATTTCGGTTTTTTGAGATCGATCGCAAACTGTACTGGCACGACGAAGCTTACACATCAATCCGCGCCGCTGGTTTCACCCGCCAAGAAATCGACGGCGAACTATTCCAAAACCGGATTGTTCCCGCACCAGAATTGCAAAAATATCAGCGGATTAAACCGGGAAGTACAGAAGCAGACACAATTCGTTCTTTAGCACTAGAAGACCCGCAGCATCCGCCTTTATACTTTCTCCTGGCTCGTTGGTGGATGCAGCAATTTGGGAGTTCTCTAACAGCATCCCGCAGTTTGCCAGCAATATTGAGTTTGCTGTCGCTGCCTTTGATGTACGCTTTAGCTCGGGAACTTTTCGCCTCGAATTTGGCGGCATTATTAGCAACAGCACTTTTGGCTTTATCTCCCTTTGACATCTTGTTTGCTCAGACAGCAAGGCAGTACAGTTTGCTGACAGCCACAGTTATTGGCAGCAGTTGGCTGCTGCTGAGAGCAGTGCGGTTGCCGGGTTGGCAAAATTGGGTATTTTACTCGCTGGCGATCGCCCTTGGTTTCTACACTCACCCTTTCTTCAGTTTGACACTCATCGGGCACGGAGTTTTTATAATTGCTTACTGGTTGTTTGTCAAAAAAACAAAATTGCGAGGTCACGTAACTAATTCCCAATTTTTCCTAGCAGTAATAGGAGCTTTAATCTTGTATATCCCCTGGATTTACGTGCTGGCGACCAACCTGGAACGTGCCTCCTCTACGACAGATTGGACGCGAGTATCTCCGGGTTGGCTGTATCTTGTCAAATTGTGGACACTCAGCTTTACAGCCTTATTTTTTGACTTCGACTTCGGGTTTGATAATATTTGGACTTATCTGCTGAGATTGCCATTTTTGCTGTTAATTGCTGCAGCCCTTTACACAATCTGCAGCCGGACTAGCAGTTCAACTTGGCTGTTTCTTGTAACATCAATTTTTGTACCTTTTTCGATCCTGGCGTTACCGGATCTCATCCTAGGCGGCAAACGTTCCGCCGTCAGCCGCTATTTGATTTCCTGCTTTCCCGGAGTGCAGCTAGCAGTTGCTTACTTGCTCGCAAGTAACGTGAAAACTCAGCAGCGGTTTTGGCAAGTCATTTTAGCCTTGGTATTTACAGCAAGTATAGCATCCTGTACTGTCAGCGCTTTTTCTGATACTTGGTGGAGCAAAGACTTGAGCTATTTTAATGCTGAAGTTGCGAAAATTATTAACAAAGAGGCGATAGCTAACCGATCGATTAAAGATACAATTGTAATTAGCGATCGCGGCAACGATTTTACTAACATGGGAGATTTGCTTTCTCTGAGTTATTTGCTCGACAAAGACGTGCGGCTGATGCTGATGAGCCAGTCGCCAGAAATCGAGATGCTGAACAAATATTCGGCTCCCCTAGTGTTCCGCCCTTCGGAAAAATTGCGATCGGCACTCAAGCAAAATCAACGCCGCTTAGAGCCAATATTGGAGTATGCCAGACTTTTTCGAGCGCGGCGAGCTTCTTAGAGCAGCTTGACAGAAATGGAAGATCGTCCCCGTTAGAATGCGTCAGTCGATTTTAGATTGTAGATTTTAGATTTTAGATTTATTCCACAGATGAATCTGGGAGATTAAACTTTGGTCTAAAATGTTTGGATCTTCACGACAGGAGTACGTGGCACGGTATCCGTTTTTAGGCGGGGTCATAAAAAACTGTTTGAGTTGCCTCAAATATTTCGACTGACGCACCTTAAATCACTATTTGGGCATTTTTGTCAATATTCCCAGTAAGGTGGGTCAGAAAAAAACTGTGTGAGTTGTCTCAAGTATTGGGGCTGACACACCCGACACGATCGGCAATAATTATTTGAATACTTAGGATAAAAAGCAATGCAAGAGTTAAATAATTCATCTTCCGAATCCGCGCAGAAGTTTCGCGATCTTCAGACAGAATTACGCGAACGTTGGCGAGCTATCGAAGAATTTGACAGCGGAGATTGTGACATTATTATCATTCCTTCTGTCAGCTTAGATCAGCAAGAAATGCAGAAAGTTGAGGGTGCTTACCACTACGAAGAGCGGCATTTATTTTCATTAATTCGGCTGCGAAATCCCCACACGCGCTTAATTTACATTACCTCCGAACCGCTGCACCCGATGATTGTGGATTATTACCTGCAATTGCTGCCGGGAATTCCGTTTTCTCACGCGCGCGATCGGCTTGTGCTATTCAGTGCTTACGATGCTTCTGCCAAATCCCTCACCCAGAAAATTTTAGAACGTCCCCGCTTGATGGAGCGCATTCGTCAAGCAGTGCGGCCGGCAAAATCTTATATGGTTTGTTATAACTCGACGCCCTTAGAACGCGAGTTATCTGTTAAATTGGGAATTCCTTTGTGGGCCAGCGATCCCGATCTGTTATACTGGGGAACAAAAAGCGGTAGCAGGCAAATTTTTAAAGAATGTGGCGTGCCTTATCCTGACGGTTCCGAGTTGGTTTGGAATGCGGAAGATTTAGCGGAAGCTGCGGCCGGGCTCTGGGAAAGGCAGCCGCATTTGCAGCGGATCGTAATTAAGTTAAATGAAGGTTTTTCGGGTGAAGGAAATGCTATTTTAGAGCTGAATTCCCTCGCCGGTAAAGCGCCTAAAGAAAGAGCGAAGGCAATTGGCGAGAGCTTCCATAATTTGCGCTTTCAAGCAACGGGCGAAACCTGGGAAAATTTTAGCAGCCGCATTCCCGAATTAGGGGCAATTGCCGAAGCATTTATCGAAGGGAAAGAAAAGTTATCCCCCAGCGTTCAAGGCAGAATTGTTCCCAGCGGCGAAGTAGAAATTCTCTCCACTCACGACCAGATTTTAGGAGGCCCAGACGGCCAAATTTTCTTGGGTTGCCGATTTCCGGCGGACGAATCCTACCGGCTGGCATTGCAAGAATTGGGATGGAAAGTAGGGCAAAACTTAGCTAAAAAAGGTGCTTTAGAGAGATTTGGAGTAGATTTTCTCGCGGTGCGGCAATCAGACGGCCACTGGGATATGCAAGCAATAGAAATTAACTTGCGGAAAGGAGGCACAACTCATCCGTTTATGGCCCTGAAGCTGTTAACAAACGGTCGGTACGATCGTACTACCGGATTATTTTACAGCCAGCAGGGCCGTCCGAAATATTATGTCGCTTCGGACAATTTGAAAAAAGAGCGGTATCGGGGATTATTACCGAACGATTTGATGGATATTATTGCTGACAATCAACTGCACTTTGACAGCGGTACAGAGACTGGCAGTGTGTTTCATCTAATGGGTTGTTTGTCGGAGTTTGGCAAATTGGGAGTGACGAGTATCGGCAATTCGCAGCAAGAAGCTGAGGAGATGTATAACAAAGTTGTGAAAGTGCTCGATCGCGAAACGTCAGGCGATTGTAGATTGTAGATTTTAGATTTTAGATTCGATCCAGTCAGTCAGCTTAGAGCCCCGGCTTTTTGAAGAAGTCGGGGCTCTAATATCCCTCGCGTTTTGTATAGCAACCGGCAAGACGATTAGGATGTTCTTAATCACCAAAACCATTGCTATTATTGAATTTGCCTTCTTGCTTCTTGCTTCTTCCTTCCGCTAGAGCTAATTTTTAGCGGGATAGAGGGGCGTGGGGTCGATCGAACCTGTGCGGTTGAGCGGCCAAAAACGCACAATTGCCCTACCGATGATATTTTGCTTGGGTACAAAGCCCCAGTAATGACTGTCACAGCTTGCGTTGCGGTTGTCGCCGAGCACCAAGTAAGAATTTGGAGCTACAACTACAGGCCCGTAGGGATACTGCGGAATTTCTTCAATATATTTTTCCTGTAGCGGCTGCTTGTTAATAAAAACTTTTCCCTCTCTGACTTCCACAGTGTCCCCTGGAAGTCCGATCACTCGCTTGATATAGGCATCTTTGATCGGTGGCGGCTGTCCCGTGCACAAACTAGCCGGGTCAGGAGGCATAAATACGATAATATCTCCTCGGTGGGGGTCTTGGAATCGATAGCTCACCTTATCTATAATCAATCGATCGTTAATTTGTAAGGTTGGGAGCATCGAGCCGGTGGGAATATAGCGTGCTTCGGCAACCAGGGTGCGGATACCAAAGGCCAAAAACGCTGCTAAGCCGATCGTCTTAATTCCTTCGATCCAAGGATTTTCCGTGTCTTGCGGAGGTTTTTCGTCGGCTGACTTGTCTAGACGAGTCATAGGGTATTGTAGTGACTGAGCTGGATACGAATTATAAACTTAATAATGCTTCCATGCTAGCACGCTGTTTACTCAATTAAGGATATCTTATGACTCCCAAATCAAGTTTGTTAATCCGTCGCGCTCGCATTCTTTTGCCCAATGGTGAGTTTTTGGTAGGAGATGTGCAAATCTGCGATCGCCAAATTGTCAAAGTTGCTGCGGAAATTGTCGAATCGGGCGATCGAGAAATAGATGCGAAAGGCTTAACTCTGTTACCCGGAGTAATCGATCCCCAGGTACACTTCCGCGAACCGGGTTTAGAACACAAGGAAGACTTGTTTACGGCTAGCTGTGCTTGCGCTAAAGGCGGCGTGACATCGTTTCTGGAAATGCCGAATACGCGACCTCTGACCACAACCCAAGCTGCCTTAGATGATAAACTAAGTCGCGCTGCCGAGAAGTGTTTGGTGAACTACGGCTTTTTTATTGGTGCAACCCCCGAAAATTTGCCTGATTTGTTGAATGCGAATCCGACTCCGGGAATTAAGGTGTTTATGGGTTCGATGCACGGGCAGTTGTTGGTGGATGGAGAAGCAACTTTAGAGGCGATTTTTGCAGCAGGCGATCGACTAATTGCCGTGCACGCAGAAGACCAAGCTAGAATCAACCAGAGGCGTCAGGAATTTGCCGGGATTTCCGATGTTGCCGTACACTCCCAAATTCAAGACAATCAAGCAGCTTTATTAGCAACTCAGCTAGCCTTAAAACTTTCTAAAAAATATCAGCGCCGTCTGCACATTCTGCACCTTTCTACTGGGGATGAAGCTGAGTTGTTGCGCCAGGAAAAACCGAGTTGGGTAACGGCGGAAGTGACGCCGCAGCATTTGTTGTTAAATACCAGCGCCTATCAAAAAATTGGCAGTTTAGCTCAGATGAATCCGCCTTTGCGCGAACCCCGCGATAACGAAATACTTTGGCAAGCTTTACTCGACGGCGTAATTGATTTTATCGCCACCGACCACGCGCCGCATACATTAGCAGAAAAAGCTCAAGATTATCCGAATACGCCGTCGGGAATGCCGGGAGTCGAAACTTCTTTACCTTTGATGCTGACGCAAGCAGTAGAGGGAAGATGTACAGTGGCACAAGTTGCTAATTGGATGTCGGCGGCAGTTGCTAAGGCTTATAAGATTCCCAAGAAAGGGGCGATTGCTCCGGGTTTTGATGCAGATTTGGTATTAGTAGATTTGGAGAATTATCGACCAGTCGTGCGAGAAGAAATGGTGACAAAGTGCGGCTGGAGTCCCTTTGAAGGTTGGAATTTAACTGGATGGCCTGCGGTCACGGTTGTGGGAGGAAAAGTTGTTTTTGAGAATGGTAAATTGGATACAAATGTGAGGGGAGAAGCCTTGACATTTGACGCTGAGTAAGCGTGAATTTAACTCAAGTGTTATAATTGGGTATTCCCGATCGCAAAGGCGATATTACCCATGCTTCTCCAAGAACTAGAAACACAACTCCTGGCCTTAACTCCGACTGAGAAAGCTGAAGCCATCCGGCTTTTAACCCAAAGTTTAAACAATAGCTGGCCAGGAATTACCAAAACTCCCGACGTGTGCGGCGGCGATGCTTGCATTGCCAAAACTAGACTTCCGGTTTGGCTGTTCGTGAGTTTGCGCCGTCAAGGTTCAAGCGATGCTGAACTTCTACAATTTTATCCCCAGTTGAATGCTGCAAACTTAGTAAATGTCTGGACTTATGCTGAGGCTAACTCCGAAGAAATTGAAACAGCACTCCGAGAAGAAGCAGCAGCAATGATGCAGGAAGTATAATTTATGGCACGTCTCTATGCAGATGAACAGTTCCCGTTTCCTATTGTGGCATTGCTGCGAAATTTAGGTCACGATGCCCTGACTATTCAAGAGGCAGGAAATGCCGGAGATGATGACCCCGAAGTATTAGCCTTTGCTGTGAATAACGATCGGGCGGTTATGACGCAAAATCGGAGGCATTTCATTCGCTTGCACGCTCAACAACCAAATCATGCTGGTATTATCGTCTGTACAGACGATAAAAATCTAGAAAGGTTGGCGACACGCATCAATGATGCTATTGCTGGTGAAGAAACTTTGAGAGGTAAATTGATTCGTGTCAACCGTCCGCAGTAAGTACGCGCTACCGAAGCTATCTTCCCGCAGGGGTTCGCTGAAGGGTAGGAAATCGCCCTTTCTTAACCCTGTAATTGCCAATCCAATAACTCGCCATTACCAATTACTTCAGCTTGCCGCCCGTTATCTAGATAACTCAAAGAAATTTGCAAATAATTTTCTGGCTTGTACTGCAATCTTTCCGCCCATTCGATCGCCACAATTCCCAAATCCCTTTCTAACCCGTCCCAATAACTTTCTAAGTGCAAAGCCTCCACTTCTTCGGGTTCTAGTCGATACAAATCTAGATGATACAGCGGAATTTGTCCTCCAAAATACTCGTTAATCAGCGTGAAAGTAGGACTTTCGATCGAGTCCGAGATTTCTAAACCTTCAGCGATACCTTGAACCAAGGTAGTTTTGCCCGCACCTAAATCTCCTTGTAATAAGATTACAGTGCCGGGGGGGAGCGATCGACCTAACGCAGCACCAAACTTGCGCGTAGCCTCAGAATCGGGAAGCAAAGTTTTCATGTCAATAATTCGTCATTAGTCATTTGTTATTTGTGATTTGTTATTTGTTACTCGCTGGCGGCTGCCAATAACCAATAACTAATAATATTAGTCAACAGTCAACAGTCAACAGTCAGCAGCTTAAATGTTGTGCGCGCGGCCGTACCAACGCAGCAACATCCCCGCCAGCCTTTGCGAATTGTGGCGAATTAAACCCGTATTTTCATCTTCATCCATGACATTGGCGATGACAACTCGCCGCCCCAATTGCGTTACGGCTTCTCGATCGAGCACAACCGGATAAGAATTCTCCTGAGAATAGCGGATCAAAGCCTTTGCAGAAGGGACTTTTCCTTGAACTACTACAGCATCGAACAGCGGCCTGCCGCAAGCGCGGTCGATCGCCCGAATGTGGTCTGCAACGCTGTATCCGTCTGTTTCCCCCGGCTGAGTCATAATATTGCACACATAAATACGCGGAACTTCGCTGTTGGCGATCGCATCAGCAATTTCCGGCACCAACAAATTCGGAATGACACTCGTATAAAGACTCCCCGGCCCAATAATCATAAAATCCGCTTCCCGAAGTGCTTGGGCCACCTTGGGCAACGCCGGAGGATTAGCAGGAGTGCAGCCAATTTTGATGATTTTTCCGTTAGCTTTTGTAATGCTGGACTCCCCCTCAATCCTCCGGCCGTCAGCCAGTTCTGCCCACAAAGAAACGTCGCTCAGAGTAGCCGGCAGCACTTCTCCCCTAACTGCTAAAACTTTAGAACTCGCGGCGATCGCCTGTTCCAAATCTCCAGCAATATCGCTCATCGCCGTCAAAAACAAATTCCCAAAACTGTGACCCATCAAACCGTCACCTGCTTGAAAGCGATATTGAAATAACTCAGTCAATAACTTTTCCTCATCTGCCAAAGCCGCCAAACAATTGCGAATGTCTCCGGGCGGCAATACCCCAATTTCCCGGCGCAGCCGCCCGGAAGAACCGCCGTCATCCGCCACCGTGACAATAGCAGTGATTTTGGCACTGTAATCCTTCAATCCCCTGAGCAAATTAGAAAGACCGGTACCGCCCCCAATTGCCACAATTTTCGGGCCGCGGTGCAAGCGGCGGTGGTTGAGGAGTCGATCGACCAATTCCTCATTCCCTTCGGGCATCAGCACTTGAGTAATAGAGTTCAAACTGCGAGTTTGCCCCCACAGAATTAACAAAATCCCGCCAGCAATCACGATCGGCCCCGACACGTAATTGGGAACAATTTCCGCAATCCACGCCAAAAAATTTCTCAACAACTGCAATAAGAAGAAAATGGGAGTCATCCCAGTCCAAATTGCTAAACCCAAAGTGGCAAGTACCACGCCGCTGGCACTGATCAGCAACCACCGTTTCACTAACAGTCCGGGGGCTAACCACTTAAACCACTGGTGAACTCGCCCGTTCCGCAAAGAAGGGGGGTAAGGATTTCTGGATAGGGCAAAAACCTGCTTGGCTTTAGCCAAGACACGGAGGGCTTTAGGAAGTGAACTAATTGACATGGTTAATTAGTCTTAAGGGTATTGGAACAGCTAGAGCTGACAAATTTAGAATACAAGAGAGTTTTGAGCTGGCAGTCAATTTTAGTTATTAGTCATTAATCATTAGTCAGGAGTCATTAGTCATTAGGTAGACTGAGGACTGAGGACTGATAACTTATTGATAACATTTTATGGCTGAGCCACTAATCGAACTCAAGGGGGTAAGTAAGTCCTTCGGCCAGAACCCGATCCTCGATCGAGTCGATCTGAGGATTTATCGGGGAGAGGCCCTGGCAATTATTGGCCCTTCCGGGACGGGGAAATCTACGATTCTGCGGATAATTGCGGGTTTGTTGGCCCCGGATGCCGGTGAGGTTTTTGTTCAGGGACAGCGCAGGGTCGGATGGGTGGACGACGTGGCAGATCCGATCGGAATTGGGATGGTGTTTCAGCAAGCGGCTTTGTTTGATTCGCTGACGGTGGAGGAGAATGTCGGTTTTTTACTTTACCAGCATTCTAAGCTGCCGCGCCGCCGCATTCGGGAATTGGTGGAGGAAAAGTTGGAGATGGTGGGTTTGCCGCGAATTGGCGAACGCTATCCGGCGCAGTTGTCTGGGGGAATGAGGAAGCGGGTAAGTTTTGCCCGCGCGATCATGGCGAATCCTGATAATGCTAGAGACAATCCAGAGGTTTTGCTGTACGACGAACCGACGGCGGGTTTAGATCCGATCGCTTCGACGGTAATTGAAGATTTAATCAGAAACTTGCAGGCGGCCCAAGGTGTTTGCAGCACTTATGCGATCGTCACTCACCAAGACAGTACCATCCGCCGCACTGCCGATCGCATCGTATTTCTCTATCGAGGCAAAGTGCAGTGGGAGGGAACTGTCAGCGACATTGCATCGACAGATAATTTGTTAATTCAACAATTTTTTAGCGGCAGTGTTACTGGGCCAATTCAAGTGATTGGATAGTCAGCCAATTTTAGATTTTAGATTTTAGATTTTAGATTGAAATGACTGCTGACTAATGACTGCTGACTAATGACTAAGGAGAAAATATGCGATCGCGAACTGTAAGAGAAGGTTCTGTCGGGTTCTTAATTTTAGTAGGAATCGGTTTATTTGGCGGCTTAGTGCTCTGGCTGCGGGGCGTGCAGGTAGGAAACCGCAGCTACAAATTCGCCGTAGAATTTGCCAGCGCCCAAGGAATGCAAATAGGTACGCCCATCAGGTATCGCGGGGTTGCCGTCGGTAAAATTACCGCCCTCAAACCGGGTTCCAACGGCGTAGACGTGACGCTGGAGATTGCCCCCGGTACTTTAGTGATTCCCAGGGATGTTACGATCGAAGCGAATAAATCGGGTTTAATTGGCGAATCGTCGATCGACATTACCCCCAACTCGATTTTGCCAGAATCATTACTTACCGCCAATCCCGTGAGTGCCGAATGTCCCCCGGAAATTATCTGCCAAAATTCGCGCTTAAAAGGTCAAGCTGGAGTCACTATCGACGAACTAATTAAATCCACAGTCCGCCTAGCTAATTTTTACACTGACCCCGCGCTGTTTAACAATATTAAATCCCTGGCAGAAAATACAGCAAAAACAGCTAAAGGTGCAGCTAAACTCACTCAAGATTTATCGACTTTAACTCAAACAGCCCAAACAGAAATAAAAACTTTAAATCAATCTGTCAGGGGAGACCTTGGCAGCTTAAATCAATCATTAAAAACGGAAATATCAAGTCTAAATCAATCATTAAAGGGGGAAGCAAGCAGTTTAAATCAATCATTAAAGGGAGAAGCGACCAGTTTAAGTCAATCGCTCAAGACGGAAATCTCAGGAGTTGCCGCTGATGTTTCTAAAGTAGCCGCTACGGCGGACACTTCCACAAAAGCCGTATCTGCATCTGCGATAAATTCTGCTAATTCAGTAACTCAAGCAGCCAATCAAATTACATTAACAGCCAACCAACTCAATTCTTTAGTAACAACCAACCGCGCCAGTTTAGTCTCAACTCTGAATAACATCAATCAAAGCAGTCAGGAATTGCGGGTAGCTGTCAGCAGTTTGAGTCCGACAATTAATCGAATCAACCAAGGACAATTGCTGAACAATTTAGAAGTTTTATCAGCAAATGCGGCCCAAGCTTCGGGTAATTTGCGAGATTTATCCAGCCAGGTAAACAATCCCGCCACTTTGCTATTATTGCAGCAAACTCTAGATTCTGCACGAGCTACATTTCAGAACGTGCAGAAAATTACTTCCGACGTGGATGATTTGACAGGAGATCCGGCTTTCCGCAACAATATTCGCAGGTTGTTCAACGGATTGGGAGGCTTGTTGGGTTCGACAGAACAACTGCGACAGCAAGTTAAAGTGACTCAAACATTAGCTCCCCTTTCAGAGAAAGTAAATGCGAGTACACCTGCCAGAAATCAATCAGTAGATCCGGGATTTCCTCGCTTGCAAAAACAGCAAAAATTGCCTGTTATACCTTCTCAAACTGCCAGGTCAGCAGAACCAGTTGCTCCAGAGAATACCCCTTAAAAGAGGGTATCATTGAATAACAGCCATTGCAAGATTCGCGACTTCCTCTAGTTAGTAAGGTGGGCAATACGCACTCCGATTACAGCTACTTAATAAGGTGGATCTTTCGCACCCGGCATTAAAGTTATTGTCCAAATCCTATTAAGAAAAAACTCTTTTTATCGAAACAAGTAAAACCAATGACGCAAACATTCTCGAAATCGGCTGAAAGCAAAACCCAGTATACTGTAACTTGGGAAAAATTGCCAGATGACTTTAAATTACCCGACGATCCCGTGGAAAACATTGACCAACCACTTTTAGCCGCTGCCCTCCGAGAAGCCTTGGATCTCGCAGGATTTATCCTAGCTTCAATGCTAATAGCTTCCAATTTTGGACTCTGTGCCAAAGTTAACGACAAAACAGTAGTAAAAGCACCGGATTGGGTGTACGTTCCCTCGGTATTGCCAGCAGAACCAGGAGAAGTTCGCCGCAGTTATACGCGCAATGCTGAGGGAGAAGTCCCCGCTGTAGTAATGGAATTTTTATCGGATACTGACGGTAGTGAATATTCAAATAAACCGACATATCCTTACGGGAAATGGCGGTTTTATGAGCGGATTTTGCAAGTACCGATTTATGTAATTTTTGAACCTAAATCGGGAGTATTGGAAGTGTACAGACTCTCGAATTCTGGAGAATACGAACTGCAAGAACCGGATGCTAATCAGCGATTCTGGATAGAATCAATGGGTTTATTTCTGGGGGTTTGGGAAGGTGAAAAATCTCAGAGAACGGGTTATTGGTTGCGCTGGTGGGATGAGAATGGCAATTTGCTGCTGTGGGGTGCCGAACGGGTGGAACAGGAACGCCAGCGCGCCGAAGAGGAACGCCAGAGGGCCGAAGAGGAACGCCAGAGGGCCGATCGACTAATGGCATACTTGAGAAGTCAGGGTATCGATCCTGATGGCATTTGAAGCCCGAAAGGTCGATCGATTTTCGATTTTCGATTTTTGATTTTCGATTGAATAATTGGGAAGGGAGCGATTTTCGATTTTCGATTGAATAATTGGGAAGGGAGCGATTTTCGATTTTCGATTGAATAATTGGGAAGCGAGCGATTTTCGATTTTCGATTTTCGATTGAATAATTGGGAATCAAGGAGCCAGAGCGAGCGATTTTAGAGTTGAGATTCTCGATTTTATATTTTCGATTTTCGATTGGAAATTAAGGAGCGGGGATGACTGCAAAAACATTAGAAGAAAAATTAGATCGGCCGTTGCTATTTCCAGGGTTAACCTGGGAACAATTCAAAACCTTAGAACCGATGCTGGATATTCCAGGGGTGCGGCTGTCATTTTTAGATGGGATACTGGAGATTCAGAAAATTGCTGGAAGAAAACACGAAACAGCCAAGGGACGTATCGGTGCGTTGCTAGAAACTTACCTGATGGCGGCAGGAATGGATTTCACCCCTACGAAGTCTCTGACTTGAGAAAATGAATTGCGACTGGTAAAGTGTCAAGCAGACAAGTCTTACGAATTGGGTGCTGATAGAGAACGTCCAGATTTAGCGATCGAATGTGTCGTCACTAGCGGCGGAATTGATAAGCTAGAGGCTTACAAACGGCTGCAAATCCCCGAAGTCTGGTTTTGGGAAAACAGCCGACTGTCTCTGTATGCTCTCAGACAGCAAGGATACGAAGAGATTGCAAATTCCCAATTGCTCCCAGAACTCGATATTGGTTTACTCGTCAGGTGTGTTAATATGCCGAGTCATGTTGAGGCAATTAAGGAATTCAAAAGGGCGATCGATGGGGATTTGTAGTCAAAAATAGATAATACCAGAACCTAATTCTTGAATAAGTCGCGACTCTCAAGCACGAGATCGTTTTACATTTAATTAAATTAACCTACTTAGTTGCAGGAAACAAGTTTATAATATATATACAACTCACAGGAAGCACGACCATGACAGCAGTCGTTCCCACCCTCAAAACTTCTGAAATCGTATACCCTAGCGCTGATGGAGAACCAGTGGCAGAAACTTACGACCATCTTTACGCAATTTTAACTACTTTAGAAGTCTTAAAACAATACCTCGCAGACCGTCGAGCTACTGTTTTAGCAAACCAATTTTTATACTACGCTCAAGGTTTCCCAAAAGTCCGTGTAGCACCAGACGTGATGGTGATTTTTGATGTAGAACCTGGTGGCAGAGATAATTACAAAATATGGGAAGAAGGGCAAGTGCCGAAAGTGATTTTTGAAATTACATCACCAGGTACAAAGTCGGAAGATCAAAATAATAAAAAAGATTTGTACGAGGGGATAGAAGTTCAGGAATATTGGTTGTTTGACCCTAGAGGTGAATGGATTCCCGAACAATTGCGGGGGTACCGACTGGGAGTAGAGGGGTATCAATTAATTAGAGATAATCGCAGCGAAGTATTGCAACTGCGGTTAGAAGTAGAGGGAAAACTCCTTGGGTTTTATCGGGAAGATAATGGAGATAAATTATTGATTCCCGATGAATTGGCTTCAGCTTTAAAAGCGGAACGGCAACGTGCTGAAGCGGAACGGCAACGTGCTGCTGAACTCGAATCTTTGCTAGCGCGGTATCGAGAGCAGTTTGGACAATTGCCACAAGATAATGGCTAAAGAAATAAAAGTGCGATCGCGCTTCACCAATTCGATCGCACTTTTATTTCTCAAGTAAATTGTTAGTTGAATAACGATCCGTCAGAGTCCGGGAAGATTAGAGGAGCAAGGGATTAGGGGATGCGTAAGTCCTGTATTATTTACACTTCAGTGTATTCTTTGCCTTTTTGAGACTCTAACCAACGTTGATAAGCTTCCTTATCGCCTCTAAAGGAATCGACAGAAACTTGACGTTCTGGCATGGGTTTGAGGGGACCATCAATAGGGGAATATTGGCAATAGCAGATTACTACCATATCAAATTCACCGATCGGAATATCGGGAGTATAAGTCTCAACCCGCGCAACTTCCCAGTCACCTGTGCGGTAATGAGTGCTGTAACCGTGCCGAGTTGGATCGTGTTCTGCTTCCACACGAACAAACTCTGGGGGACGATAGCCAACTTCAGGAATTGGCCCGTCAGAAGAGTCAAAGTGTTCTGCCAAAATACGAGTCAATGATTGAGTGTGCTGTAGTTTTCTATCTTTCCACCCAGGAGTTCTCGGTTCTGCTCTGAAAATAATGTATTTATGCATCGTCGTCCTCCCTTTGTGTGTCGTAGAATGATTTAGGAAACTCTGTTTTTCCTCGGAAAACACAATCGACTTCTAGACCATTTATATCAGTCTCCTCAATGTCAATTAGTTTCCAACCATATTTTCTTTGCATCTCATAGCAACAAGCTTCGTCTGCCGCTCCATGTCGAGACTTGTCTTCATCTGGATCGTAACGCAACCAGTTTGGATTATTTGGCATAATTGTATTGTTCTCCGTGTTGGGTTGACAACATTGGAGAAGTCGCCCGGACGAAGTATTTCCGGTACTGCGTCCGGGCGCGTCTTTGTAAAGTTATAGGATAATTGTTACAAGCTCTGCTCGCTTGTGAACCAGACAATTTGTTGAATTTGCTTGACAAATATCGGTTGATGTGTAGGTAGTTTTAGCGAAAATTTTAAATTGGGAGGGGCGATCGTTTTGCGATCGAACTTGGGCATTCTAGAGATAGGTGCTTTGCGAGTGCCTGGAAAACAGCGAGGCCAAGAGTTAGCAATGGAAAGTACACAGAAAAAATCTAGTGCTCGTCCGGTTCATCGGAGCGATCGAATTAAGCAGATTTTTGCGTTAGTATCAATGGTTTCGTTTGGTGGTTCTGCGATTTTTGGTATTTTCAGTCTGTTCAGCAGCGGTTTGAGCAGCCAGCACCAGCAAAAGCCGACGCCTGTGGCTGTTTCTCAGGAATCTTTGCTGGCGGCGCAGGAACGGGGATATGAAACGGTTTTGCAGCGAGAACCGCAGAATCAGACGGCTCTGGAGGGGTTGGCAAATGTGCGGTTGCAGATGAATAATCAGGTGGGGGCGATCGAGCCTTTGGAGAAGTTGGTGAAGCTAAATCCCGGACGATCGGATTATAAGGCGCTGTTGGCGCAGGCGAGGCAAGGGATGAAATAAAAAGACTAGGGGGGAGTGAGAAGGGCTATCGCAGATTACAGGTTTTCAGAGTAGATGCTGAAGCCGGAGACTGAATGCTTCTTCAATAAGAAAAAAATTAGCTGCCAAGTAAAATATCCGACTTAGTTTGAGGAAATAAGTAACTATGAATATAGATGGGATGCCTACTAATAACATCGGTAATCAAGGGAATGTTAATAACGAAATTACAATTATTGAAAGATTTATTGCCCCAGGTCAGGTGGTTTTCGATATAGGTGCAAATATTGGTAGCTGGACAAAGGAAGTATTGAATAGATGTCCTAATGTTCAAGTTCATGTATTTGAGCCAGCACCATCTACGTATGAAACAATTCTGGAAAAATTTGCCGAATCAATTAAAATTGGCAGAGTGCTAACAAATAACTTGGCAATTTCACGGCTAGAGGAAATCCGACAATTTTATTATTACGAAAATTATACTGAATGGAGTACATTTTATCCCAGATCGGAGCTAGAAAAACAATATAATCTGGGATTACCTAAAAAAAATCATGTTTGGACTACCACTATTGATAAATATGCTCAAACTAAGGGTATTGAACATATTAATTTTTTGAAAATTGATACAGAAGGGGGGGAATGGGAAGCGCTTCAGGGTGCAAAAAAGTTATTACAAAAAGGACAAATTGATTACATACAATTTGCATATGGTGGCACTTTTTTAGAGGCTAATACGACTCTCAAACAAGTATTTGAATATTTAGATGATTTTCGATACCTTTTATTTAAAATTTTACCCAATGGTTTAGAACACATTCCAAACTTTCTCCCCCAATATGAAAACTATGAATACAGCAGTTTTTTAGCCGTAAACGAACGATTCAAATCTACTCTCTTGGAGGAAGCACCTATGGCGATCGATTTGCAGCGGCTTTGTTCGCAATATTCTCTCACATGGCGCGGCATTATCCACATTGGAGCGCATGATGGGGAGGAGATTACCCTATATCAAGCTCTTGGAACGCAAAGGGTGCTGTTTGTTGAAGCTAACCCCACTGTATTTGAAAGATTAAAAGCAAATATAGCCGGACATCGCAATGTGCAAGCCGTCAACTGTGCGATCGGCAATTACAACGGCACCGTCAACTTACGCGTCACTTCCTTCGATCAAAGTAGTTCAATTTTGCCACTGAAACGCCATCAAGAAATCTATCCCTATATCCAAGAAACTCATCAAATCTCTGTACAGTCAAGAACCCTAGATACGCTGTTGCAAGAACTGGAAATCAACCCAGAAGAATTTAATTTTTTAGTCATAGATATACAAGGCGCAGAACTGTTAGCCCTGCAAGGATCTCTCACCGTTCTCAAACATATAGAAGCAATTATTACGGAAGTTAATTATGAAGAACTCTATGAAGGCTGCGCTTTAATTGACCAGCTAGACGAGTTTCTAGACAAGCAAGGTTTTGAGCGCGTAGCAACTGCAACACCATTTCATCCATCTTGGGGTGATGCGTTTTACGTAAAAAAGCCAGTTGTTACAATGTCTACTCTTGGTAAAAATGGGCGGTTTGCCAATCAAATCTTTCAGTATGCCTTTTTAAAAATCTATGCCAAAGAACATAACTTGAGAGTGGAGACACCAGGCTGGATTGGACAAGATCTCTTTGGTCACAACGATTCCCAAATATCTCAGCAGTTACCTGTATTTGTAGAGCAAAGTAGTAACATTGCGGAAGCTCGCATACCTAATGCGAAAACAATATTGAAAGCAGTGGATTTTTGGGGTTATTTCCAGTACCATACAAAATATTATGCGCCACACAAGGAATATTTTTGCTCGCTGTTCAAACCAGTGGCTGAAGTAGAAGAAAAAATCAGCGAAACCTTAGCAAGCCTTCGCTTGCGAGGCAAAACCATCGTTGGTTTGCATCTGCGACGCGGAGATTACGGCTACGGGTATTTTTTTATAGCGCCGAGCGAATGGTACAAAGCATGGCTAAAAGGTTTGTGGGAAACCCTAGACGAACCCATACTATTTATTGCCAGCGATGAACCGGCAAAAGTGAGTGGCGATTTTATTGAATACAACCCCGTTACCGCAAAAGATTTAGGCGTAGAGTTACCGCAAGCAGAGTTTTATCTGGATTTTTACTTGTTGAGCCAATGCGATATAGTAGCGATTTCAAATAGCTCATTTTCGTTTGCGGCTTGTATGTTAAATGAAAGAGGTCAACTTTTCATGCGCCCCGACTTGTCGGCAAAAAAACTAATTGCATTTGATCCGTGGAACAGCGAGCCAATTTTACGAGATGAAGAGGTTGGCAGTACAAAAACTGACAAGGCTAATTCTGACCTCAACCGTTTGATTCCTCCCGAAATCAAAAATGATGAATTTTACGCAGCAATTCATGAGATTGCTCGCGAAGCCGATATCAGAACTGTTTTAGAAATCGGCTCATCTTCAGGGCAAGGAAGTACAGAAGCCTTTGTAACAGGTCTTCGGGAAAATCCTAACCGGCCAACCCTTTTCTGTATGGAGATTTCCAAGTCTCGGTTTGCTGAGCTTCAAAAAACCTACAGAGATGACCCTTTTGTCAGGTGCTACAATATTTCTTCTGTTTCTTTGGCTAATTTTTCAAAGGCAGATGAAGTCATTAGTTTTTACTATAAAAATCGTACTAATCTTAACGAATATCCAATTGATACAGTTCTAGGATGGCTAGCTCAGGATGTGGACTACCTCAAAAATTCAATGGTTTTAGAGGGCGGCATAAAAAAAATTAAGAAGGAAAATAACATTGATGTTTTTGATGCAGTTCTAATAGATGGCTCGGAATTTACTGGCAGGGCAGAACTAGAGGAAGTATACGGTGCAAAAATTATTTTACTTGACGATATAAATACGTTTAAAAACTACCAAAATTTTCAGAGATTGAGCGCCGATAAAAATTATTTGTGTATAGCTCAAAATGTAAATTTACGCAATGGTTACGCCATCTTTCAAAAAATAGTGCTTCCCATTCACTTTTTTACGATCGTCCTAAATGGCGAACCCTTCATTCGCTATCACATAGAAGTCTTCCAGCAACTACCGTTCCAATGGCACTGGCACATTGTGGAAGGAGTAGCGGATTTGAAGTACGACACTGCCTGGAGTTTGAAGTTAGGGGGGCAAATTCCTGACGAAATCCATTGCAGCGGACGCAGCAATGACGGTACATCAGAATACCTAGACGAACTAGCACGGCTATATCCCGAAAATATCACCGTTTATCGCAAGTCAAAGGATGTTTTTTGGGAGGGAAAACGTGAAATGGTGAATGCACCGCTAGAAAATATTAATGAGGAATGCTTGCTGTGGCAGGTAGATGTAGATGAACTGTGGACTGTCGAGCAAATTTGCCAAGCATGGCAGATGTTCGTAAATAATCCTGAAAAAACTGCTGCTTTCTACTGGTGCTGGTATTTTGTAGGAGAGAAATTGGTGATTAGCACTCGCAACTGTTATGCTGAGAATCCTGCACAAGAATGGTTGCGAACATGGAGGTTTAAACCCGGATGTGTTTGGGCAGCTCACGAACCTCCTAGATTAGTTGAACCTTTATCAGATGCCGAATGGAGGGATCTTGCAGCAGTCAACCCTTTTTTACATGAGGACACAGAAAGACAGGGGTTGGTTTTCCAGCATTTTGCTTACGTGACGCCGGAACAGCTACGATTTAAAGAACAATATTACGGTTATAAAAATGCCTTCTCGGAATGGACGGCGTTGCAGCAGCAGGATAAATTTCCAGTTATGTTACGTCAGTATTTTTCTTGGGTACAAGATGCAACAGCGGTTGATATGGCAGAGTCGCTTGCTGTAGTACCAATTGCAAAGAAAGAATCCAGCGGCACAGGCTGGCAGTTTGTAAAACCCGATCGGTTGCAGAGCCAAACTTTAGCAAACAACAAACAATCTCCTACAATTGTGATTGACGCTGTATTTTTCCAGCGCTACAAAACAGGCATAGCCCGTGTCTGGTGTTCGTTGCTGGAAGAATGGGCTGAAGATGGGTTTGCTAAACATATTATTGTTGTTGACAGGGATGGAACTGCTCCCGAAATTCCAGGGATTTGGTATCGGAAAGCGCCACCTTATGACTACGACAACACAGCGGCAGATCGCGAAATTCTACAGCAAATCTGCAATGAAGAGGGAGCTGACTTATTTATATCGACTTACTACACAACACCTATATCAACGCCTTCTGTATTCATGGCGTATGACATGATTCCAGAAGTGTTATCGCCAAATTCCGATTCTCCCATGTGGCGCGAGAAGCATTACGGAATTCGCCACGCCTCTGCTTACATTGCAATTTCGCAAAATACAGCTAATGACCTGGTAAAAATTTTTCCCGCAGTTTCTTCCGCTTCAGTAAGGGTAGCTCATTGCGGTGTGACAGCTAGTTTCTCGCCCGCCAGGGAAGATGAAATTAATCATTTTAAGACTAAGTACGGCATCTCAAAGCCTTACTTTATGTTGGTTGGTGTTGGCAGCAGCTATAAAAATGCGACGTTGTTCTTCGAGGCTTTTGCTCAACTTTACAGCAGACAGGGCTTTGAAATTGTCTGCACGGGGAGTAGCGTATTATTAGACCCAAAATTTAGAGCGTATACATCGGGTAGTACCGTGCATATGCTGCAACTGTGCGATGAGGAGTTGAGATTATCTTATGCCGGTGCTGTGGCGCTGGTTCATCCCTCGAAATATGAAGGCTTTGGCTTACCTATTCTAGAGGCAATAACTTGTGCTTGTCCTGTGATTACTTGCCGTAATGGCTCTATTCCCGAAGTGGCAGGGGAAGCCGCAATATATGTGAATGATGAGGATGTTGATGGACTAACTGAGGCACTTTGCGAAGTACAAAAACCCAAAGTTCGCAAGTCATTGATTGCTGCGGGACTCGCACAAGCGAAACAGTTCTCTTGGTCAAAAATGGCGAAAACAGTTAGTTCAGCCTTGATTGACACAACTCTCTTACGTCTCAACTTGAAAGATATTAATTTAATTGTTTTTCCAGATTGGACGCAACCGGAAGAGTATTTGGGCGTAGATATAGAACGAGTTGTTAGAGCGATCGCAACTCACCCAGATAAAAGCAAGATGACTCTCTTAGTAGACAGCAGCAATATTTCTGACGAAGATGCCAATCTTGCTTTATCCAGCATTGCCATGAATTTGTTGATGGCAGAGGATTTAGACGTTTCGGAAGGCCCAGAAATTTCACTTATTGGAGAGTTGAGCGAAATTCAGTGGAAAGCACTTATACCTCGCCTTCACGCTCGAATTGTATGGGAAAATGAGAATAGAGAGGCGATCGCACAAGCTAAAGCTGAAGACATTCCCACCTGGAAACTAGAAGATTTTATGCAAGAGAGTCACCAATAAATCAAAATCAGTTGGAAAAACTCTGAGGAAGTCAAAAAGGTAAAGTCACTGTAGACGGCTTTACCTGCAACTTTGTTAAGGGCTTTTCTCCAGATACCTCTGCCACATTTGTTTGTAAGCTTTCTCCATTTCTCGCGTAAACTCCTTAGCATTCCACAAGGGAGCAGTTTGCCTTGCCTGCCGCAGTTTCCAAGAAATTTGTTGTCGCAAAGCAGAGTCTTTCCCCAAACGAATCCCCCATTCCAAATATTCTTCATCAGTCCAAGCGATTCCCTCAGTTATGCCCGCATTAATCATCATCGTGTAACTGTTTCGACTCGAAAACTGCTGTCCGACACGGGTTACTATAGGAATACCCATCCACAACGTTTCTAAAGTAGTTGTAGCTCCGTTGTACGGGTAAGTATCAAGTACCACATCCGCTATGCCCAAATTCGCACGGTGAGTTGCAGATAAAGCCACCCCCGGCAAAAATCGCAGGCGATCGCAATCTACACCTTCTTCTTCCGCCAGCTGAGCAAAAAAGCTTTTGACTAATTCTTGATTTGCCATACCTTTGAGCAAGAAGTAGCTATTGGGTACTTCTTTAAGTATCTTCATTTGCAGCCGTGCTGTATTGGGATTATACTTAAAACCCCTCTGAGCGCTCAAATATACTACTGCGTCGCTCGGAATATTCAACTCATCACGCCGGAGAGTTGGTACAGCCACCTCAAAGCCATCCACTGCTATGTAGGTTTTAGGCAACCGCCAGATTTTTTCGCTGTAGTATTCTTGAGCATTTTCTGGCAACACGTAGGGATCTGCAATGAAATAATCAATTGCTGGCAGTCCCGATGCGTCCCAACCCAGCCAAGTGACTTGAACAGGCGCTAGTTTTAGGGCCATCACTTCGCAGGTAACATCTAAAGTTATACTATCGAGATCAACCAAAATATCAATATCATCTTCGTAAATTCGATCGGCAATCTCTAAACCTCTAACTCCTAGTTTGTACGCTTGAGAAGCTTGGTTAATATACCATTCCTGTAAAGGATCGTCCTTTCTCTCTTTAGAGTTGACTAAATAAGCGTAAATTTGAAAATTTTCTTGGTCGTGATACTCAAATAGCCACCGTGCTAGCCAGCCCACAGAATGTACCCGAAGGCAATGGGACAGGTATCCAATCTTCAAAGGTTTAGCACTAGCATCGATTTTTTGTGTGGATGACGCTCGTCTCTGCCGAGACAATTCAACTCGATCTTTAGCATATATTTCAATATTTTTTTGACATATATGAGCCAGCTGATTCCGAGTACGGTTATTAGCCTCGGGCGCGTCCCGCAAGTATGGAAAATAATAAGGGGTACTAAATAAGCGTATGGTTGTGATTTGATCGAGCGTTGTCGGTTGTAACTCTACCAAAGATAATAGTAGGGATTCATGCTTCTGGAGCAGTGAACAAGCTTCTTCCAAATATCCACCAGCGTGCATCAACCCCCGCAGAATCAGGTGATTGGCAAAAACTCGCTCGGGCAATTCTTCTAGGAGGGAATAGCACTGTTTAGCGAAATCTATACCTTTCGAGTAATTTTGAGCGTCTTGATATAAAGCAGCCAAATGGCGCAGCACTTCTATATGCTGGGGTTCCAAACGCAAACCCAGCTCAGCAAAGCTTGCTGCCAGATCCGGCCGTGCCTCCGATGAAGAAATTCTAAAAGCTGCTAGCAACAAAAGCTCTATAAAAGTCTTGTGATCGCGCACGTGGGCTACGCAAGCTTCTGCCAATTCCAGCACTTGTGGATGCAAAGGCGCGTAATTTAATACCCCGCGCAACACTTGCATCAATAGTTCAGGATTCACATCTACCAGTTGGTCAGACTGAAGAAGCTCGATCGCACCGTAAGAAATTAACTCCTCTGCTGTATGAGTTTCGCCTTTGATATCCAGGTCGATTAAATTTAACAGGTTATTGATATCAGTCGGATTAATTTCCCGCATATGCTGCCGAATAGCCCAAGCCACAGCATAATCTGCCAGAGTCTCCCGACGCTCGGCTTCTGTTTGCAAAATCTGCATTAATTCTGCAGTCCAGAGCTCAACTTCTTCGGCTTCCCCCTCTGCCATTGCTAGCAGCCAAGTCGTCTGAGCTTCTGCTTCTTTCCCTTGCAACAGCAGCACCAAGCCCAAATGCCAGTAGTGGGATTTTATTCCAGGTTCATTTGCAATTGCTTCTTCGTAGAAGCTGACAGCCTCAGTAAAGTCTCCCCGAAGCAAACATTGATAGGCTTGCTGCTGCGAATCAACTGCATAAGTATTAGATGAACTCATAAAAATCCTCTAGTAAGTCAACCCTCAAATAAAGTGAGCTGGTTGGAAGCAGGCTACAATTAATTCCCCCCAAGCTAAGGCTTGGAGGGAGAATGCGCGACAGAAAAATGTTCAGCCTCAGATGACAAAAACTCAGCCACTATAGATTTCTGCTTTAGCCACCAACAGCCTTCATCGGCGCACAATCTGATGCGTCTTGAGCGATCAAACCAGCTTGACTAGGGGCCGTAGTTTCACAAAGTATTGACCTAGATGTTTTTGGATTTCCTTCCAGAAACACCGACCCTGCATAAGTATTGAGCGTGTTGGTATTCTTTGATTTTCCCATACAGAGGGCTGAGCTATCAGTGCCTGTACAGGAATAGGAGTAGTTGGTAGTGTCAGTTTTAATACCAACACCCAAGGTACTCATATCGCTTGTAAATTTCCCCTCTTCCGTAAAAAAGGCTTGTTGACCCTTGTTCAGTGAACCGATATATTGTTTTGCTTCTGACTGCTTAGCTTTGTTTGCCTGGTTGAGGAAGGAAGGCAAAGCAATGGCAGAGAGAATACCGATGATGATGATAACTACCAGCAGTTCAATCAGCGTGAAACCTTTGTCCTGCTTTCTTTGATGGAGGTGTTGCAGGAACTTGGTTTTAAATTCGGTCTTCATAAGTTTTTTCTCCTAGAGGCGTGGAATGTGTGATTTCTAACTCCTGAGTGTAACTTACCCACTTCTGAGATCTTTTATATCACCCCCTGCAAATTTTTTTAGCTCGATCGCCCTTAACGCTTTAAAAGTACGTACAGTAAAGCTTCTAGTTCCTTCAACAGGTCTTTTACTTCATCAAACGCCTTCTTTTCCGTCACAGGCTCTAGACTAACAGGATGCAGCGGTCTGAGCTTCAGCCACCGCTCGGCAAGAGACTGTACAGACTGCGGGCTGTCCCACAAAGGCAGCAGGCAAGCTGCCATGATACTTTTGAGCGTGACTGGAACAGGCGCCTGCAAAGAGACATAACTGCTAATCTCAAATTCTCTATAGTCGTTAATACAGTTAATTAAGTCTTCCCGCACTTGAGGCGTGCTCAGTTGAGGATGTAAATGTACTTGTGCTGCTTGCCAGTCAGCCAAAGTCCATTCCGCCACAGGCACAAACGGCTGAGCCTTGCCCGGATGGCCACACCAGAAGTCCAGAAGGCGATTAGCAGGATGTAACAGCTCAAATAGATGCAGTTGGTCTTCCACAGAAGTTTCTGGCAAACTTGCCGCCAAAAACACGGGCAAATTATCGGGATCTACGAACAAATCCGTCAATTCCCAGCGACGCCAAGCCACCATCTGGATCAACTCTAAACCGGCTGTTCTCAAAGCAGCAAACATTTCGGGTACAGTATAACCTTTATCGCCCAGAAGTAAGTAGTTCATTAGAATCCACTCTTCATCTTTTGGTTGGTTAGAGTTCCACGTCAGCCTCTTAAACATGGATTCATCTTTCAGACTGTTCATCATCTCTCGAACTATTTCAATCTCTAATTTTCCGGGATTATCGTTCAACAATCCCAGAAGTTTGAAAATAGCCTGAGCTCGAAACATCCCTGTTCGACCTAGAGAACTGTGGAGGTTAGTGCGGATAATGCCATCCGGTTTTAAAACTGACTTCATCGCTTGCATTCCAGCAAGGGGATCGGGTAGGATGTAAAGAACCTCGTCTGCGTTAATGTAGTCGAACTGCAAGCATAATTTTGGTATATCTTCTACTTTCATTACATGAAATTCAGCATTTTTAAATTCATGATATTCCAAGCGCTGCTGGGCAAGTTTAACAGATTCTTCTGAAAAATCAATCCCCACTATTTTAGCTCCTGGATTCGCGAGAGCCAAAACCAATGATGTATAGCCAGTACCGCAACCCGCATCCAGAATTAGTTTGCCTTCAGTATTGATAAGCTTTCGATTTCTTAAGTAGTAAGCCGTGACTAAGTTATGAAAATAAAGAACTTCCGGGCTATTTTTCGGAGAGTGTTCTAGGGAAATTCTCGGGTAAGGAGAATTGTCAAATTGCTGACGAATTTTATCTAATATGTCCGATTCTTTGTTATCCATTCTTAATCCAGCCTAATACTACCAAATTACTTCGTGACCTATTCTGAGTCCAAAGAGGAAAGGCATCTTATCCTCGCCACCTAGGGAAAAAGCGATCGCCCTCTCCCCATCCACAAACCGCCCGCCCACCCGCAACACATACTTGCAATAATACTCTCAAAACCGATCGCCCAACCAACTACCACCTCTATGAACACCAACATCAGCCCCATCCTCAAAGTATTCACCCTCTCCGCCGCCCTTTCCCTAGCCATCAAGTACGCAGGGCCTAGCTTATCCATACCCTCTACCGACCTCAACGCCGTCATCGCCGTCTTTACCCCCAGTATCATCTTAGCAGTCGTCCTCGGCTGGCGATCGCGCCAACAGCAGCAGTAGAGACGCCATCAAAAAGTGCGATCGATCTACACTAGGCCTCAAGACGGTGTTTTTGCCAAAATCTTAATTCCCCGTACAGCTTATCACAACCAAAGTTGAGGCACTCACCATGATTCAAACCATAACAGAATTAGTAACATTCGATGAATTCATTGACTGGTATCCTGAAAATTGAGAAAACCGTTACGAATTACACAACGGAGAAATTGTTGAAATCCCACAAGCAACAGGTAAACATTCTAAAGTAGCCGGCTTTACCGCGCTGAAGGTAGGAATTGAGATTGAGCGTCTTAATTTGCCGTACTTTATCCCCAAAGAATGCGTCATCAAACCCATGCGCGAGGAATCGGGATATGAACCAGATATCATTGTACTCAAGGAACAAACCATTGGAAACGAGCCGCGGTGGGAGAAATCATCAATTATCACAATGGGTTCATCAGTCCCCCTAATCGTAGAGGTAACTAGCACCAATTGGGGTGACTCATATGCCCTAAAGCTGGAGGCATATGAGTCAATGGGTATTCAAGAATATTGGATTATAGACTATCTAGGATTGGGCGGCAGACGGTTTATTGGCAACCCCAAACAACCCACTTTTTCGGTTTACCAACTAATTGACGGCGAGTATCAAGTCAAACTGTTCCGAGGGGGCGAGTGTATTGAGTCTCCAACTTTCCCGGAATTGAAGCTGACAGCGCAGCAGGTGTTCGCAAAAGGGAATTGAGGAGGCTGCTTATGCTAATGTCCGAGTAGGTGTATCTGATTAAAGATGCGATCGCCCGCATCTAAGGTATCTTATAGAGATGCGATTTATCGCTTCTGGGCAGCAGAGCAATTAGCAAGCAGTAATGCCCATACCCTATTCCTCAATCTAAAATCTAAAATCTAAAATCTAAAATCTAATGAAGCTAGGACAGTGGATGGGCTTATTAGCCCTCATCACATCTTGTTACATCCTGTGGCAAATCAGGCAGGCCCTGCTGCTGCTGTTTGCCGCCGTCGTCTTAGCCACCGCCTTAAACAGACTAGCACGCTACTTGCAAAAATTCGGACTCAAAAGATCGATCGCTGTACTCTTATCAGTTAGCTTCCTAATCCTCGTATTCGTAGGCTTATTCCTGATAATTGTACCGCCCTTTACCCAACAGTTTCAACAACTTACCCAAAGAGCCCCTCAAGGAATAGAAAGATTAAATCAGTGGATAGATCAATTTGAGGGTCGCTTTTCAGGACAATTTGGTCAGCGGCTACCAAATCTTGATGTTAACGACATCATGCAACAACTGCAACCTTTATTCAACCAACTCGTCGGCGGTGCAGGAGCTTTTGTCGGCAACACATTAGGTGTTATCCTCAGCTTTTTGCTCGTCATAGTTTTGACCTTGATGACATTAGCAGAACCTCTCTCTTACCGCAAAGCATTTATACAACTTTTCCCCTCTTTTTATCGGCGGCGAATCGATGGCATCTTAGATGAATGCGAAATAGCGCTCGGTCGATGGGTAATCGGCGCTTTAATTAGCATGAGCGTCATCACTTTCCTGAGTTTAATTGGTTTGTCAGTATTGCAGGTTCCCCTAGCTCTAGCTCACGCTGTTTTAGCCGGCTTGCTGAACTTAATACCAAATATCGGTCCTGGTTTGAGCGTCATTCCCCCAATGACGATCGCACTTTTAGACTCTCCCTTAAAATCCGGTTTTGTGCTTATCCTCTACTTTCTAATTCAACAATTTGAAAGCAACCTCCTCACCCCTTACGTTATGGCGCAGCAAGTAGCGCTACTGCCGGCTGTTACCTTAATATCTCAAGTATTCTTCGCCACCTTCTTTGGATTTTTAGGACTATTGCTAGCCCTCCCCCTCACCGTTGTAGCTCAAGTTTGGATTAGGGAAGCCCTAATTAAAGATATCCTCAACCAGTGGAGTGCCAGTCCTAAAACCTTAGCAGCAATCGATTCTGCTATCCATGAAGAATATGAATCTATAGAAGTCACCGAAAGCCGACCAGAAAAGCGGCCAGAACACAAACCCGACATCCCAGATCGTGTAGAAAATGACGCTCCTGAACATCAATAATTAAGGTTTGTAAGGACTTCAGTTCTTATTCATTCCCAGTTAGAGTACAGAAGTATTCACTACAAAGTTAGGAAATTTGTGGTACGAACGCCCTCAAATAACTATATTGAAGCCTCGCATTTTACACCGGATATCTGCCAGCGCTAAAAATCTGTTTAACCGTCAAATTCAACTGCCCAAATGTGGGTGACACAACCCTATCACTGCCCCGAAACTGACAGACTTGATACTCACCGTCAACCAATTGGTAAACAGAAAAAGTAGGTTGTTTAGGATTGCCAATATAGCGTCGCCCGCCAAGTCCCAAATAGTCGGCAATCCAGTATTCAGAAATGCCCAAAGCTTCATAATCAACCAATTTGTACCCGTAATCATCCCGCCAATTGGTAGTGACAACTTCGACAATTAGCCGGACAGAACTACCCATTGTAATGATAGATTCCTTTTTCCATCTCGGTTCGCTGTCCGTCCCTTGCCTGTCCAAAACGATCGCATCCGGTTCGTAACCAGATAGCTGATTATCAGCTTTGACAACGCATTCTTTGGGAACGAAGTAAGGAAGTCCTAGTCGTCTGATTTCAAAGTTGAGTTCAGCGACAAGGAAGCCCGCTACTTCTGAATGTTCTCCGGTTGCTTTAGGCATCTCAACAATAGCTCCATTGTGGAGTTCGTAACGGTTTACCGAATTTTCAGGATACCAGTCAATAAATTCATCGAAGGTGACGGGTTTTAATATCGCTTGAGTCATGGCGATCGCTCTTGATTTTATTTATAATATAATCCCGATATCTGTTATAACATTTTGCTTTGTTCTCAAACTCAGCCCGATCGCCAAAACTGCATTCGCTCGATCGACATTCCATCACACTAAAATCTAAAATCTAAAATCTAAAATAGTCTTATGCGATCGATCGACGAAATCAACGATAAAATCAGCCAGGGCAAAGCCACAGTCTGGACAATCGAAGAACTCAAAACTAGAGTTCAAGAAACCAGCATTACCCAAGCAGCCCAAGAAGTCGATGTGATTACCACCGGCACCTTCGAGCCCATGGAATCCTCCGGTGCAATCATCAACCTCGGCCATACCGACCCGCCGATAAAAATCCGCCAGTGCTGGCTAGACGGCGTTTTAGCCTACTCCGGCTTCGGGGCTGTAGACCTGTACCTGGGAGCCACCCAAGTAGCCGAAGACGGCGAAGAATCCCGCGAACGGGGAGGCGGACACGTCATCGAAGACTTAATAGCCGGCAAACCCGTGCAGTTGCGCGCCTTGGGACAAGTAACAGACTGCTACCCCCGCGCCTCCTTTGAAACCACGATTACCCGCGATACAATCAACCAGTTTTATTTATTCAATCCCCGCAACGCATATCAAAACTTTATTGTTGGCGTCAACGGGGGCGATCGCCCGCTGTTCACCTACCTCGGCCCCCTGCAACCAAACCTCGGCAACGCCGTCTACTCGAACCTTGGAGCCATGTCTCCCCTGCTCAACGACCCCGACCTCGAAATCATCGGCATCGGCACCCGCATCTTCCTAGGAGGCGCTCAGGGCTACATCACCTGGGAAGGAACCCAGCACTTTCCGCTGCAAAAACGCCAGCCCAACCGCACCCCCATCGGCCCCGCTGCCACCCTCGCACTCATCGGCGACGCCAAACAGATGAACTCGAAATGGGTGCGAGGCTGCTACTTCAAAAACTACGGCCCATCCCTGATGCTGGGAGTCGGCATCCCCTTTCCCGTCTTAAACGAAACAGTCGTCGCCCACTGTGCAGTATCAGACAAAAAAATAGTAGCGCCGGTGGTAGATTTCTCTATCCCCCGGCGCGTTCGTCCCACATTCGGTTTAGTCAGCTATGCTCAATTAAAGACTGGCCGCATCCTGATAGAGGGCAAACCTGTGCGGGCCGCCCCCCTGGCGAGTATGTTTCTCTCCCGGCAAGTCGCATTGGAATTGAAGCAGCAAATTGAAGCGGGTCAATTTACCCTCACGGCCCCAGTTGCTCCCCTACCCACCGACAGAGTATTTCTCCCCCAAGATTTGTGGGGCGCCCAAGTCCGGCTCGAATAAAGGATTTTAGATTGGCGATTTAGCGGTTGTAAATTAGTCTCGGACACACTAATCTAAAATCTCAAATCTAAAATCTAAAATTGGTTCATTCCTCGATCGGCTTAGGCTTCTTAACCGGCTTAGGAAGAGGTTCCTTCGGGACAGGCGGTGGTGGTGGTGCTGCGGACTTGATGGTAGGACGCCCTACAGGAGCACCGTCACCGCTAGGCCTAGGAGTAAACGGACGCTTCCCTCCTCCTTTGAAGCCACCGGGCGGCTTGCTGCCAGGGGGGAATTTCCGCTTTTTAATCGGCAGAGCACCAATATTATTAGCCTGCTCAATCATCAGACTGTCAGCTTTCAATTTGACGTGGAAATCCCAGAAAAACCCGATCGCCTTTGTAGCTAAATCTCCCTTAAGTTTGAGTTTGAAAAACTTCATCTTGTCGTCATTCTTGCGGGGAGCTTGCTTGATTTTGACGATGACATATTTTTCTTCGTCTTGGGATTGATAAATCACCTCACCTCTAATCGAAAAATAGCCATCTTCAACATCAGGTTCCGAGGGCGACAAAGATGCGGTCGATGCTTCGCCACTAGCCTCAATCTCCGCTGCTTCCTGATTTTCCTCATCAGAGGACGGTTCGGGAGGTTTCTTGAGCGTTTCCGGCTCCCAAACCCCCATAATCTGGGCGTGCAAGTTGCCGTCTTCTTGCCTGGTGCGGGGATAGACCACCCACAAGTGTTCTTGTTCCAGCTCCAAGTGATTTTTGACTAAACTCATGACTCTACCCAGCAAAACTGCGTCGATGGCAGTTCCGTCGGCAGCTATCAGCATACCCCGGGTGAATTGATCTTCTGATGGCGTGTAGCGGCCCCGCACCAAACCAACAGCTCGGTACTGTCTGGGTTCGCTGGGGGGGGGAATGGGATGTTGGCGCATGACGGAGGGTATGTCCTCAACGGCCTGACTTTCGTTAGCGGCTGGCTCGGCGTTTGCCGGCGGTGCGACTGCTAGGGCTGGAGTATCGCTGACAGGTGTCGGAGACGCTGCAGGCGCCGGGGGTGCAGGAGCATTGCTGGGCTGGTCTTGTGGCTTTGTTTTGTCCTTGTCGGGGGCAGAACTGTAGCGTGGTCGTTGCAGCCTATCCTTGGACGCTGGGGCGTCTGTTGGCGTTGCCGGTTGATTTTGGTCAACAGGTGCAGCCAACGCCGAAGGCACCGAACTTTCGTCTGGTGTCTCAGGAATGGAATCTGTATCTTTAGGCGGATTGACGGCCAACTCGCTGGGCTGAGCCTTGCGATTTGAAGTAGATTTGGACGATTTGGAAGACCGGTTGGGAGAGGGGTTCATAAAAACTCCTTGCAGCGGAGACACATCCCTTAAGGGAAATTAGGAATAAACTGAAGAAACTGCTTTAAAAACTACTAGCACCTGACAGGCGGGCTTGCGCCCGGAGGTCTGGTTGTGACCCGTCAACGCCAACTTTCAACGCTACGAGTGCCGATCGGTTCGCTGGCTGCTAAAATCCTTGCGAGCAAGGACTTTGGGAGTTGCTGACCGATCGATCGCCGATCGCGCTGAGCTGGAGTTGCTGGCTAATAGCATTTAGGATATTCAGCTTGCCTATTTTACTTAATCCAATTACCTAACGGGCTGATCCGCCATATTTTCGGTAATTTTTAGCTTGACCAGACTAAATTGGACAGACACCGCAGTCCTTGGGGCTGCAGGTCTGAGTGTCCAAAATTGTTTAGCTAGCATGGAGTTGTGGGTCTGTTACCATATTAGCTGCAAGTAAAAGGCTGCTTTGTCCGTTGGGACTTGGAAGTTAAAAACGTTTGCGGTTGCATGGATCTAGTTAAATGGCAGATGCCCCCAGGCGATGCCTGAATTCTTAGAAAATAGTAGATTTTAAGCTGGGATAGTTGAATGATGGAAAAAGCAAACAAGCGTCGTGGGTTGATTACTGTGGTGGTGGTGCTGTCGCTCATCGCTTTTTTGGGATTTTCCCTTGTGCCAATTTTGGACAGTATTCTCAAGGCCAGCCAAGCGCAAAGTCAGTCAACTCCAACGCCTACTCAGACGGCGCAGTCTGGGGAGAAGCAATCAGAGTTGCTGCAAGCTCAGGCTAGGGGATACGAATTGGTTTTGCAGCGGGAACCTGACAACGTAACGGCTTTGCGGGGATTGTTGCAGGTGCGGCTGGAGTTGATCGGGCAAGGAGTGGGGGACATTAAGGATGCGATCGCTCCTTTGGAAAAGTTGGCTTCGCTGAATCCTGAGACTACTGAATACGGGATTTTGCTGGCTCAGGCTAAGGAACGCACGGGCGATCGCGAAGGGGCTGCTCAAGCTTACAGGTCAATTTTAGCGTCTAAACCCGGGGAAATTAAGGCTTTGCAGGGGTTGGTGAATTTGCTGCTGGTGCAGCAGCGGCCGGAAGCTGCGATCGGACTGCTGCAAGATACGCTGAAGGCCGCTCCGGCTGCAAATCTGGCGAAACCGGAAAGTGTGGATGTAACTTCAGTGCAGTTGATTTTGGGGCAGGTTTATGCTGTGCAGAAGCGCTACGAGGAGGCGATCGCAATTTACGACGAATCTGCTAAGGCTAATCCAAAAGATTTTCGCCCGACTTTAGGAAAGGCGATCGTGCTGAAGGAACAGGGCAAAACAGATGAGGCAAAAACGCTGTTCGATCGAGCTACTCAGTTAGCTCCTCCTAACTATAAAGACCAAATTAATCAGTTAGCTAGTGGCACTCCTTCGCCTTCTCCTGCGGCTGCAAAGACTCCAGAACCGGCTGCTTCTCCTAGTCCAGAAGGTGCGCTACCGAAACCTTAAGGAAAGTTTTAAGTAAAAGAGTTTTGAGTTGTCAGTGAAAAAGTATTAAGTTAAAAACTTAATACTTTAAACTCAAAACTACTCGCTTTCTTCTTAATTACGCAGGACTTAGGAAAAGAAATCCGGTTTCTAAGATAAATCTTGGTTGAACGACGACAGATACAGGTCGAAACCGGGTTTATAAGTCCTAGCGCGGAGCGTCCTGTTACCGATTACCAATTACTAATTACCAATTATGTAAGACCTCGGAGGGAATTATGACCCAAAGCGTTAACCGCGTTGTTCTACCTCCTGCTTTTCCTGACCACACTCAATTACCAGACTCCGACGGTACTTTTGTAAAAAATTTTCAGGAACACCCGCAAAGTTTAATTTTAACTGATTCGATCGGGCAAATTTTGCAGCAGCGCCATCCTGACGGACAATATGCGATCGGTCAAGACTGCGGCATTTACTGGCGAGAAACCGAGCCGCCTGAAAAAGGTGCAGAAGCTCCTGATTGGTTTTACGTTCCGAATGTACCTCCTAACATTGACGGTCAAATTCGGCGTTCCTACGTGCTGTGGCGGGAACACATAGCACCGTTAATTGCT
Source organism: Oscillatoria nigro-viridis PCC 7112 (assembly GCF_000317475.1). Classification (NCBI taxonomy): domain Bacteria; kingdom Bacillati; phylum Cyanobacteriota; class Cyanophyceae; order Oscillatoriales; family Oscillatoriaceae; genus Phormidium; species Phormidium nigroviride. Next base: position 866,194 of record NC_019729.1, read on the forward strand.
TTGGAATTTGCTAGCGGGAACGGGGATGAAGAGCGCGATTCCCTTCGGGATAGCTTCGCTTCACGTACTCCTTTATCACGATCGGATGAAGGGATGGTAACGAAACCTGGAAAGTTTTGGGTTTACGAGCGGGTGATGCGAATTCCCTATTACGGCATCTACCAAGTTAATAATGGCAGATTAGAAGTTTATCGCTTGATTGACGGGTTTTATCAACTGTTAGAACTCAATCAGCGCGGTCATTTTCCCATTGCACCTTTAGGCCTAGAATTGGGACTTTGGCAAGGTAGTTATCAAAATCAAACCATGCTTTGGCTGCGGTGGTGGGACGAGGAAGGTAATTTGCTGTCGATCGGGGATGAAAGAGCTCAATTAGAGAGATTGCGAGGGGAACAACAGCGGGAAAGGGCCGAGAGTGCAGAACAGGCACGACAAGCTGAATTTCAGGCAAGAAGGGATGCAATTCCCCGGTTGTTGGGAATGGGTTTGAGTGTCGAACAAGTGGCGGAGGCGTTAAGTTTATCCGTGGAGGAAGTGACGGATAATGCTGGCGGGTGAGATAGTGAGAGAGAATTGGGGAAAAGGGCGATCGCTATCAATAAACTTTTTCAGGGAAACCGATGTTGAGCAATGACATTACCCCTTTAGCTTATCAAATGGCTAGCTGCTTGCACAAACGGCACTGGTGCAAATAATAAATCACAAATAGTGGAAACACATTCACACAAAGAGGGGTATAGCTATGTCGGATAAATTTCCCCACCCACCAAATCCTCGCCTAAAAATGCTGATCGTTGAGGATGGAACGGCTTGTAGTATTGACTTGCTTTACCGCCAGTTCCGTCGCAAATATCAAGTATTCAGGGCAGAATCAGGTCCCGCCGCCCTAGAAATCTTGGCAAGGGAAGGAGAAGTTGCCGTCATTATCTGCGATGAGCCGACGCCCCAAATGAGCGTGACTGAGTTCCTCCGTCTGACGGCGGTACAGTACCCCGATACGAGCCAAATTATGTTAATTAGTTATACGGAACATTTCTTTGAAGCTATTGAGGCTGGCCAACTATGCCATTACATTCCTAAGCCTTGGAATCCCGAAGAGCTTAACGTTTTCGTCAGTAGACTGGTTGATACTTACACTCTCCGGAAAGCGCGCACCAATGAACTGCCACAGCGAGGCGAGAGTGCAGAGCAGGCACGACAAGCTGAATTTCAGGCAAGAAGGGATGCAATTCCCCGGTTGTTGGGAATGGGTTTGAGTGTCGAACAAGTGGCGGAGGCGTTAAGTTTATCCGTGGAGGAAGTGACGGATAATGCTGGCGGGTGAGATAGTGAGAGAGAATTGGGGAAAAGGGCGATCGGTCTTAATAGACTTCATCATGAGAACCCATTTTGAGCAATAAAATAGCTTCCTCCTCATCTTCTGGATCGGTCACAAACTCAAATAAAATCCGATGATCGTAATCTATTGAACACGACCAGATACCCGATAAATCTCCTGTCAGTTTTTGAGTTCGCAAGCTGGGGTTAAAGCAGTCTTCAGACAAAAGTTCAAGCGTAGCTTCAATTAAAAGGCGAAGCTGAGGATTTTTACAAACTAACTTTTTGAAAGTACGAATAGGTTTGGGAGTCCAACCAATTTTCATCAATCATCCAACTCCGCCATAAAATCGGCTACAGACCCAAATTTAACATTGCCCTCAGCATACTCTTGACGAACTTCTGCCACTTCCTTGAGTAATTCATTTCGTCGCTGTTGTCGCAGACGATTCTGAAGAATATCTAGAAGCATGGCTCGATCTTCTAATGATAAAACTTCTACAGCTTCAAGAGCTTGCTGGAATTGAGATGTTTGTGTCGTTTTACTCATATATAATTTTTAACTATTTAAAACCACGATATTTTTTATGGTTTTAACAGCATTTATCCCAGACTAGCATTTTTTACTTGTGATGTCGAGAATTCCCAAGATGAGTTTCACATTAATTAATCATTTTAGCAACTGTCTGCTTAACTTTTTCTAGTTCGGGAAGTTGCGGTTGTTGAGTCATAGTAGCTTCCAATCGCTCATCGGTGGTGCAACGATTCTACCTTTCACCAAAGTTTAATTAACGACGATTCGGAAACACTCACCGTTCTCTACAGCACCTCTCAATATTAGCTCATAGGCTCGCAAGTCCCACATAGCGTAATTAAACAACTCTTTACTCCGAATAGCATCCTTTAAAATAGCCTCATCTTGTGGTAAGCCAGAAAGTTCGCAATCCAATCTCTTAGATTCACTTGAAAGAAATGTAACAGTACCGCAACCAATGATTGTAAAATACTTGTTGAGAAGACCAGAAACTGTTTGAAGACCAACCGCTGAGTCGTACCATTGTTTTTGAATGTCACACTCTGCGTAAAAGGAACTCAAAGGTTGCAAGCCATTTAACTTTGCTACTATATCGAGAATTTCCCACGTTCTTGTAAAGCTTTGTCCATAAACATAACCTTCATGTTTTGAATCGAGTTCTAAGGGTAGTTCAGCTAATCCACTCTTCTCCAATTCAATTTCTGCGTAACTTGGCATAGATAATAAAAGAGCTTAATTTAAGACAGCCATGCTAAAAAAGACTAAAGAAACCGGGTTTTTTTACCGTTTCGACGGCTTTTAACGAAGTATTTTCGTAAAAAAACCCGGTTTCTGAGAACCCGTGGGTCATCGATCGGCTTTACGTCATCCTACCGACTGGCGATCTGCAATAAACCTGGTTGATTACCGATCGACTTTTAAAAGAATCAGATTTAACGATCGCCCGCTAGGCAATTTCAATCGTTTGAGGGATTTCTTCACAACCTTAACAGGGCTGGCATTGCCCACCCGTACAAATTAATACTTCCTCTCCTGCGGCTCAAACATCGTAATCGCCACCGGCATATAAGCCAAATCAATCCCCGCAGGCGAATAATACGCCATTGTATGCTTCAAGAAATTCCCGTCATCCCGCTCGGTAAAATCTTCCCGCGAATGAGCTCCCCGACTTTCCTGCCGGTTCAAAGCAGAAGTTAAAATCATTTTCCCGACAATTATCAAACTCCGCAACTCCAAAGCTTCTACAATTTCCGTATTCCACAATTTGCCTTTATCGTCTAAGTAAACCTCCTCATATTGTCGCTCTAAATCCTCCAATTTATTTAAACCTTCCTGCATCAATTCGGCGCTACGAAATACGCCACAATACTCAGTCATAGTATCTTGATACTGCTGCCGGATTTGATTGATGCGGTATTTTCCGGGACGGTCTACAAGTGCTTGAATTTGCTCTTTTGCTTCCGTAATATAACGCTGTTCGTCTACGACAGGCAACTTGCGATTTTGCACGAATTGTGCTATGGTTGCGCCAGTAACTTTGCCGTAAACTACGCATTCCAACAGCGAATTGCTGCCCAAACGGTTGGCGCCGTGAACAGACACGCAAGCTGCTTCGCCCGCTGCAAAGAAACCGTCTACCAAACTGTCAGGACTGCTGCGAACTTGCCCGCTAATATTAGTAGGAATTCCCCCCATTGAATAGTGAACGGTAGGGCGGACGGGCATCGGCTGATTTACCGCATCAATTCCTAACAAACGGTGGGCTTCTTCCCAAGCAAAAGGAATTTTGCTCATGATTTTTTCGCGTCCCATGTGCCGCAAATCGAGGTAGATAAAGGGGCCGCCGGCACTACCACCAACATTAATTCCTCGGCCAGCGCGAATTTCTATGGAAATTGACCGCGAGGTGATATCTCTGGGGGCTAATTCCATCCGCGACGGGGCATAATTGGCCATAAATCGATCGCCCTCTGAATTAATCAAATAAGCGCCTTCCCCCCGCACAGCCTCCGAAATCAACACTCCCACGGGATACAAACCCGTCGGGTGAAACTGCACGAATTCCATATCTTCCAGCGGCAATCCAGCTAAAGCGGTCATCGCCAAACCGTCTCCCGTCGAGGCGTAATCGTTCGACGTGGTATTGTAAACGCGGCCGTAACCCCCCGTAGCAAACATCACCGCCTTAGCACGGACAACCTCAATTTGACCGTCTAGCAGGCGGTACATAACTACCCCCTTGGCTTGGCCTTCTTCCAAAATCAGGCGGGTAACGTACCACTCCTGATAGATGTGAACTCCGCAGCGGCGCAGATTGTTGACCAATTCGTGGAGGATGGCGTGACCGGTTTTGTCGGCGGCGTAGCAGGTGCGGCGGTGGGAATGTCCGCCAAAAGCGCGCTGGGCAATTCTGCCGTCTGGGAGGCGGGAAAAGAGGACTCCCATGTGTTCTAAATCTATGACTACACCGGGGGCTTCCCGGGTGAGGATTTCTACCGCGTCTTGGTCGGCCAAATAGTCGGAACCCTTTACTGTGTCGAAGGCGTGGGCTTTCCAACTGTCTTCGGGATCGACATTTTGCAGGCTGGAGGCCATGCCGCCTTGGGCTGCGACGGAGTGCGATCGAATCGGGTGAGTTTTAGCGACGACAGCTACCTTTAAACTGGGGTCAGTCCGGGCAATTTCTACAGCCGCGCGGCAACCTGCTAAACCGCCGCCTACAATGATTACGTCGTGTTCTAGCATTTCTTTTAATTATTTTGAGTGTTCTGCTCAGCTTATCGTGACGCAAAAAAAAACTTCCTACCAAAAGAGCAGGAAGTTTTTTAACTTTTGATTTGAATGGAAAATCAAAAGTTAAAATCTCAAATTGGACTAGCCGGCGCTTTCGGCAGGGTTCTGAAGCGACTGATTTCCCGTTGCAGAAGGTTGAGGTTCCGTACCGGGTTCTACAGCAAGCACTTCAATGTTATTTAGCAGAGTTGTAACGAAAGCAAACAGCAAGAAGGGCAGAGACAGCACTAAAATCAAGCCGACGGTAGCCAAGGCGTAGATTTGGCGGGCGCTACTCCACAAGGCGAGTGCCGACGCTAGACTTAGGAAGATGACTATCAGCCAAACAATGATTTGACCGTAAATGTCGCCAAAGGTGAGGGTACATTTAAGGCGATAGTTTTGGATGTTATTCATTTGATGCCTCGCGAGATTGCTATTACGACTTGTCCAAAAATACTTTGACAGTGCGTCAATGCCGACTGTAAATTTCTAAGTTTAGCTGCCGCAACTTGGTTTTGGGGCTGTTGTAAACATTCTTTAATAAGTTGCCACAAGAGTTGGTATATTTTTGCTTCTGACTGGGAAATTCTGCCGAAACAGTTCGCGATCGCACTCGCCCGGCCTAGAAACCGGGTTTTTTACTGTTGTGGCGGGCCCACGAGAAGGAAACGCACGCAACAAGCAAGGTGATGGCCGCCCGTGCGTCCAGGATTACCAAACCAAGGCATAAGGGGAAAGTCTACTTTGTCAACTACCCAGCATCAAGCGGGATACCGCTATGATGTGGGCTTGTATCTGAACTCCACCGCAATTCCGAAAACCTTTGCAGGATTTGGGCTTTGGTTTCACCGCTCGATACATCAGGGGATGCTGACAAGCTCCCCGTGCTCATCCAGTCTTGCCGAACTAGCAACGCTCTCATTGCAATATTTCGCGCACCAACAAGATCTGCATGAAGCTCATGACTACAACATTCGCAACGGAATAATAGCCCTTTGTTTTGTCTATTAGCATCCGAAGTATGTCCACATTTAGGACAACTTTTCGATGTGTAATGAGCCGGAACTTTAGTTGCTAACGAATTATTTAGATTGGCTTTGTAGTCGATATACCCGTGCAATTCGGCATAAGACCATTTAGCTTTATTTCGATTAGCTCTACGTCTCTTTTTGCTTGCCTTCTTGCCCGATTTCGTCCTAGTCCTGTCCCGTATTCCGGTGAGGTTTTCTAGTCCAATTAGGGTGTTAGGTTTGGCAATATCCTTACCGATCTGGTGGTTTACATCAGCGATAAACCGTCTTTCTTTCCCAGACAAAGCGATTAGTCTTCGCTTCGCTGAACGAGTGTCTTTACGCTGAAGAGTCATCCGTGCTTTATGGTAGCGGTTAGCTTTATGTCTAGCATTCTTCCCTGAGTAGAATTTAGCCTTATTTTGCAAGTCTATTTCCACCGCTAAGTAGCGCATACCCACGTCAACACCAGAGACTCTAGTTATTTTCAGTGGGTCAATCTTAGGCGTTTCTACTTCGATACTTACCATCAGATAGTAGATATTGGAGGAACGCTGATAGACAATTTTAGCGGCTCCAATCCTTGCACCATTAGCAATTAAATCTAAATGCTTATTGTAACCATCATACGAGACAACTATTCGACCTTGGAGAGTGATGATAATCACTTGCCTCTCGGCTTTAAAAGAGTAGTCACGTTGATAATTTAGGGTACAAGTTCGAGATATATATTTGGGGGCTTTGTCTAGCCCTTTATACCGTCTCTTAGTGTAGCCTTTAGCAATAGCATCGTTAGATTGTTTTACCTTAGTCCACAGAGTCTTATAGGTTCCAGACACTTGTCTGGGTACATTGCAAGCCATTTGCGCTCCCAGCCCAAATCGAACCCGCAATTCGTTGTAGACCGCTTTATGTAACTTAGCACCATTGCTGGTTTTGCCTGCATCAAAAGC